>DATAYA010000272.1:0-6107 GCA_036272815.1 Acetobacteraceae bacterium
CAACACCACGCGGTTCCTGCGCCGGACCCGGCCGGACTCCGTGCAGCTTGCGTATTTCGTCCCCTATCCCGGCACGCCGTTCTTCGACGAGCTGAGCAAGTCGGGCGAGCTTGGCGATCTCGGCGCGCTCGACTGGGAGGATCTCGGCTCCTTCACCGGCCCGGTGCTGCCGTCGCGGCACATGAGCACGGCCGAGATCCGCCGCGCCCGGCACCGCATCGCCGTGGACTGGCAATTCACGCTGACCGACCGCGTCATGACGAAGCTGAAGCGCACGGTCGGCCTCGCGCCCGCCCCGAAGGCGGCGGCGGCCTAAGCGGGGGCAGGCATGGCCCGGTCAGCGCCGAGAGGGGACCCGGCCGGCCGCGCCCGCATCGCGTTCCTGAACAACCAGGGCCTCGACGCGATCGGCGGCGGCGTCACCATCCTGCGCCATCTCGTCGCGGCCCTGGCACCCGCCCACGACGTCACCGTGCTCTCCCACGATCAGCCCGGCGCGGCACCGGACGGCGTGCGGCAGATCGTCCTGGAGCGTCCCGCTTCACCCCGCGGACCGCTCTGGCGCGTGGCGCCGCTGCACCGCGCCCGGCAGCTTGCCCGCAGCAACGTGCCGCCGGCGCTGCGGGAGGCCGACCTCGTGGTGGCACTCGACCCGCATTTCGCGGGCATGCTGCGACGGGTGAAGCCACGGCGGCTGGTCTATCTGTCGCTCTCCTGCGTGCCGCGGCAGGAGTGGTTCGCAGCGTCGGGCGGCCAGGCGGGCCTGCGCTTCCTGCAATATGCGTGGCTGGAGCGGCGGATGGCGCGGCTGGCCGGCCGCACCGTGGTGGCGAGCGAGACGCACGCGGCCGAGCTGCGGCGCTGGGAGGCGATGCCCGGCTTGCGGCCGCTCGTGCTGCACCCGGCCTTCCCGGCGGAATCCGCGCCCGCGCCGCGGCGCGAGAACGCGACGGTCACGGTGCTCAGCGCGGGCCGGCTGGAGCGCGGGAAGCATCTCGGCGCCGTGCTCGACCTGGCGGCGCAACTGACGGACCTGCCGTGCCGCTTCGTCATCGCGGGCGGCGGGCCGGAGCTGGGCCGGCTGCAAGCCCGCGCGGCGGCGGTCGGCGTGAGCGACCGGGTGACGTTCGCGGGTCCGGTCGCGAGCCTTGGCCCGTTGCTTGCCGAAGCCGGCCTGTTCCTGCACACCTCGCGCTACGAGAGCTTCGGCATCGCCCCGTTCGAGGCGATGCGCGCGGGCGTGCCGCCGGTCTGCGCCAAGGGCGACGTGATCGGCTGCCGGGAGATCATGCAGGACGGGGTGGATTCCGTGTTCGTCGATTTCGGCCGGCCGGGGGCGGTGGCCGCGCTCCGGCATCTCGTCTTGGACCGGCCCGCGCGGGAGCGGATGGGGGCGGCGGCGCGGGCGACCGCTACGCGGGTGCTCGCGCAGAATTACGCGGCACGGTTCGGCGCCACTCTCGACGAGATGCTGGCCCGATGAGCCGGCGTGGGGAGTTCAATCCGGAGCTCTTCGCCTTCGACCCGGCGCAAGCCTATGCCTGGCGTGTGTTCGACCGCTTCACGGTCGGCACGATCACGTTCAATCGGCTGGAGCACACGCGCAAGTTCTTCGACGGCCTGCTGCGGCACACGCACACGCCGATCGAGATCATCGTCGTGGACAACGCCAGCACCGATGGCACGGTGGAATACCTGCGCGATCTCGCCGCCCGGACGGAGCGGTTCCGCCTCGTCGAGAACAGCCGCAACGTGGGCAAGGGGCGGGCGCTGCTGCAGATCCGCGACATGCTCGCGGACGGGCTGGCCGTGCTGTTCGACAACGACATCGAGATCCTGTCGAACTACTGGGACGTCCACCTGCTCAAGGCGTTCCACGCGGCGCGGCTGCGGCTCGGATCGGCGGAGGTCGCGTTCGGGCTGCGCCTGCTCAATTGCGAGGAATACGGGTTCCGCTTCGCCGGGCGGCGCGAGGTGCTGCCGATCCCCGCCGCGCGGAACGCGCCGCCGCGCAGCTCCTACGCGGCCACGAGCAAGGACAGTACGGAGCGCGACCGGCTGCTCGACGAGGAGGTGGTGGTCGGCTGGACCGAGTTCCTGCTCGGCGGCTGCACGGCGCTGCCGGTCGCGGTGTTCAAGCGGGTCCGGCTGGAAGAGCTGTATCCGATGCGGCTCGGCGGCGAGGACCCGTTCATGTCGGCGGAGCTGCGCCGGATGGGCATCCCCTTCGGCTATATCGAGAACGGTCCCGTCGCCCGGCACAATGACTGGCCCTACACCGAGGCGAAGGTCGCACTCTACGAGCGGCTGACGCGCGAGCGCGCGGTGACGGACCTGCCCTACCTGCGCCGGGCGCTGCGCGACCGCTGGCGCCGCCTCGCCGCGCGCCTCGATGCGGCAAAGCGCGGGTCTGCCCAGAGCGGGTCTGCCCAGGGCGGGTCTGCCCAGGGCGGGTCTGCCCGGGCACGAAAGACCTGAAGCTCCACCCAGTCTCGATCCAGGAGGTGCGTCATGGGATCGGAGAAGTCCGGCCGCAGACCGGGCGCTGCCCTGCGCAAGCTGGTGCGGGCCGTGCCGGGTGCCGCGATCGCCGAGCGCGTCATGCGCGACCACCTGCTGGCCGACCTCACGCGGCGCCGGCGGTTCACGGATCGGTACACCCGCAACTATTGGCGCGACCCGGAATCCCGTTCCGGCCGCGGATCAAGCCTCGCCGAGACGGAGGCGATCCGTGCGGCGCTGCCGAGCCTGTGCCGCCGGCTCGGCGTGCATTCGCTGCTGGACATCCCGTGCGGCGACTTCAACTGGATGGGCCTCCTCGCCCTGGAAGACGTCAGCTACACCGGCGCGGACATCGTGGCCGCACTCGTGGACGCCAACCGGCAGCGCTACGGGCGGTCCGGCCGAAGCTTCATCGTCATGGATATCGCGCGGAGCGTGCCCGGGCGCTTCGACCTGATCCTGTGCCGGGACCTGATGGGCCACCTGCCCGACCGCGACATCAGGCGCGTCCTGCGCAACCTGCGCCGCAGCGGCTCCGCCTGGCTGCTGACGACGACCTTCCCCGAACGGACGCGCAACGAGGACCTGCACGGCCGCGACTGGCGCCCGGTGAACCTGCAATTGCCGCCGTTCGCCTGGCCTCCGCCGACCGCCATGATCCGCGAGGACTGTCCGGAACCGGGCTATCAGGACAAGAGCCTGGGGCTGTGGCGCCTGGCGGAGCCGGGTTGATCCCACGGCCACGGGCGCGAGGGACGCGCCGCCGACGCAGCGGGATCAGCGCCGGCTCGCGATCGGAACCGCAGCGAACTTCCGGCTCGGCGAGACGATCTCGTCCTGTGCTGCGACCAGCGCCAGCTCGCGCGCGCCGGCTTCCATCGTCGCCCGCAGCACCCCATGCAGCGCGCTCGCCGCCGCCTCCAGCGCCGCGCGCGCATCGCCGGTGCGGAGGCGATGGAACAGGAACAGGGCGGCGATCGCATCGCCGGTGCCGTTCATCCGCACCGGCAGCCGCGGCGTGCGCAGCAGGTGCGCCGCCCCGCCCTCCGAGACCAGGAGGTCGATCGCGTCATCGGGCGTCGCCTCGGTGTGCAGGCTGGTGACGAGGATCGTCTGCGGGCCGGCCGCGTGCAGCCGGGCGACGGCGCGGAGCGCATCGGCGAGCGTCGCGCAGCGCGCGCCCGTCAGCCGCTCCAGCTCGAAATGGTTCGGCGTCAGGATGTCGGCGGCGGGAGCGGCGCGCTCGCGCAGGAAATCCTCGATGCCGGGCCGGACATAGACGCCTTCCTCGACGTCGCCGATCACCGGGTCGCAGGCCCAGATCGCGCGCGGATTGGCCGCGCGAACGCGTCCGGCGGCATCGAGGATCGCCTCGCCGATCGCCGCATCTCCCATGTAGCCGCTGAGCAGCGCGTCGCATGCCGGCAGCACGCCGCGCGCCGCGATGCCGTCCACCAGCGCGCGCACCGAGGCGCCGGAGAACACCTCGCCGGTCCAGTGCCCGTAGCCGGTGTGGTTGGAGAACTGCACGGTCTGGATCGCCCATACCTCGGCGCCGAGACGTTGCAGCGGAAAAGCCGCAGCGGCGTTGCCGACATGGCCGTAGGCGACCCAGGACTGAATCGAGAGGATGTTCACCGGCGCCCCGTCAAGCGCCCCGTCACGCGCAGCGCCCGCCATCGACCGGCAGCAAGGTGCCGGTGAGAAACGAAGACGAATCCTCGGCGAGGAACACGCAGGCATTGGCGATGTCGGCGGGCGTGCTCATCCGCCCGAGCGGGATCGAGGCGATGAAGCGGGCGCGTGCCTCCGGCGTGTCGGGCACGCCCATGAACTCGGCGAGGAGGCCGGTGGCGCCCATGACCGGGCAGACGGAATTGACGCGGATGTTGTCGGCGGCAAGCTCCGTCGCCATGCACATCGTCATCGTGTTCACCGCCCCCTTGGTGCCGTTGTACCAGACGAGGCCCGGTCGCGGGCGGATGCCGGCGGTGCTGGAGATGTTGATGATCGACCCGCCGCGGCCCTGCGCGCGCAGCACCGGAACCGCGGCCTGCGCCATCCAGTAGAGCGATTTCACGTTCACCGCGTAGATGCGGTCGAACGTCGCCTCTTCGACCTCCAGCATCGGCCGGTTGCGGTGCGTGGTGCCGGCGTTGTTCACCACGACGTCGAGCCCGCCCAGGCGATCGACGGCGGCGGCGACCATCGCGCGCACGTCCGCACCGACGCTCACGTCGCCGCCGACCGCGAGGCCGCCGGTTTCGGCAGCCACGCGTTCGGCGGCGGCAAGGTTCAGGTCGGCCGCGACGACGCGCGCACCCTCGGTGGCGAACCGGCGGGCGATGCCTTCGCCGAAGCCGCTGCCGGCGCCGGTTATCAGCGCGATCTTGCCTTGCAGGCGCATGGGTTGCCTCCCGGAACGTGATCGGGAAGGGTAGCAAGTCTTGGGGCGCTGCCCCAAACCCGCCCCCGGGGTCTGGGGCCTTCCGGCCCCGGCGGGGTCGAGGGGCAGCGCCCCCGGCTTTCTTCCGGAGCACCCGAATGCTGTTCGAACCCATCACCTTCCGCTCGGTCACCGCCCGCAACCGCTTCGTCGTCTCGCCGATGTGCCAGTACAGCGCGACGAACGGCCTTGGCGACGACTGGCACGTCCAGCATCTCGGCGCCCGCTCGGCCGGCGGCGCCGGGATCGTGTTCACCGAGGCGACGCACGTCTCCTCGGTCGGACGCATCACGCATGGCTGCCTCGGCCTGTGGGACGCGCCGCAGCAGGCGTTCCTGGCGCGCGTGGCAGCCTTGATCGCAAGGCTCGGCGCGGTGCCGGGGATGCAGCTCGCCCATGCCGGACGCAAGGCGTCGAGCCAGCGGCCCTGGGAGGGCGGTGCGCCGATCCGGCCCGAGGATGGCGGCTGGGTGCCGCTGGCGCCGAGCGCGATCCCGTTCGTGGCGGGGGCGACCGACCCGACCCCGCTCTCGGCCGCCGGCATCGCCGAGATCGCGGCCGAGTTCGCCCGCTCGGCGCGGATGGCGCGCGAGGCGGGGTTCCGCATCATCGAGATCCATGCGGCGCACGGCTACCTGCTGCACTCGTTCCTCTCGCCGCTGTCGAACCGCCGCAACGATGCCTATGGCGGCGACCTCGCCGGCCGGTCGCGGGCGCTGATGGAGGTGCTCGACGCCGTGCGCGCCGAATGGCCGGACGAGCTGCCGCTGTTCGTCCGCCTCTCCTGCACCGACTGGGCGGAAGGCGGCCTCACCCTCGCCGACAGCGTGGCCCTCGCAGGGCGGTTGCGGGAGCGCGGCGATGTCGACCTGATCGACTGCTCCTCGGGCGGCATCCTGCCGACGGTCCGCATCCCTTCGCTGCATCCGGGCTATCAGGTGCCGTTCGCCGACGCGATCCGGCGCGAGGCGGGGATCGCGACCGGCGCCGTCGGGCTGATCCGGGCGCCGGAGCACGCGGCGGAGATCGTGGCGAACGGACGGGCCGATCTAGTGTTCCTGGCCCGCGCGATCCTGGCCGATCCGGTCTGGCCGCTGCGGGCGGCGAAGGCGCTCGGGGCGCAGGGCGCGTGGCCGGTCCAGTACGGGCGCGCCGAGGC
>DATAYA010000273.1:0-3405 GCA_036272815.1 Acetobacteraceae bacterium
CGTTGCGACGGAGTTTTGCCAGCTGGTCGGTCTGTGTGCGCACCACCATGCCTTCCGCCACGGGCGTGGTGCAGGAGGCGGGCGTGCCGGCGCGGCCGGCGATCTCGACGAGGCAGAGGCGGCAGGACCCGAACGCGGTGCGGCTGTCGGTCGCGCAGAGTTTTGGCACCCGCACGCCGGCGCCCATCGCGGCGCGCATGATGGACGTGCCCTCGGGGACGCGCACGGCGGTGCCGTCGATCGTAAGCGTGACCATCTTCGTAGCCGCGGAGACGGGGGTTCCGAAATCGGTTTCCGAGACGAGGGCCATTGCAGGCTCCTTTCACTCCGCCGCGAGCGAGGCGCGGTGGAAATCTTCGGGGAAGTGCCGCACGGCGCTCTGCACCGGATAGGGCGTGAAGCCGCCCAGCGCGCAAAGCGAGCCGAGTTTCATCGTCACGCACAACTCGTCGAGCAGAACGAGGTTTTCGGGCACGCGGTTGCCGGCGATGATGCGGTCGATGACCTCGGTGCCGCGCACCGCGCCGATGCGGCAGGGGGTGCATTTGCCGCAGCTCTCGATCGCGCAGAACTCCATCGCGAAACGCGCCATGCGGGCCATGTCCACCGTGTCATCGAACACGACGAGGCCGCCGTGGCCGATCAGGCCGTCGGCGGCGGTGAAGGCCTCGTAGTCGTAGGGCGTGTCGAACAGCGCCGGCGGGAAGTAGGCGCCGAGCGGGCCGCCGGCCTGCACCGCGCGCACCGGCCGTCCGCTCGCGGTGCGGCCGCCGATGCCGAGCACGAGGTCGCCGAGCGTCAGGCCGAAGGCGGCCTCGAACAGGCCGCCGTGGCGCACGTTCCCGGCGAGCTGGATCGGCATGGTGCCGCGCGATCGGCCGATGCCGAACGAGGCGTACCACTCGCCGCCGCGGGCGAGGATGGCGGGGATCGTAGCCAGCGAGACGAGATTGTTGACGGCGGTGGGGCAGTCGAACAGGCCGCGATGCGCAGGCAGCGGCGGCTTGGCGCGCACCTGGCCGCGCTTGCCTTCGAGGCTGTCGAGAAGTGCCGTCTCCTCGCCGCATACATAGGCGCCGGCGCCGACGCGCAGTTCGACGTCGAAATCGGCTCCGAGCAGGCCGTCGGCGCGGGCGAGGCCGAGGGCGGCGGCGAGAATCGCGTTGGCGTTCGGGTATTCGGAGCGGGAATAGACATAGCCGAGCGTCGCACCGACCGCGAAGCCGGCGATGGCCATGCCCTCGATCAGAGCGAAGGGATCGCCCTCCATCAGCATCCGGTCGGCGAAGGTGCCGCTGTCGCCCTCGTCGGCGTTGCAGACGATGTATTTCTGCGCGCCGGGAGCCTCGGCGACGGTCTTCAGCTTGATGCCGGCGGGGAAGCCGGCGCCGCCGCGGCCGCGCAGGCCGGAGGCCGCGATTTCGGCGAGGGTGGCCGCCGGGCCGAGGTCGCGGGCACGGGCGAGCCCGGCGCCGCCGCCATGGGAGCGCCAGTCGGCCGGATCGAGCGGGTCGATGATGCCGCAGCGGGCGAAGGTGATGCGGGTCTGGGCGGAGAGGAAGGGGTGCGCCTCTGGCCGGCCGATGCGGAGCGGATGGGCGCTCCCGGTCTCGATGCCGGCCGCGAACAGCATTGGAACATCAGCGGGGGCGACCGGACCGTAGGCGATGCGGCCATCGGCGGTTTCCACCTCCAGCAGCGGCTCCAGCCACATCATGCCGCGCGAGCCGGTGCGGATCATCTCGATAGCGAGGCCGCGTGCGGCGGCCTCGGCACGGATGGCGGCGGCGACCGCCTCGGCACCCACGGCTAGGGCGGCGGCGTCGCGGGGCAGGAACAGGCGCAGCGTCATGGCGTGAGCGCCGCGTCGAGAGATGCGGCGTCGAGCCGGCCGAGCGGTGCGTCGTCGAGCAGGGCGGCGGGGGCGGTCGCGCAGAGGCCAAGGCAATAGACCGGTTCTATCGTGAGCGCGCCGTCCGCCGTGGTCTCTCCCCAGGTCACGCGGTGCCGCGCGAGGAGCGCATCGGCGAGCGCCGCGCCACCCATCGACTGGCACGCCTCGGCGCGGCAGAGGCGCAGGACGCGCCTTCCCGGCGGATGCTCGCGGAAATCGTGATAGAAGCTGACAAGACCGTGGATTTCGGCGCGGCTGAGGTTGAGTGCGTCGGCGACGAGAGGAATGGCGTCGGCCGGGATGCAGCCGAACTCGGCCTGGAGCGCGTGCAGGATCGGCAGGCCCGCGCCCGGACGTGCCGCATGTTCGTCGATGATACTGCGTGCGCGGGCAGGATCCCACGGCTCGGTTCGGGTCAAGCAACGCCTCCTGTACACCTCCATAAAGGCGCCTGGGGCATCCGGATCAAGGCGGCGGTTTCGTGCTGCGATCGAGAAAAACTATCAGAAAGGCTATCGCACCTCGATCCGCCGCGCGAGTTCGAGGATCGCGGCCACCAGCGGTGTCATCGGGTCACGGTTCAGGGCCACGAGGCCCACGACCGGCGCTGCGTCCGGTTCGATGATCGGGATGGCGCGAATGGTATCGGTGAGGCCCAGCGTGATCGCGAGCGTCTCGGGCATGACACTCGCCCAGCGCCCGGTGCGGACATGTGCGAACAGCAGGATCATGGAGTTGGATTGCAGCGTCGCCGTGGGCGAGCCGCCGGCGGCCGTCAGGAGGCGGTCGATGATGCGGCGGTTCTGCATGTCCGGCGTCAGCAGGCACAGCGGGACATGTGCCACCTCCGCCCAGGTCACGCTGTCGCGATCGCCGAGCGGACTGCCGCGCGAGGTCATCAGCCGGTAGTGCTCGTGGAACAGCGGGATGGTGCGCAACCGGCCCAACGGCTCGCGGTCGAGATAGGTGAGGCCAGCATCGGCCTGCAGGTTCTCCAGGTAGTCGAGGATCTGGTCCGACGTGCAGGACAGCACGGTGAAGCGCACGTCAGGATGCGCCTCGCGATAGGGCGTGGTCAGCACCTGCACCATCGCGAGCGCGGTCGGGATGGCGGCGAGGCGGAGATGGCCGGAGAGGCCGCGCTTGAGGGTGCGGATATCGGCCTGCATCGCGCGCACATCGGCGACGATACGGCGCGCCCAGGCGAGCACGCGCTCGCCCTCCGGGGTGAGGCTCTGGAAGCGGCTGCCGCGGTGGACGAGGAGGGTGCCGAAACTCTCCTCGAGCTGCTTGAGGCCGGCGGAGAGGGTGGGCTGGGTGACGCCGCAGGCCTCGGCGGCGCGACCGAAATGGCGCTCGCGGGCAAGGGCGATGAGGATTTCGAGCTTGTCGATCATGGAAAGAAGATTGGGCTCTGCGCAAACCCGTCAAAGGGCATCGGCGCTTTGGAAACCCTTGACGAAGGGATTCTCAAGGCTGTGCCTTGAGCGGGGTGCAGGGGCGGAGCCCCT
>DATAYA010000274.1:0-4852 GCA_036272815.1 Acetobacteraceae bacterium
GCCGCGGATGTCACGCTCGGCATCGGCGGCACCCCGTTCGCCGGCGACCACCGAGAAGCGGGCAAACATCGGCGTCTGTTTGCCGATTTCGGAAAAAATCTTCGCCTTTGTAAAGCGCGTGATGTCGTGCGTCACCGTGAAGGTGCCGTGGGCGCCCCAGCCTTTTGCATGCATGCGCCGCTCGGGGATCACCTCGCGGTCGAAATGTGCCAGCTTCTCGATCAGCCAGATGTCCTGCAGCAGCGCCGGGCCGCGCCGGCCGGCGGTCATGATGTTGGTGTTGTCGGCGACCGGGGCGCCGGCGGCGTTGGTGAAGGGCTTTGTTGATGGCATGACGGCCTCCCTTGGGTGACGGGTTCCGGACACGGCGACATCGTCGCGCATGATCCTATTCGGCAGTGACGCCTTCCGATGCCGGCACGCTCACGCGCGTGTCGGGCCCGGGCCGCCCGCTAAGCAAATAAGACCCTGAAATCTCCAAGCAGTGGCGGTCCGTGCCGTCACAGCGGATTACGGGTTACGTCGCGGGGCAGCATGTGTATGTCGGGCGGCATGCGTATGTCCGGGGCGCGAGCCTAAACGGGGATTCCCCGGATCGCCGCCGATCCAATACCTCTGTCGCTGGCCATATTCCTCTCCCAAGTCTCCTGACAATGGTTTTCAAACGCTGCAGCGATCTGTTCGCGACTCTGGGCGGCACTCTCGCAAACCCGCCATTCCTGATCGGGAATATGCTCTGCCTTGCGGATATCCCCGCCGGCACCCCGCTCTTTCGCTATTTCAACCTCGACATCGAGGGTCCGTCACTGAACGTGGCGGCATGGTACGAGCGGCTGCAGCAACGTCCCGCCTGTCGCGAGCATGTGATGATCCCGTTCGGCGAACTGCGCGGCCGCTCGATGATTGAGCGCCACGCGCCGGATGGCCGGATCAAGCCCGGCCATGACGGTGGAGACGATGGCGGCGGAGACGATGGCAGCGGGGGACAGCGGGTTGAAACTGACCCGCGACCGTGTCGGCCCTGTGCTTGCGCGCGCACCGGACGGCACGGTAGATGCGGTCCATGCTTGGAACGACCGGGCTTGGAACGACCGGGCACGGCCGCGGCACGATCTCCTGGGCGCGGGTGCTGCGCTTCGTGCTCGCAAGCTGGCGCGGGCAGCGCTGGCTGGTCGGCGGCGTGGCGCTCGCGATGCTGGCCGCGACGCTCGCCGACGTGGTGGTGCCGATCTATGCGGGGCGGCTCGTCGATGCCGTGTCGGCCTCCGGCGCACCGCGACGGGCGGGCTGGGATGCGGGCGTTGCCGCGATCCTGGTGATGCTGGCGCTCGGCGTCGCCAACGCCGCACTCCGTCACCTCGCCAATCTCGGCACCGTGCGGCTGACGCTGCGGGCGATGAGCGAGATCCTGACAACGACGTTCGGCCGCCTGCTGCGCCTGTCGGCGGAGTGGCACGCCAACAGCTTCGCGGGCTCGGTGGTGCGCCGCGTGACGCGCGGGGTCTGGGCGCTCGACCTGCTCACCGACACGCTGCTGCTGGCGCTGATGCCGGCGGTGGTGGTGCTGGCCGGCATGGCGGTGCTGCTCGGCTGGCACTGGCCGGCGATGGGGATCGCGATTGCGGGCGGCGGCGCGCTCTATCTCGCGATGGCGGTGCTGCTCTCGCTCAATTACGTCGCACCCTCGGCGCGGCTGGCGAACCTTTGGGACACGCGCCTCGGCGGCGCGCTGGCCGATGCGGTCACCTGCAACGCGGTCGTGCGCGCGTTCGGCGCCGAGACGCGGGAAGAGGTGCGGCTCGGTGCCGCGATCACGAAATGGCGGGCGCGGACGCGGCGGAGCTGGATGCGCGCCACCAACAACGGCACCGCGCAGGTCTCGGCGCTCGTCGGGCTGCGGCTGATCGTGGTCGGCCTCGCGCTGCTGCTATGGTGGCACGGGCACGCGACCGGCGGCGACGTCGCGACCGTGCTCACCGCCTATTTCGTGATCCACGGCTATCTCGCGCATATCGGCTTTCACGTCCGCAACCTGCAACGCTCGGTCAACGACATGGAGGAGATGGTGGCACTCGCCGCCGAGCCGGTGGCGATCGCCGACCGACCGGACGCCGTGGCGGCGCCCATCGTCGCGGGCGCGATCACCTTCGATCGCGTCGGCTTCCACTATCCTGGCCACGCCGCGCCGCTGTTCGACGGGCTTTCGCTCACGATCGGCGCCGGCGAGCGGGTCGGGCTGGTCGGCGTCTCCGGTTCCGGCAAGACGACCTTCACGCGGTTGATCCAGCGCCTCTACGACGTGACCGGCGGGCGGGTGCTGATCGACGCCACCGACATCCGCACGGTCCGCCAGGCGAGCCTGCGCGCCGCGATCGCGGTGGTGCCGCAGGAGCCGATCCTGTTTCATCGCACCCTCGCCGAGAATATCGCGTACGCGCGGCCGCGCGCGAGTGCGGCCGAGATCGTGCAGGCGGCGCGGCTGGCGAATGCGCACGAGTTCATAGCACTCCTGCCGCGCGGCTATGCGACGCTGGTGGGCGAGCGCGGCATCAAGCTCTCGGGCGGTGAGCGGCAGCGGGTCGCGATCGCGCGCGCGATCCTGGCGGACGCGCCGATCCTGATGCTGGACGAGGCGACGTCGAGCCTCGACAGCGTCTCCGAGCACCTGATCCAGCAGGCGCTGGCGCGGCTGATGCAGGGGCGCACCGCGATCGTGATCGCGCACCGGCTCTCGACCGTGCGCGCGATGGACCGCATCCTCGTCTTCGAACGCGGGCGCATCGTCGAGCAGGGGACGCATGACGGGCTGCTGGCACGCGACGGCATCTATCGCCGGCTGTTCGAGCATCAGGCGATGGCGCGGGTGGACACCTTCGATGCGGCCCGCGTGTAGCGCCGGAACTGCGTGACCTGCCCGGGACCGCGATCCGGATCGGGAACACCAGCAGTGCCGCGGCGGCTGCTCCCGCTCACCGCCAGCGTGACCATGAGCGTGGAGGCGAACGCGCCGCACGCGATGGTGTACCGCTGCGCCAACGCCCGGATCCGCAGCGGCGGATGGGCCGCAACCCGCTGGCACCGGATGCGCCGGCGCTGGGTGCCCAGATCGTGCTGGCGCGTACGGGTGGCGCGACCACCGGCATTGCGGCGTTTGCCGCGTGCAGGTGTCGCGCCACCGGTACGGCGGAGATCGGCCGGACGCTCAGAGCCCGCAGAAGCGATCCAACATGCGAAGAAAATGCCCCGCGTCAGTTATTGATCGCTGTCCGAACGCGCCGGTCTCGTTGCCTTCCTTCACAAACCCTCAGCCCTGGCCCCCGCCCCCTCTGTTGGAGTACAGAGTGCTCCGGGTCTGCGTGACGGCCTGGGCCGCGCCCGCCCAGGACCCCGCGTTCACAAGACGTCGCGTGCGCGTGATGCCCGCCGTTACCGTCCCCATCGCAGTGGCGCTCATCCCGACCTGCGGTATCAGCGCCTGGAGGCGGTCGAGCGAGGCTGTCGCCTCGGTCGTGTTGCGCGTCGCGATCGCGTTCTCCAGATTCCCCACCTCAAGGCGCGCCTGATCCATCGGCGTCATCGCGGGCGCCATCGGCGCGGTGGCCGCGGCGGTCGGCGTGGCGGGCGGGGCGGCCGTCGGCTGGGTGGCACAACCGGCAACCAAGACCGGCATCAGCAGGGCGGCGCCCACGAACAGGCCCGTAGGCACTTGCATCTTCAACATCGACGCGATGCTCCTTTGTTGCGGCTTCCTCGTCCGCACCATCCATAATCCGGGCCTGTGCGCCGTTGCAACGGTGCAGCAGGCATTCGCGGCACGTTGTGGTACGGATGTGACGCTTTGGAAGCCCTGCCAGACGCGGGCGATCAGGCGGGCGTGTAGCGCCAGACGCTCGCGGGCGGAAAGTTGAGCGGCGTCCAGGCGACCCGCTCGGCGCGCAGCCCGAGCTTGGCGGCGGGCAAGGGAGACGTGACGCAGTAGCTGTAGTGCAGGAAGCCGCGGCCGGGAGCGGCGGCCGCGATCGCGTCGATGAAGCGGCGCTGCTCGGCGAGCGGCAGCAAGACCAGCGGGATGCCGCAGACCACGCTGCCGATGCGACTGCGCAGCCGCTCCGGCAGCAGCGTCGCGGCCGAGCGCGCATCGCCGGCGATCACGGTGGCACCCGGCAGCGCGCGCGCCAGGTGGTCGGCCATTTGCGGCACGATCTCGATCGCGACCAGGCGCGACGGCGGCAGTCCGGCGGCCAGCAGCGCGCGGCCGATCACGCCCGTTCCCGCGCCGAGTTCCAGGACCGCGCGGCCCGGCTCCGGCCAGGCATGGCGCACGATGCGCCGGCAGAGCGCCTGCGAGGACGGCACGATCGAGCCCATCTGGAGGGGATTGGCGAGCCAGCGCCGGAAGAACAGGAGGGCATTCGGGAGGGGCTCGCGCAAATCCCGGATGTCGTGCGGGTCGGCGTACTCGACGCGCAGAACCCCGCTGCCTGTCGGCTCGGTCATGCTGTCGTCCCGGTCATGGGTTTGCAACAATTCTTGCTCGGTCGGAGCCTCCAGGATAGCCGGGTGTTCGTTCCGCAATTGCTGCGCTTCCGTGAAGATGCTCGTGGCCGCTTTTTTGTTGCTCCACCTAACCGTGACGGACGCCTGCATATGCTGGTGTGATCGCGAAAAATGGGATCGCGGGCTTTCGGCAGCACCATGAAAATCGCGCGACGATCGCGGCGTTTCCGTGGACACACACCCGGCTATCGGCTCGTGACGGCAGCCCGGATCGGGAAGAGCAGCAGCGCCGCGGCCAGCCCGAGCGTGCCGCCGACCAGCGTCTCCCAGGCCCGCGCGGCGAGCCGCATTGGCG
>DATAYA010000275.1:0-20891 GCA_036272815.1 Acetobacteraceae bacterium
TTGCCCTGCGCTGCTATTGGGGCAGAGATTTGTCGCTGCGCAACTGGGGCTGCGCAAATGGGGCCGCGCACAATGGGGCAGGCGCCATGCGCCGACGTTCGTTGCTGACACGGAGCGGGGCGGTTCCGCTGCTGCTGGCAGGGACCGGCCCGGCGCGTGCCGCCCGCGCGGCGCGGCGCGTCCGCCCGTCCGATCCGGCCTGGCCGTCGGCTGCGAGCTGGGACCGGCTCAACCATCGGCTGGGCGGCCAGCTCGTCAGGGTCCGGTCGCCGCTCGCGGCATGCCGGAGCGCGCCGCAGGGTGCGGTCTGCGGCGCCCTGTTCCGCGCGCTGACGAACCCGTATTTCATCCGCGATCAGGCCGGTCTGACGCAGACCTCGGGGTGGGTAGATGCATGGACGTCCGAGCCGAGCGCGTACGCGGTGGCGGCGCGCACCGCCGCGGATGTCGCGGCGGCGGTCGGCTTCGCCCGCCAGAACAATTTGCGGCTGGTCGTGAAGGGCGGCGGCCACAGCTACCAGGGCACGTCCGATGCGCCGGATTCCCTGCTGATCTGGACCCGCCGGATGACCGCCATCACGCACCACGACGCGTTCGTCGCCCGCGGCTGCGCCGGGCGGCAGGCGCCGCTTCCGGCCGTGTCCGTCGGTGCCGGCGCGATCTGGATGCACACCTACGACGCGGTGACCACCAGGCGGGGCCGCTACGTCCAGGGCGGCGGCTGTGCCACGGTCGGCGTCGCGGGGCTGATCCAGAGCGGCGGGTTCGGCAGTTTCTCGAAAAACTACGGCAGCGCCGCGGCGGGACTGCTGGAGGCCGAGATCGTCACCGCCGACGGCACGGTGCGGATCGCCAACGCCTGCGCCGATCCCGAGCTGTTCTGGGGGATCAAGGGCGGCGGCGGCGGCAGCCTCGGCGTGCTCACCCGGCTGACGCTGCGGACGCACGCGCTGCCGGACTTCTTCGGCGTCGCCTTCGGCACGGTCCGTGCGACCTCCGACGCCGCGTTCCGCCGCCTGGTCCGGCGTTTTCTCGGATTCTACGCCGCGGCGCTGTTCAACCGCCATTGGGGTGAAAGCGTCACCTTCCGGCCCGACAACACGCTCGAGATCCACATGGTGTTCCAGGGGCTGGACCGGGGTCAGGCGGAGGCGGTCTGGCGGCCGTTCCTCGACTGGGTGAGCGCGTCGCCGGGCGATTTCAGCCTCGCACCGGCGCCCCGGATGGTGGCAGTGCCGGCGCGGCTATTCTGGGACCCGGCCACTCTGGAGGCGGGGGCACCCGGGCTGCTGGTCGCCGACGACCGTGCGGGCGCGCCGCCTGGCAACGTCCTCTACGCCGGCGACCAGCACGAGGCGGGGCAGTTCATCGGCGGCTATGCCTCCGTCTGGCTGCCGGCTTCGTTGCTGGGCGGGGACCGGCAGCGTCACCTGGCGGACGCCGTGTTCGCGAGTTCGCGGCACTGGCGGATGGCGCTGCACTTCAACAAGGGGCTGGCGGGCGCTCCGGCCGACGCGATCGCCGCCAGCCGCAACACGGCGACCAATCCGGCGGTGCTGGATGCCTTCGCGCTGGCGATCTGCGGCGCCAGCACGCCGGCCGCGTTCCCCGGCCTCGCCGGCCATGAACCCGATCTTCCGCGCCTGCGCCGCGGTGCGGGCGCCGTGGCCCGGGCGATCGCGGAATTGCGGCGGCTGGTCCCGGCGCCGGGGTCGTACCTCTCCGAGAGCGACTTCTTCGAGGCCGATTGGCGCCAAGCCTTCTGGGGTGCGAACTACGAGCGGCTCGCAACGGCGAAGAAGAAATACGATCCCGAAGGGCTGTTCTTCGTCCACCACGGCGTCGGGTCCGAGCAGTGGAGCGCCGACGGCTTCACCCGGGTGCCGCCAGCGTAAGGCCCTCCGGCCGGATCATCCCGTCCGGCGTGGGCACGAACCCGTGCAGCGCCCGCGCCATCCCCCATAGCCAGCGCAGGTGATAGAGCACGACGAAGGGCCGGTCGTGCAGGTAGATGTCGGCGACCTGCCGGTAGATCGGCACCCGCGCCGCGGGATCGAGCGTCGCCCGGCCCTGCGCCAGCAGCGCGTCCATGTGCTTGTTGCAGTAGCCGCCCCAGTTGAGGAACCCGTCGCATTGCGCCCAGATCGCGATATTGGCGTCGGGGTCGGGCCGGCCGCTCCAGAACACCAGCGACGCCTGGAAACTGCCGGCCTTGGCGTCCGCGACCTGCGCGTTCACCTCGTTGGATTGCAGGCGCACGTCGAAGCCGGCCTCGCCCGCCATCGACTGGATCAGCTCGCCCTCCTGGCCGTCGATCGGGTCGGCGGCGACGGTGAGGGTGACCGGCACGCGCTTGAGCCCGGCCTGCTTGAGCAGCGCGCGGGCGCCGTCGAGGTCGCGGGGGGCGACGGGATGCGCCGGGTTCCAATAGCGGCTGCCGGGCGTCTCGGTCTGGTTCGCGGGAATGTATTCCCCGTTGAACGCGACCTTGTTGATCGCTGCCCGGTCGAGCGACTTGGCGAATGCCTCACGCACGGCGCGCAGCTTGGCCAGCGGCGTGGTGTCGCCGGTCCCGCGCGTGAGATTGAACAGCACCAGCGCGTAGGCGAGCGAGGGCTCGGTCACCAGCCGCAGCTTCGGGTTGCGCCGCACCGCGGCGGCGTCGGTCGGCGCCATGCGCTCGATCAGATCGAGCTGGCCGGATTGCAGGTTGACCAGCCGCACCGTCGTATCCGGGATCGGGCGGAAGATGATCTGGTCGAAATGGATCGCCTTGGCGTTCCAGTAGCGGCGGAAGCGGCTGAGCGTGATGTGGTCCTGCGCGACCCGCTGGGCGAGCCGGAACGGACCGGCGCAGACTGGGTGGATCGCGAGGTCGCGACCGTATTTCTTGATCGCCGCCGGCGAGATCATCATCCCCGCGCGGTCCGCGAGTGCCGCCAGCAGCGTCGCGTCCGGGGCCCGCAGGTGCAGGCGGATGGTCGTCGGGTCGGCCACCTCGACCGAGACGACCGATTTCAGCTCGGTCTTGCGCAGGCTCTCGGGCGCGGTCTGGTAGCGGGCGATGTTGGCGGCGACGGCGGCCGCGTCCATCTTCGTGCCGTCCTGGAACAGCACGCCCGGCCGCAGGTGCAGCGTCAGCACGCGGCCGCCCTCGGACCAGTCCCAGGCGGTCGCGAGCTGCGGGACGAAATCGAGCTTCGGCGAGAGATCGATCAGTTTGTCGCAAAGGGAGGCGAACACCACCCGGTCGACGAAACCGCCGCTCTGCGCCGGGTCGAGCGTGCCGGGATCCTCGTTGAGCCCGATGCGCAGCGTGCCGGCGGCGCGGGCGGCCGGCGCGAGGGCGAGGGCTGCCAGCAGCGGCAGCAGCGGGATCAGGCGGCGCATCGGGACGGCTCCTCTCGCAGCGGCGCGGCGGCGCCCCCACGTTCGGGGATGGCGGCGGCGGGTGCAATGGGTTCGACCCCCCGCCAATCGCGTGTTTCGGTCGCAACGGTTTGAAGGAGGACACAGAATGGCCGTGCAGCTCGGGCAGACCGCCCCGGATTTCGAGCAGGACAGCACACAGGGACGCATCCGTTTCCATGAGTGGCTCGGCGACTCCTGGGGGGTGCTATTCAGCCACCCGAAGGACTACACGCCGGTCTGCACCACCGAACTGGCCGAGGTCGCCCGGCTCGCCCCCGAATGGCGCGCGCGCAACGTCAAGCCGATCGGCCTCTCGGTCGATCCGGCCGACAGCCACAAGGGCTGGGAGCGCGACATCGAGGAGACGCAGGGCCAGAAGCTCAACTTCCCGGTGCTGGCTGACGCGGACCGCAAGGTCTCCGACCTCTACGGGATGGTGCATCCCGAGGCCGACCCGCTGCTGACGGTGCGCAGCGTCTTCGTCATCGATCCGGCGAAGAAGGTGCGGCTGATGATTACCTATCCGCCGAGCACGGGGCGCAACTTCGACGAAATTCTTCGAGTCATCGACAGCCTCCAGCTCACCGATGCACACAAGGTCGCGACGCCGGTGAACTGGGAGGACGGCGATCCCGTCATCATCTCGCCAGCCTTGTCCGACGAGGAGGCGAAGAAACGCTTCCCGCAGGGGTTCAAGACGCTGCGGCCGTATCTGCGGATGGTGGAGCAGCCGAAGCTGCCGCGCGGGTGACAGGACTTCCCCTCCCCGCACGGACGGGGAGGCCTTTCATCGACCGTCATCGAACCTTCATCGAACTGCAACCCGAGCGCCGCGCACGATCTGTAGGGTCCGACCCGGGGTTACCGCGGCAGAGGCGATGAGCACGGCATTGAGCGGCAGCGCTGAGGTGGCACGGAACGGCGGGGCGGATCGGGCGGCGGCGGCCGGGGCCGCGGTGCCGATGCGCATCGCCATTCGCAACCTGGAGTTTTTCTACGGCGCCCACCGTGCCTTGAAGGGGATCGATCTCGATGTCCCGGAGAAGCGGGTCACCGGCATGATCGGTCCCTCGGGCTGCGGCAAATCCACGCTGCTGCGGGTGCTGAATCGGATGTACGACCTCTATCCGGGGCAGCGCGCCACAGGCGAGGTGATGATGGACGGCCGCAACATTCTCGGCCCCGAGACCGATCTCGGCGCATTGCGGGCGCGCGTCGGCATGGTTTTCCAGAAGCCGACGCCATTCCCGATGTCGATCTACGAGAACATCGCCTTCGGCGTGCGGCTCGCCGAGCGCCTCGGCCGCAGCGCGATGGACGAACGGGTGCAATGGTCGCTGACCCGCGCCGCCCTCTGGGCCGAGGTGAAGGACCGCCTTGGCACGCCCGCGCAGGGGCTCTCCGGGGGCCAGCAGCAGCGGCTCTGCATCGCGCGCTCGATCGCGGTGCGGCCGGACGTGATCCTGCTCGACGAGCCGACCAGCGCGCTCGACCCGATCAGCACGTCCAAGATCGAGGAGCTGGTCGACGAGCTGAAGCGGGATTTCACGATCGCGATCGTGACCCACAACATGCAGCAGGCGGCGCGCGTCGCGGACCAGGTGGCGTTCTTCTATCTTGGCGAGCTGGTCGAGGTGGGCGCGGCGGAACGGATATTCACCGCGCCGAAAGAGCGGCGGACGCAGGAATACATCACCGGCCGGTTCGGCTGAGGGCCGGCGATGTCGGGGACGGGCGAGCACATCGTGAAGAGCTTCGAGACGGAGCTGCGGCGGCTCCGCGATCTGGTCAGCGAGATGGGCGGGCTTGTGGAGAACGAACTCGGCCTGGCGGTCGAGGCGGTCGTCGGCCGCAACCCGGCGAGTGCCACCCAGGCGATGGAGCAGGAGCCGCGGGTCGACGCGCTGGAGCGGGAGGTAGAGGCATTCGTTGTCCGTCTGCTGGCACTGCGCCAGCCGATGGCGATGGATCTGCGGCAGATCATCGCCGCGCTCAGGATGACCGGCGACCTCGAGCGGATCGGCGACTACGCCGCCAACGTCGCCAAGCGCAGCATCGTGCTCAACCAGTTCACCCTGCCGTTCAGCCTCGCCTCGATCGCCAACATGGCGCGGCTGGTGCAGGAGAACCTCAAGCGCATGATCGACGCGATCGGCGAGATGGACGGCGAGGGCGCGTTGCGCGTCTGGCGCTCCGACCAGGTGATCGACGATCTCTACACGACGATCTTCCGCGAGCTGGTCACCTACATGATGGAGGATGCGCGCAGCATCACGCCCTGCACGCACCTGCTGTTTGTCGCCAAGAACCTCGAGCGGATCGGCGACCACGCGACCAACATCGCCGAAGTGGTGCATTTCGCCGCGACCGGCGAGGTGCTGCCCGACGAGCGGCCGAAGGGCGACGGTTCCTCCTATGCCATGATCAGGTCACAGGAATGAGCATGGCCCGGATAACGGAGATGCCTGCCGGGATGTCGCGGCCGCTTGTGCTGGTGGTGGAGGACGAGGCGGCGCTGGCGACAATGCTGCGCTACAACCTCGAGAAGCAGGGATTTCGCGTCGAGGAGGCGGCGGACGGGCAGGAGGCGATGACCCGGCTCGCGGAGGCGCGGCCCGACCTCGTGCTGCTCGACTGGATGCTGCCGGTGATGTCGGGGCTGGAGGTCTGCCGCCAGCTCCGCCGCCGCAGCGAGACCCGCGACGTGCCGGTCATCATGGTGACCGCGCGCACCGACGACCAGGACGCGGTGCGCGGGCTCAACACCGGGGCCGACGACTACATCACCAAGCCGTTCGGGATGGACGCCCTGCTGGCGCGGATGCGGGCGCTGCTGCGGCGTGCCAACGCGGTGCCGGCGAAGGGGCTGCTCGCCTTCCACGACGTGACCCTCGACCTCGCGGCGCACCGGGTGCAGCGCGACGGCCGCTCCCTGCATCTCGGCCCGACCGAGTTCCGGCTGCTGGAGTTCCTGATGCAGCACCCGCGGCGGGTGTTCTCGCGCGAGGAACTGCTGGACGCGGTCTGGGGGCGCGACATCCATGTCGAGCCACGCACGGTCGACGTGCATGTGCGCCGGCTGCGCAAGGCGATCAACGGCGAGGGCGAGCTTGACCTCGTGCGGACGGTGCGAGCAGCGGGCTACGCGCTCGACACCGAGCCGGTCTGAGCCGCGTCGGCGGGCCGGTACGCAGGAGGACGATCGGCCGGCGCTGCCCCCGACGGTCGCCGTCGGAGAAGTTTACAGCCCAGGCCGACCCGCCTGTCGCGCGGTCAGGTCAGGCGGTGCGCTTGCGGCGCACCAGACCGAGCCCGGCGAGGCCGATGCCGAGCACCGCGAAGGACGCCGGCTCCGGCACCGAGGTCGGGGTCACGGGGAAATTGGAGATCCAGGAGGCGGCATAGGCGAAGTGGGTGCCGACCGGCGCTGCGAACGTGACGCTGACCGAGAACTGCTCGCCCGCGCTGAGGTCGGCGGCCAGGCTCCCTGCGGTGAACGCCACGGCCGGCGTGACGCCGGCCGGATCGGTATAGGGGCCGGCGCCGGCCTCGCCCGTCCAGTCGAAGAGGCCGCCATCCACGGTCATCGATTCCGAGGTGACCGTGAACGCCGGATTGAACGCGATCTCGAAGCGGAATGCCTTGAAGGCCTCGCCATAGGTGCCGCCCGCGCTCCAGCCGGAGGTGGAGAAGCTGAACGTCTCGGTGGCACTGGACAGGGTGCCGGTCTGTGTGGAAGGGCTGACGCTGGTGCTCGCGTAGATCGTGCCGGCACTGGCGGTGGTCGCCAGGCCGACTGACATCGCCAGGGCGGCCAGGACAAGCTTCGTCGTCGTCATCGATGCGCCCTCGTTCGCTTTTTGCGTATTGAGCTGATGCACATGCCGTGCCAGACGAACAAGCCTTTGATTATCGCGGGGTTGAGATGCGAGGCCGCGGTAAACGCTGCACGTTCTGTAAATTCGCCCGACTCCGTGCGCGCAATGCTGGCTGCCACGCGCCCATCAAGCGCTCGTCAATCGGGAGACGATCCTGTTCGCGGGTCAAATGCACGCTGGTGTTGCGGGTCGCTTCGGCCGCCGTCGAAAAATCTTACGGTCTATGTCGATCAAGGAACAAAAAGACCCGTTGCGGACGCTCAGACATCGACCGCCTCCGCCTGCACCGTGCGCGCCCGCTCCTGGATGAACTGGAAGCGCAGCTCCGGCCGCCGCCCCATCAGGCTTTCGACCAGATCGGCGGTGCGCGCGCGGTCCTCGGCGAGGGCCACGACCTTGAGCAGCGTCCGCCGCGCCGGGTCCATCGTCGTCTCGCGGAGCTGCGCGGGCGGCATCTCGCCGAGACCCTTGAAGCGGCTCACCTCCACCTTCGACCCGGCCTTGAAGGCGGTCCGCTGCAGCCGCTCGCGCCCGGAATCGTCCATCGCGTAGACGGATTTCGCACCCTGCGTCAGCCGGTAGAGCGGCGGCTGGGCGAGATAGACATGGCCGTGGCGCACCAGCTCAGGCAGCTCGCGGTAGAAGAACGTCATCAGCAGGCTGGCGATATGCGCGCCGTCCACGTCGGCGTCGGTCATGATGATGATGCGGGCGTAGCGCAGCTTGGCGAGGTCGAAGCGTTCGCCGACGCCGCAGCCGAGCGCCTCGATCAGGTCGCGCAGCTCCTGGTTCTGCCGCAGCTTGTCGGCCGAGGCGCTGGCGACGTTGAGGATCTTCCCCCGCAGCGGCAACACCGCCTGGGTTTCGCGGTTGCGCGCCTGCTTGGCCGAGCCGCCGGCACTGTCGCCCTCGACGAGGAAGATTTCTGTTCCTTCCGCCGTCGCGCGGGCGCAGTCGGTGAGTTTGCCGGGCAGGCGCAGGCGGCGGGTGGCGCTCTTGCGGCCGACATCCTTGGCCTCGCGCAGCCGGCGGCGCTCCTCGGCGCGCTCGATGACGAAGGCGAGCAGGTTGTCGGCCTGCGCCGGGTGGCCGGCGAGCCAGTGGTCGAAGCGGTCGCGCAATGCGGTCTCCACCAGCCGCGCTGCCTCCGGGCTGGTGAGTTTTTCCTTCGTCTGCCCCTGGAACTGCGGCTCGCGCAGGAACGCGGAGAACTTGATCGCGGCCGGGCCGAGTGCGTCCTCCGCGGTGATGGCAGCGGCACGCTTGTTGCCGCGCTGCTCGCCCCAGGCGCGCAGGCCCTTCAGCAGGGCGGCGCGCAGCCCGGCCTCGTGCGTGCCGCCGAGCGGCGTCGGCACGGTGTTGCAGTAGGAGTGGAGGAAGCCGTCGGCGTCGGTGAGCCAGATTGCGGCCCATTCGGCACGGCCAGCGCGGCCGGCGAGGTCGGCCTCCCCGGCCCAGATCTCCGGCACGGCGCGGGCGGCCGCCCCCGCATCCTCCTCCAGGCTGTCGCGCAGGCCACCGGGGAAGTGCAGGACCGCCTCGGCCGGGGTCTCGTCGCCCGCGCGTAGCAGCGAGGGGTCGCAGGCCCAGCGGATTTCGACGCCGCGGAACAGATAGGCCTTGGAGCGGCAGAGGCGGTAGAGCCGGGCCGGGCTGAACACGATGCCGCCGAAGATCTGCGGGTCGGGCCGGAAGCGGATCGCGGTGCCGCGGCGGTTCTGCACCGGCCCGGCATTGGCGAGTTTTCCAAGCGGCTTGCCGCGTGCATAGGCCTGTTTCCAGAGGATGCGGTCGCGTGCGACCTCGACCTCCAGCCGCTCCGCCAGCGCGTTGACCACCGAGCTGCCGACGCCGTGCAGCCCGCCCGAGGTGGCATAAGCGCGGCCGCCGAACTTGCCGCCCGAATGCAGCGTCGTAAGGATGACCTCAAGCGCCGAGCGGTCGCGGAACTTCGGATGCGGGTCAACCGGGATGCCGCGGCCGTTGTCGCGCACGGACAGCCAGTTGTCCGCCTCCAGCGTCATCCAGATGGTGCTGGCGTGACCGGCGACGGCCTCGTCCATCGCGTTGTCGAGCAGCTCGGCGGCGAGGTGGTGCAGGGCCGCCTCGTCGGTGCCGCCGACATACATGCCGGGCCGACGCCGTACCGGCTCCAGCCCCTCCAGCACCTCGATGTCCTTGGCCGAATAGTCCTCGGCGCCGCGTCCGCGCGGTCCTGCCGCGTCGTCCCCAAACAGGTCGTTCATGCCGCGTTCCTAGCCGCCCGCACGAGTCGAATGCAAGGAACCGCCAGGAACGGATTCCAAAGGCTTGCCTTTGGCAGGGTCCAGTGGCAAAGCCCCTGGCCTTGCTTCCTTGTCCCGCAGGCCCGCCATGCCCCCGATAAGCTGCCGCCGCCAGGGCCGCATCGCCCGCCTGCTGATCGACCGCCCGGACGCGTTGAACGCAATCGACCGCGCGATGGTCGACGCCCTGCAAAAGGCGCTGGCGGAGTGGCGTGACATCCCGGAGGTCCATGCCGTCGTGATCGAAGGCGCCGGCGGCCGGGCATTCTGCGCCGGCGGCGACATCCGCGCGCTGCGGGCGCAGCTCGATGCGGGCGACCTCGCGGCGGTCGACGGGTTCTTTGCGGCCGAATATGCGCTCGATCTTGCGGTCGCGCGGTATCCGAAGCCGGTGGTGGCGCTGGTCGACGGCGTCTGCATGGGCGGCGGCGTCGGCATCTCGGTGCACGGCGCAGTCAGGGTGGCGACCGAGGCGGCGGTGTTCGCGATGCCGGAGGCGGCGATCGGCCTGTTCCCGGATGTCGGCGCGAGCTTCCTGCTGCCCAGGCTGCCGGGGGCGCTCGGGTTCTGGATGGGCCTCACGGGTGCCAGGGTGCGGGGCGCGGATGCGGTGCATCTCGGGCTGGCGACGCATTTCGTCCCGCGCGCGGCGCTGCCGGCGCTGACGGACGCGCTGGCGGCGGACGGGCTCGCGGCCCTCGCGGGACTTGCGGCACCACTCCCCGCCTTCACCCACGCCGCCGACCGGGCGGCGATCGATACGTGTTTCGCCGAGCCGGGTGTGGACGCGATCCTGGCGAGGCTGGCGGCGGCGGAAGGGGCGTGGGCGCGGGAGGCGGAGCGGGCGATCGCGGCGGCCTCGCCGAGTGCCGTGCTCTGGACCGACGCGCTGCTGCGCCGCGGGGCGGCGCGGAGCCTGGAGGAATGTCTCGCGGCCGAGGCGCGGCTCGTGCATCACGCGATCCGCCAACCGGATTTCGCGGAGGGCGTGCGGGCGATGGTGATCGACAAGGACCGCAGCCCGCGCTGGACCCCGGCTCGACTTGCCGACGTCGATCGGGCGATGATCGCTTCGGTCACGGCGTGAGGAAGCGGGCGGTGGGCGGCAACCCGGATGGGCACGGGAGCGTAACAGGGGTGGAGGTTCCCGATGCGCGCGTCGTCCCTGCTGTGCCTGATGCTTCTCGCCGCCGCGCCGGTGCCGGCGCACGCGCAGAGCGGGCCGTTGCGGCCGGCGCCCGTGCCGACGCTCGGCGGCGCGCAGGTGCGGCCCTCGGAAGGCGCGGGCAGGCCGGGCGCGCAGGCGGACAACGCGGGGCCGGCGAACGCGACGCCATTCAGTTCCGTGCCTACCCAGACGCTGACCTTCGGTGACCAGGGCGATCCCCACCCTGCGGCCACCGCCAAGGGCGGCCTCGTCAGCGCCCCGAACGTCTCTCGTTAGGCGCCCGGTCGCCGTGGCCGCGCTGGCGCTGCTGACCGGCGCGGGGCCGGCGCGGGCCGAGACGCTGCTGCATCTCTCCGCGACCGCGACCGTGACGGTGCAGCCCGACGAACTGGCGGCCAGCCTCTCGGCGGACGCGGATGAGGCGACGCCGCAGGCCGCTCAGGCGCGGGTCAATGCGGCGATCACGGCGGCACTGGCGACCGCGCGGGCCGTGGAGGGCGCGTCGGTCTCGACCGGCAGCTACTCGGTCTGGCACGTTGAGCAGCCGCACCCGGCCTGGCAGGCGAGCCAGGGCATCTCGCTGCACGGCGCCGACGGCGGCGCGATCCTGGCACTGGTCGGTCGATTGCAGACGCAGGGACTGGCGGTCGCGAGCCTCGGCTGGCGGGTCTCGGCACCGGCCGAGCGGCGGGCGCACGAGGAGGCGGAGCGGGAGGCGATCGCCGCCCTGCGCGGGCGCGCGGCGGCGGCGGCAAAGCTGCTAGGGCTGCGCTTCCAGGAGTTCCGCTCGGTCGATCTCGATCCCGGCAGCCGGCCGCTGCCGATGGGGCGGATGATGGCGGCCGCGGTGCCGATGCCGAACGCGGTCGCCTCGCCGGTCGCGATCAGTGCGACGGTGACCGCGGAGGCGGCACTGGCGCCGTAAGCGGGGCCGCTCTTATGGAGGCGTGGCGCATGATCGCGCGGACTCGGCGCTCGGGCGGCACCGCCCCACCGCGTGGCTCCGAAGCCTTCGCTTCGGCAGCAATCCAGTTCCTGAACGCTGCAATTTCCGGCCTGCGTGCTGCTGATCCAGGGATCGTCACGACGTAGTAGGCGAATTGCGTAGGCCACGGCACATCCAACGCGA
Source organism: Acetobacteraceae bacterium (assembly GCA_036272815.1). Lineage (GTDB taxonomy): Bacteria > Pseudomonadota > Alphaproteobacteria > Acetobacterales > Acetobacteraceae > DATAYA01. Next base: position 11,872 of record DATAYA010000275.1, read on the forward strand.
CCTGAAGCCGGCCCGCCGCGATCTCGTCGGCAGCATAGGTATCCCGCACCAGAGCGAGTCCTTGCCCGGCTACGGCGGCGCGTATCAGCAGGTAATCGTCAGCGAATCTTGCCCCACCTCCGGCGCGTCCTTCCGGATCCCCGACGCCGAGCGCCTGAAGCCAAAGGGACCAGTCCGCCGCGTCCGCATCCTGCAGCAGAGGATACCGCAGGCAATCGGCAGGCTCCCGGATTGGAACGCCAGCCGCAAGCGCGGCCGGAGATCCCACCGGCACCAGACGCGGCCGCAGCAGCCGGATGGATTCCAGTCCGGGGTACTGACCCAGCCCATGACGGATCGCGAGGTCCGCATCGCCCGGACCGTTCCCGATCGATGCCAACTCCGCACCGGTCCGGATCCGGATTTCAATGGTCGGGTGAGCGGCCGTGAAGCGCCCGAGGCGCGGCACCAGCCAAGTCGCCGCAAAGGACGCGACGGTGCTGACCGTGAGCGTCCGACGTCGCCGGTCGCGATGCCGCTCAAAGCTGCCAACAGCATCTTCAAGTTGGCCGAAGGCGTCGGCGACCTGTGCGAGCAGACGCTGGCCGGGCCGAGTGAGGCGGATTTCCCGGTTGCGCCGTTCGAACAGGATCGTGCCGAGCCTGATCTCCAGAGCCTTCACCTGTTGGCTGACTGCCCCCGGCGTGACGCCGAGCACGGCCGCCGCCGCCTTCACGCTGCCGCGGCGGCCGACCTCGGTGAATGCACGCAATGCCAGAAGCGGAAGCGGGCCCGACATCGCGTCAGTTTAGCCTGCCTCAACCGAAAGACAAGAAATCTGCGTTGTCGGGATTCCGGGAGTGATGACATGTGACCCGGAAGCCGGCGCACCACTCGGATGGTCCGGCCAATGAGATCCGCAGCAAGATCGCTCGGCACACGGAGACCGCGTTACATGGAACCCTCTCGAAACCGTGCTCCGCAGCTACGCATGGGCGGGGCCGAATGGATCATGCTTCTGCTGCTCTCCGGCCTGTGGGGCGGATCGTTTTTCTTCGTCAAGGTGATGGTCGCGGAACTGCCGCCGTTCACCGTGGTGCTCGGACGGGTGGGCCTCGCGGCCATTGCCTTGAACCTCTGGCTCGTGTTGCGGCGCGACTTCATGCCGACCTCGCTCCGGCTGTGGGGCGCCTTCATCGCGATGGGCCTGCTCAACAATGTCGTCCCGTTCTCGCTGATCGTCTTCGGGGAGGCGCGGGTCTCAAGCGGGCTCGCCGCCATCCTCAATGCGACGACGCCGATGTTCACGGTGCTCGTGGCACACCTGCTGACCGCGAACGAGAAGCTGACCGCGGCGAAGGCCGCCGGCGTGGCGGTCGGGCTGGCCGGCGTCGTCGTGCTGATCGGACCGGGCGTGCTGACGGGTCTCGGCCGCGCGGATCTCATTGGCGAGTCCGCCTGCCTGGCGGCGGCACTGAGCTACGGCTTCGCCGCGATCTACGGCCGGCGCTTCAAGGGGATGAACCCGATCAAGCTCGCCACCGGCCAGATCACCGCGAGCACGCTCGTCCTGATCCCGCTCGCCGCGTTGGTGGACCGCCCGTGGACGTTGCCGGCGCCGACCGAGGCCGTGTGGGGTGCGATGATCGGCATTGCCATGCTCTGCACGGTGTTTGCCTACATTCTCTACTTCCGCATCCTCGCCGCGGCAGGGGCGACCAATCTGGTCCTGGTCACCTTCCTGCTGCCGGTCAGCGCGCTGCTGCTCGGCTGGTCGGTGCTGGGAGAGACATTTCCGCCGCGCGCTTTCGGCGGCATGGCGCTGATCGGGCTTGGTCTGGCCTGCATCGACGGACGGCTGCTGACCTTGGCGCGCGGGAGCAAGACCCGACCTGTTCAGGTCCGATAGACGGCAGCCGATGCGAAAGGATTCTCAAGGCAGAGCCTTGAGCGGGGTCAGGGGCAGAGCCCCTGGCCTTCACCTCTCCACCGGCCGAGCATTGATGAGCCGCAATCCGACGGCCACCTGTGCGAGCAGACGCTGGCCCGGCCGAGTGAGGCGGCTCCCCACAGCCGGCCATGGCCTCGATGACTTGGTCATCCGGGGAATGCCGGCTAATAGGAGACGCATGACCGCATTCTTGCTGCCCGAAATATTGGTGCGAATCGCGTGAACCTGCTGCGCCGAACCGCCCTTCTGGTGCCGCCGATCCGGCGACTGCGCGACGAGCGGGATGCCCTGCTCGCGCAGGCCCGTGGGGAGGGACGGCTCATCGTTACCGACTATCCGTATGATTCGCACAAGCGCTCCATAGAGGGCGCGGCCGGCGGCAAGCGTTTGATCGCGCGGCTACAGGCGGAGGAGGACCGCTACGCCGCGACCCTGCACGGCATGGCCCGGCACATCGACGCATTGCTCAGAATCCCGAATGCGCAGGAAGATCCCAGCCGCCCCTACTGGGCCAACGACTGGTTCCCGGCCTTCGATGGCGCCTCGCTCTATGGCCTGATCGCGGAGCGGTCGCCGCGGCGCTATATCGAGGTCGGGTCCGGCATCTCCACCCGCTTTGCGCGACAGGCGATCAGCGATTTGAACTTGCCGACCCGCATCATCTCGATCGACCCGCATCCGCGCTCCGAGGTCGATACGCTCTGCAACGAGATCATTCGCAGTCGGATGGAGGAGGTGCCGCGTGAATTCTGGGCGGGGATCGGCCCTGAAGACCTCTTATTCGTCGACAACAGCCATCGCAGTTTCCCGAATTCCGACGTAACGGTGTTTTTTACCGAAGCAATGCCCGCGTTTCAGCCCGGCACGGTCTGGGGGCTGCACGACATCTTTCTGCCGTGGGACTACCCGGAGGAATGGCGAGCCAGATTCTACAACGAGCAGTATTTGCTGCTGTCCTATCTGCTGGGCGGCGCGACGGGCGACGAGATCCTATTGCCGGTACTCTGGGCCACAAACCAGCCGCGGCTGCACGGTATTCTGGGCTCGCTTTGGGGGCACGAGGAACTGTTCCGGGACGTGGCAACGCATGGCGGCTGCTTCTGGATGCGCCGCGCCGCGGCGGCAGCCTAACGGGGCCCGCGGGACCAGAGCCGGACAGTTCCCCCCTTTAACCTTCACCCCTCCACCGGCCGCGCATTGATGAGCCGCAGCCCCACGGCCACTCCCACCAGGGCCAGTACCACCGCCGGCGTCACCGCATCCCCGAGCAGCAACGCCGCCGCGAGCACCCCGAAGACCGGCGTGAGGAACGTGAAGGCCGAGATGCGCGAGACCGGATAACGCGCCATCAGCCAGAACCACACGAGATAGCTCGCCCCCGCGACACCCGCGCCCTGATACAGAAGCGCCCACCACGCGACCGGCGCCACGCCATGCAGCGACCAGCTCTCGCCCGCCAAAGCCGAGCAGGCGAACAGCACGGGCACGGAGCCGGCGAGCTGGTAGAGCACCACCTTCGCCGCCGGCAGCCGCGCGAGCCGCGTGCCCTTCACGAGCAGGCTGGTCGCCGCCCACAGCACCGCACCCGCCAGCACCATCGCATCGCCCGCGATGCCGCCGCCGCCGTTGCGCGACGCGCCGGCCTCGACCGAGGCGACCGCGGCGAAGGCGAGCAGGAGCCCGAGCCATTGCCGCGCCCGCATCCGCTCGCCCGCGATCAGCAGATGCGCGCCGGCCGCGACGAAGAACGGCGCGGTGTAGAGCACGATGACGCCGCGTTCGGCGCTGGTCCGCGCGAGGCCCGCGAACATCGCCACGAACTCGGCGCCGAACAGCAGGCCGGCGAGCATCCCGAGCCGGAACGCGCCGTCGCGCCGCAGCAGGCCGCGCAACTCCCCCCGGGCGGCTTCCCAGGCGCAGACGCAGACGACCGCGATCACCGAGCGCAGCGCCGCCTGGAAGACCGGCGGCAGGCCGTGCGTGATCGCGACCTTGATCGCCACCTGCTGCACGCCCCAGGCGAGGCAGAGCAGCGTCAGCAGCGTTGCCGCGAGAAGGTCGATCCGCGTGCGCCGGGGCAGGGTGACGGTGGTGCTCATCGGGGTGGTTCAACCGGGCAGGTCGAGCACGCCCTTGGCGACGATGTTGCGCTGGATTTCGTTCGAGCCGCCGTAGATCGTGGTCGGCCGCGCCTGAAGGAACAGTCCGGCGGGATGGAGGTCGCGGTTGCCCCCCATCGGCTCCAGCAGACCCGCGTTCTCGCCCGCGATCTCCAGCATCGTCTCGGTGATGCGCTGGAACAGCTCGGTCTGGTGGATCTTCAGCAGTGAGACGTCCGCGCCCAGCGCCTCGCCCGCGCGCAGCCGCTCGGCGAAGCTTTCGTAGAGCAGTTTGTGGTCAGCGAGGTCGAGCCGCAGCCGGGTTGCGCGGTCGACGAAGGCCGGGTCGTCGGCGACCCCCATCCGGCTGGCAAGCTGGCGCAGGCGCGCGAGCGCGTAGGCGGAGAGTTTCGGGCTGCCGATGAAGATGCGCTCGAAGCCGAGCAGGTTCTTCGCCATGCTCCAGCCGCGATTGACCTCGCCCACGAGGTTCGCGTGCGGCACGCGCACGTCGTCGAAGAAGGTCTCGCAGAACTCGTCGTGCATGTCGAGCGTCACGATCGGCTTGATCGTGATGCCGGGCTGGTCGAGGGGCACGAGAAAGAAAGAAATCCCGTCCTGCTTCTTCGCCGCGCGGTCGGTGCGGGCGAGAAGAAAGATCCAGTTGGCATCCTGCGCCAGCGTGGTCCAGGTCTTCTGCCCGTTGATGACCCATTCGTCGCCATCACGCACCGCGGTGGTGGCGAGGCTCGCGAGGTCGGAGCCGGCGTTGGGTTCGCTGTAGCCCTGGCACCAGATGTGCTCGCCGGCGAGGATCTTCGGCAGGAAGCGGCGCTTCTGTTCCTCGCTGCCGTAGCGGATCAGCAGCGGGCCGACCATGACGATGCCGTGGTCGTTGGTGCGCGCGCAGCCGTGGCGCTCGAACTCCTCGATCATGATGAGCTGCTTCGCCGCCGACAGGCCCATGCCGCCCCATTCGCGCGGCCAGCCGGGAGCAAGCCAGCCGTGTTCGGCGAGCTTCATGTACCAGACGCGGTTCTCGGCCCAGTGCAGGCGCTTTGTGGGGTTCCTGATTTCTTCCGGATAATTCGTCTCCACCCAGCGCCGCACCGTGACCCGGAAATCCTCGTCGGAGAGCGTGTCGAAATCCATGCTCAGCGCCCCTCGAAGTGCGGCGCGCGCTTGCCCAGGAAGGCGGCCTTGCCCTCGGCGTGGTCGGCGGTGAGGAACAGTGCCGCCTGCACCTCGCGCTCCCAGTCCAGCGCCGGATCGAGCCCGCGCGAGAGCCAGGATTTCGTCAGGCCGACCGGAAGCGGAGCCGCATCCGCGAACGCGGCGGCGCGCGTCAGTGCCGCGTCGACCGCTGCGCCCTTTGGCACCATCCGGTCGATCAGACCGATGCGCGCGGCCTCCGGCGCAGCGATCGTCTCGCCGTAGAGGAGCATCTGTCGCGCGCGTCCCTCGCCGACGCGGAGCGGCAGCGTGTGCAGCAGGCCGAGATCGGCGATCAGGCCGACGCGGCCGAAGCTGGAGGCGAAGCGCGCATCCTCGGCGGCGATCAGCGTGTCGCAGCAGAGCGCCAGCGACAGCCCGGCGCCGACCGCGTAGCCTTCGACCGCGGCGACGATCGGCTTCGATGATTTCAGCATCAGCCTTACGAGACGGTGCGTGGTGCGGAACCGCTCGCGGCCGCCGGCGAGGTCGGTCACGTTCATGCCGGCGATGTCGCCGCCGGCGCTGAAATGGCCGCCCGCGCCGGTGAGCACGATCGCGCGGAGTGCGGCATCCGCCTCCAACCGTTCAAACGCCGCGACCAGTGCCTCGCGCATCGGCACGCCGAGCGCGTTGCGCCGGGCGGGGAAGTCGAGCGTCAGGATCGCGGTGGTGCCGCGGCGCTCCTCGTGCAACATCAATCATCCTCCTCCGGCGCCAGCGCGGCATAGCGGGCGCGGTGCAGCGCCGCCGATCCGTGCAGGTTGGCGAGCACCATCGCGCGGCGGAGATAGAGGCCGATCTCGTGCTCGTCGGTGTAGCCGATGCCACCATGCAACTGGATCGCCTGTCGCGTGACCAGCAGCGCCATGTCGGAGGCCCGCGCCTTCGCGCGCGACACCGCCGCGCGGGCCGTGTCGGGCGAGGCGCCGGCATCGAGCGTGATGGCGGCGGCGTCGATGCTGGCGCGGGCAAGGGCGAGTTGCAGCCGCAGATCGGCCGCGCGGTGCTGCAACGCCTGGAAGCTGCCGATGGCGCGGCCGAACTGCACGCGCGTGCGCAGGTAGTCGAGCGTGATCGCGAACGCCCGTTCGGCGAGCCCGAGCAGCTCGGCCGCGGTCGCGAGCGTCGTCGCCTCGATCGCCGCATCGACATCCCCGGGCAACACCCGCGCGGGCGCGTCCTCGAGCGAGAGCGTGCCGAAATGGCCGCCATCCTGCGTCCGCTCGGTGGTCAGCACCGCGCCCGCGGCATCGCGAACAACGAGTGCGATCCCCTCACGGGCGCGCACGAGGAAGGCATCCGCGCCGGCGGCCATCGGGATGAAACGGAGCGTGCCGGTGATCCGGCCGGAGCCCAGCCGTGTCGCGGGCCCAGTGGGCAAGGCGGCGGGCAAGGCGGCGGCGCGCTCGGTCCAGGCCGGCAGCACGATGCGGCGGCCTGCGAGCACCTCGTCCCGTGTCGCGGCATCGAGCAGGGGGGCGATCACGGCGGCGGCGATCATCGGCTCGGGCACCAGGGCGGCCCCCAGCACTTCGGCGAGCGCGCACAGCTCCGCCGCCCCAAACCCGCTGCCGCCATCCGCCTCCGCGACGCAGAGGCCGGGCCAGCCGAGGGCCGCCATCTCGGCCCAGGTCGCGCGGTCGAAGCCCGGTTCGGTGAAGCGCAACCGGCGGATGCGGCCGAGGTCGCCGGCGGCCGCAATCCCGGCGGCGCTGTCGCGGATCATGCGCAGGCGCCCGTCGCGTTCGTTCGCCGCTTCTCCCATGCAGACGATGCTGCGTCGAGGGCGCAGGGCCGTCAACGGCGGCGGGAATTGCTTGCGCAACGCCCGCCCCTGTGCGACTGACCCGCGTTGGCTGGCAACGACCGGCATAGGCAAGGAAACGGCCGGGAGTGTCCGACACCATCCTGGAGACGAGGGGACTGACCCGCACGTTCGCCGGCTTCGTCGCCGTGGGCGGCGTCGATCTGCGCGTCCGCGCCGGCACGATCCATGCCCTGATCGGCCCGAACGGCGCCGGCAAGACCACCTGCTTCAACCTGCTGACCAAGTTCCTCCAGCCGAGCTGCGGCACGATCCGCTTCCGCGACCGCGACATCACCGGCCTCTCGGCGGCCGCGGTCGCGCGCCTCGGCATGGTGCGCAGCTTCCAGATTTCGGCGACATTCCCGCACCTCTCGGCACGCGAGAATGTCCGGCTTGCCTTGCAGCGGGCGCGCGGCGGCAGCTACGATTTCTGGCGTTCCGAGCGCACGCTCTCCGCGCTTGACGCGCGCGCCCGCGCGCTGCTCGACGATGTCGGGCTGTCGAGCCACACCGAGATCCCGGCCGCCCTGCTCTCCTACGGCCGCAAGCGGGCACTCGAGATTGCAACCACGCTCGCTCTCGACCCGCAGATGCTGCTGCTCGACGAGCCGACGGCGGGGATGACGCACGAGGACGTGGAGCGCATCGTCGCCCTGATCCGCCGTGTGCGCGCGGGGCGGACGATCCTGATGGTGGAGCACAACCTCTCGGTGGTGCAGGGCCTGTGCGACACAATCACCGTGCTGACGCGCGGCAACGTGCTGGCCGAGGGTGACTACGCGACGGTTTCGCGCAATCCGGATGTGGTCGCGGCCTATCTGGGGAGCGAACATGGCTGAAGCGTCGATGCTGGCGCTGCGCGGATTGCAAGCGTGGTACGGCGAGAGCCACGTCCTGCATGGTGTCGACTTTGATGTTGCGGAGGGCGAAGTGGTGACGCTGCTCGGCCGCAACGGCGCGGGCAAGACCACGACGATGAAGTCGATCATGGGTCTGATGCCGCGTCGCGCCGGCAGCGTGCGCTTCCGCGGCGCCGAGTTGCACGGCCGACGCCCGGATGCGGTCGCCCGCGCCGGGATCGCGCTCTGCCCGGAGGAGCGCGGCATCTTCGCGTCTCTGAACGTCACCGAGAACCTGATGCTGCCGCCGGTGATCGCGCCCGGCGGCCTTGACCTCGCTGAGATCCATGCGCTGTTCCCCAACCTGCGCGAGCGCGCGTCGAGCGCGGGGACCAAGCTCTCGGGCGGCGAGCAGCAGATGCTGGCGATCGCGCGCATCCTGCGGACGGGTGCGAAGCTGCTGCTGCTGGACGAGCCGACCGAGGGGCTGGCGCCGGTGATCGTCCAGCAGATCGGCCGCATGATCCGCGAGATCAAGGCACGCGGCTTCACCGTGCTGCTGGTCGAGCAGAACTTCCGCTTTGCGGCGACGGTCGCGGACCGCCACTACGTGATGGAGCACGGCCGCATCATCGACATGATCGCCAACGCGGAGATCGCGGCGAACATGGACAAGCTGCACGGCTATCTCGGTGTCTGAAACAACGAACGGAGGAAATGCATGAACCTGACCCGACGCGGCCTGCTCGGCACGGCCGCCGCCACCGCAGCCGCGACCACTCTCCCGCTCGGCCGCGCGCGCGCGGCGTCCGGCCCGACGATCAAGATCGGCGTGCTGCAGGACCTCTCCGGCCCGTACAAGGACGATGGCGGCCCCGGCACGGCCGCCTGCGTCCGGCAGGCGGTGCAGGAGTTCGGCGCCAAGGGGTTCAACGTCGAGGTCCTCATGGCCGACCACCAGAACAAGCCCGACATCGGCGCCGGGATCGCGCGGCAGTGGATCGACCGCGACGGGGTCACCATGATCGGCGGCGTCAGCAACTCGGGCGTGGCACTCGCGGTCAACAACGTCTGCCGCGAGAAGAACACCGTCTATGTCAACACCGGCGCCGGCACCGACGACCTCACCG
>DATAYA010000276.1:0-4686 GCA_036272815.1 Acetobacteraceae bacterium
GCCATCCGCTCGTCATCGAGGAAGCGGCCCGGCAGCCTCCGCTCGACGGTGACCAGTGTGCGCCGCGCGGCATGGGCGATGGTCGCGCATTCGCGATGCCGGCCGACCCAGACATTCCCCTCGGCGTCGGCCGCGACGGCGTGGAAGAGGGCGAAATCGGGCACCAGTGCGGGCAGCAGCACGATCGGGTCAGCTTCGCCGCCGCCGCGGGCGGGACCGCCGCCGCCCTCGGCGAATGGGTTGTCGATCACGCGCCAGTCCGGCCGGTGCGCGAGGATGTCGCTGCCGAGCAGCCCGCGCAGCGGCATGAAGGGCACGCCCTTCTCGGCCGCCTGCAAGCCGGTGTGGATCGCCGGGCAGGTGGCGTCGCGCAGCACGATCCGCCCGGCGCGGAGTGCCGCCAGGAACCGCGGCGCGCCGCCGGCCTCGCCGAGCGTGACGGCGGAGGTCTCGACCGAGGCGACGCAGCCGGCGCCGATCAGCAGGTCAGTCGCATAGCCCGAGACCGGCACGCCGAGCAGGCGCAAGCCGCGCACGCCGCGCCGCACCAGCGCATGGGCGAGCGCGTTCGGCGCCAGCGAGTTGTCCGGCGGGAGAGCGAGGAAGGCGCCATCCGGAATGCTGGCGGCGAGGCTGTCCGCCGTGCCGCTCATGCCGTCGCGTTCAATGGACCGGCCCTTCCTGCATCGGCATCGTGATGCTGAAGCCGGCGCCGGGACGCATCCGCTCGTCGCGCTCGCCTTGCGCGGTCGAGCCGTTGACGAAGCCGTTGCCCGTGAACTGCTGCTGCTGCGTGAACAGGTCCGGCCGCACCGAGGGGGCCGTGGAATCGCCGCCGCCAACCGCCGGCGGCCCGGCGTCCAGGTTCGGCACCGGCGCCGGCTCGTAGCCCGGATCGGCGGGCGGGGTGGTCGCGTCCGGCGGGCTCGTCAGCGACGAGAAGGTGCTGCCGCTGGAGAGCGGCCCGGCCGCTCCCAGCAGGATCCCAAGTGCCAGCAAAGCCGTGCTCCGTATCATGGTGCACCCTCCATCGGCAGCAATCGCCGCTCGCCCCGTGCATCCTCCGGCGGGTTGCCGGCGGGCGGCCCGAGCGGGCGGTCCCCGGCGCGGCGCCAGGCCTGCAACGCCCAATGCACCGAGGGGAACGCGATCTGCTCCCAAGGGATCACGTTCCATGCGAACAGGCCGACCTCCAGGCTCTCCGGCCCGGCCGCATAGCGCGCGGCGTGCCCGAAGCGGGCCCGGAAGATCACCTGCACCTGGCCGATTCGGCTGATGCTGTAGAGGCCGAGCACGCCGTCGAGCGCGATCTCGGCGCAGGCTTCCTCCAGCGCCTCGCGCCGGGCGCCCTCCTCCACCGTCTCGCCGAGTTCTAGATAGCCTGCCGGCAGCGTCCAGAATCCGCGCCGCGGCATGATGGCGCGGCGGCACAGCAGCACGCGCCCGTCATGGACGACGACCGCGCCGACAACCACTTTCGGGTTCTCATAGGCCACATGTCCGCAGTCGGGGCAGACCATTCGCTCCCGCGTGTCGCCGTCCGGGGTGCTGCGGACGAACTCCGGCATGCCAGTTACCGTGCCCCAACCGAGGCCGCGGTTCAACTGCCAAACCGGAGTCGTGAGATAACATCAGGCTGCCCTGAGACCGGCAGCCCTGGGACCGGCAGCTTGAGACCGGCTTTCCCCCCGGCAGGCGCGGTGGTTCTGGCGGAGGACCAGGCCGATCCTTATCCCAGCGCCGCCACCAGCGCCTCGGCACTCCGCCCGTTCGCGATCACCGCCGATCGCGCGTCCCAATGCACCCCGCCCACCCGTGCGAAGGCGTGGTTCGCGCCGGGATAGACATACGTCCGGATGTGCGGATGTCCCTTCATGGCGGCGATCGCCTTCGCCCGTCCCTCGGGCGGGAAGAACTCGTCCTGGTCCGCGATATGCACCACGAGCGGCCGCGTCACGCGGCCGAGCCCGTCGATCAGCCCGTCAAGCCCGACGCCGTAATAGGACACGTTCACGTCTGCGTCCGAATCCTCCGCCATCATCACAGCGAGCCGCCCGCCGAGGCAGTAGCCCATCGTGCCCGCCCGGCCGTTCGCCCCGGGCAGCGTCCGCGCCGCCGCCAGCGTCGCCTTCAGGTCCTCGACGCCCTTCGCCTGGTCAAAGCCATTCATCAGCGCGAACGCGCGCTTCCACTCCGCCTCCGACTTGTCGGTGATGTCGACATTCCGCTCCTGCCGCCAGAACAGGTCCGGGCAGAGCGCGAAAAAGCCCATGTCGGCCACCTCCGCGGCTGTCGCCCGCATGGCGTCGTTCACCCCGAAGATCTCCTGGATCAGCAGCACGACGCCGGCCGGCTTGCGCTTCGGCTCGACCAGCAGCGCATCGAAGCTGCCGGCGCCGTCGGTCGCCGCGATCTGGATGGTTGGCATGCTCGCCTCCGTGGTTGCCTCGCCCCGCCTATGTCAGCGGCGCCGCCTATGTCGCCAGCGCCGCCGGTCTCGCAAGCCCGCCTCAGCTTGCCAGCCGCACCAGCTCCGCCCGCACGCCGCCCGGCCCGTCGACCGGCGCCGACCACGGAATGCGCAAACCCGTCTCGTCCTGCATCAGGTCGCAGCCGTCGACATCGGCCGCGACCATCGTCCAGCCATGACCGGCGCCACCCGCCCGGTGCGCGATCCGCCGCAGGGCGTCGGCGTGCTCGGCGTTGCAGTGCTCCAGGATGCCCGCCTCCGCCGCGGCCACCCGTGCCACCGCATCCGGGTCCGGCAGCAGCACGTCGCGCCGGATGCGGACCGCGGTCGCGAAGCCGCCGACGAACAGCGCCGCCGCCGGCCGCACCCGCCACAGCGAGAAATCCCCGAAATCGGCGTAGAACTCCGCGTAGGGGTGAAGTGCCACCCAGCGTGCCTTCAGCGGCGCCGCCTCATCCGGCGGCACTTCCTCGGCGAGCCCGGTCACGGTCAGGCGCGGCGCCGTCTGCGGGTTCGGGCCGTCCGCCGCGCCGGTGACCAGCAGCGCGCAGCGCGGCTCGGCGCGCAGGTGGCGGGTGTGCTCCGACAGCCCAGAGAGCAGCATCAGCACCGAGAGGTCGGGCGCCGTCGCCGGCGTCACCAGGGAAGCGAAGGGCTGGCCGCCGGCCCCCGCCGTCGCCCCCGCCGTCGCCCCGGACGTCGTGGACAGGGTCGCGAGCGTCGCCGCCCGCGCCGCCCGCAGCAGCTTGCGGGCAGCCCGCTCTGGTGGGTCCTGGCGCTCCTCCGAGCCGCTCATCGTCTCACCCCCGCGCCGCCACAATTGGCTGCCAATCTTCTCCCCGCCAGACCGACGCCCCATCTCAACCGGATTCAACCGAGGTCGCCATGAAGCACACCATCGCCCTCGTCGACGACGACCGCAACATCCTGACCTCGGTCTCCATGACCCTGGAGCAGGAGGGGTTCCAGGTCCGCACCTATACCGACGGCGAGAGCGCGCTGCAGGGTCTGGTCGCGCGGCCGGTCGACCTGGCGGTGCTCGACATCAAGATGCCGCGCATGGACGGGATGGAGCTGCTGCAGAAGCTGCGGGCGCGCAGCGCGCTGCCGGTCATCTTCCTCACCAGCAAGGACGAGGAGGTGGACGAGCTGATGGGCCTGCGCCTCGGCGCCGACGACTACATCACCAAGCCGTTCAGCCAGCGCCTGCTGCTGGAGCGCATCCGCGCCCTGCTGCGCCGCAAGGAGGCGAGCCAGGCCGAAGTCTCCGGTGCCGCGCCCGGCGGCGTGCTGGTGCGCGGCGACCTGGTGCTCGACGAGACCAAGCACCAGTGCACCTGGAAGGGCACCGACATCCAGCTCACCGTCACCGAGTTCCTGCTGGTCAAGGCGCTCGCGACCCGCCAGGGCATGGTGAAATCCCGCGACCAGCTCATCGACGCCGCCTATGGCGAGAACATCTATGTCGACGACCGCACGATCGACAGCCACGTCAAGCGCATCCGGAAGAAGTTCCGCAACGCCGAGGACAGCTTCAACCAGATCGAGACGCTCTACGGCATCGGCTACCGGTACAAGGAAGCATGAAACCGCTTCTGCTCCCGCTTGCCTCGCGGGCCTGGGCCGCCCCCTCACCCAACCCTCTGCCGCAAGGGAAGAGGGCTGTCGTACGTCCCGATGCCTGACAGCGGCGTCCTCCGCGCAGCCGTCGCGCCGAAGGCCGAGCCGGTCGCGCGCCGCCGCTGGGTCTCGCCGCTCATGCGGCGCATCCTGCTGGTCAACGCGCTGCCGCTCGCACTTCTGGTGGCAGCCCTGCTCTATCTCGACCAGTACCAGAACGGCCTGCTCGAAGCCGAGGTGGTCGCCTTGCGGGAACAGGCGCGCATCTATGCCGGCGCGCTCGGCGAGAGCGCCGTCCGCGGCACCGCGCCCGGCGAACTGCGCCTCGACCCCGCACTCGCGAAACCCCTGCTGCGCCGGCTGACCGAGCCGACGCCCAACGCCGATGCCAAGATCTACGCCCCCAACGGGCAGATCATCGCCGACAGCCGCGTGGTGAGCGGCGCCGAGGGTGCCGCCCCCGCCTTCCAGCCGTTGCCGCCGCTGCAGCCGCGCAGCCCGCTCGCCGGCTGGGTGGGCGCGGTCTATGACGGCCTGCTCTCTCTGCTGCCGCGCAAGGTCACGCCGCCGGTGATGTCGGTGCCCGCCGGGCCGGG
>DATAYA010000277.1:0-10317 GCA_036272815.1 Acetobacteraceae bacterium
GGCCTGAGATGCAGCACCTTTCGGGCTTTGCCCCGCTCGCCGCCCGCTACGACGGCTTCATCTTCGACCTCTGGGGCGTCATCCACGACGGCGTCACCGCCTATCCGGGCGCGGTCGATTGCCTCGCGCGCGTCGAGGCGGCCGGAAAGCCATTCGCCCTGCTCTCGAATGCGCCACGCCGAGCCGAGCCCGCCCGCGCCGCGATGCGTGCGATGGGCATCCCCGATGCCCACACCGCGCGTCTGCTGACCTCCGGCGAGGCGGTGCATCGCGCACTCCGCGACCGTGCCGATCCCTGGTTCGCGGCGCTCGGCCGCCGCGTCTTCCATCTCGGCCCGGAGCGCGACCGCAACGTGCTGGCGGGGCTCGATCTCGATCTCGTCGCGGCGCCGCGGGAGGCGAGCTTCGTGCTCAACACGGGGCCCGACGACCAAGGCGACCCGACCAGTCTCGCGCCGTTCCTGCCGGTCCTCGACGCGTGCCGTGCCGCGGACCTGCCGATGATCTGCGCCAATCCCGATCTCGAGGTGATCCGTGGCGGCGTCCGCGTCATCTGCGCAGGCCTGCTCGCGCAGCATTACACGTCGATCGGTGGTGAGGTGCGCTCGCTCGGCAAGCCCGATCCGGCGATCTATGCTCCCGTCCTGGCGATGCTCGGCACGACGCCGGCGCGGACGCTCGCGGTCGGCGATGCGTTGCGAACCGACATCGCCGGCGCCGCCGCCGCCGGGATCGACGCCGCCTGGGTGCTCGGCGGCATTCATGCCGATGCGCTGGCCGCCGATCCGGGGCGCATCGAGGCAGCCGCGCGCGAGGCCGGCCTCACGCCGGTCGCAAGCCTGCCGCGCTTCGTCTGGTAGCGATCATACCGGGTCAAGCGGCGCCCTGCCGCCCAGCACGGCGGCCAGATTGTCCAGCGCCCGCATCCCCATCGCCGTGCGCGTCTCCTCGGTCGCACTCGCCATGTGCGGTGCGAGGAACACGTTGGGGAGCGTCGCGAGCCGCCGGTCGAACGCCGGCTCGGCCCGGAACACATCGAGCCCGGCCGCGAACAGATGCCCCGATTGCAGCGCCGCGATCAGCGCTTCCTCATCCACCAGCGCGCCGCGCGCGGCATTGACGAACACCGCCCCCCTCGGCAACAGGGCGAAAGTCTCGCGATCCATGATCCGATCGGTCTCCGGTCCGCCGGGCGCGTGCAGGCTCAGGATCTGGCAGCGCGGCAGCATCGCGCGGAAATCGGCGACAAACTCCGAGCCGTCTTCCAGTGCTGCCGGCAGCCGGCGGATGTCGCTGTAGAGAACCTGCATCCCGAACCCGCGCGCGCGCCGCGCCACCGCCTGCCCGATCCGGCCCATGCCGAGGATGCCGAGCGTCTTGCCGCTCGCCCGCAGGCCCAGCATTTCGTTGACCGCGTAGGATCGGGCCCAGCCCGCGCGCATGATCGCGTCGTATTCGGCTGCGCGCCGGCACGCGGCGAGCAGCAGCAGCATCGTGAAATCGGCGGTGCAGTCGGTCAGCACGTCAGGCGTGTTGGTGACCACAATGCCGCGGGTCCGAGCTGCCGCCGCGTCGATATGATCGAACCCGACGCTGCACGTCGCGATCACCCGCAGGCTCGGCCGCAGGCGTGCGATCGCCGCGGCGTCCATGCGGATTGTCACCCAGGTCACCAAACCCTCGGCTTCGTGCGCCGCAAGCTGGTGCAGCACCGCCTCCGTGTCCCAGGCGGAATCGGCCGCCAGCACGGCGTCGAACTCGGTCCGCGCGCGTGCGGCAACCGCCTCCGTCATCGGCCGCGCGACCACGATCCGGTGCCCCATCGCCGCATCTCCTCACCCGCATGCAAGATTAGCGGCGCCACCGGGCTTGTCACGCCACTCCCTCGCGGCTTCAGTGGCGCGATGCAGCACGCGCGCCTCGCCGTCGACATCGGCGGCACCTTCACCGACCTTGCCCTCGAGCACCCGGGCGGCCTCGCGACGCTGAAGGTGCTCACCACGCCGGCCGAGCCGGAGCGCGGCGTGCTCGAGGGCGTGGCCGAAATCCTCCGTCGCGCACGGGTCGGCGCCGATGCGGTCGGGCTGGTCATCCACGGCACCACCCTCGCGACGAACGCGATCATCGAGCGCAAGGGCGCGCGCACCGCCCTCGTCACCACGCAGGGTTTTCGCGATGTGCTCGCGATGGGCAACGAGAGCCGCTACGACCAGTACGATCTCGACATCGTCCTGCCCGATCCGTTGGTACCGCGGTATCTGCGCCTGACGGTGCCCGAGCGGCTCGACAACGAGGGCCGCGTGCTGCTGCCGCTCGATGAGAATGCGGTGCGGGCGCTTGTGCCCGTCCTGCGCGCCGAGCGGGTCGAAAGCATCGCGATCGGGTTCTTGCACGCCTTCGTCGATCCGCAGCACGAGCGCCGCGCGCGCGACATCATCGCCGCCGAGCTCCCCGACCTGGCGATCTCGCTCTCCTCGGAGGTATCGCCCGAGATGCGGGAATGGGAACGCTTCTCCACCACTGCCGCTAACGCCTACGTGCAGCCGCTGATGGCGCGCTATCTCCGCGGGCTGGCGGCGGGATTGCGCGAGGCTGGGCTGGCGGGCCCGCTGTTCCTCATGCTGTCCGGCGGCGGCCTGACGACGCTGGATGCCGCCTGCCGCTTCCCGATCCGTCTCGTCGAGAGCGGTCCGGCGGGGGGTGCGCTCTTCACGGCGGGCATCGCGCGGCAGTGCGGCATCCCCAGCGTCGTCTCCTTCGACATGGGCGGCACGACCGCAAAAATCTGTCTGATCGACGATTACGCGCCGCAGACCGCCCGCAGCTTCGAGGTCGCGCGCGTCGGCCGCTTCAAGCGCGGCTCCGGTCTGCCGCTGCGCATCCCGGTGATCGAGATGGTAGAGATCGGCGCCGGCGGCGGCTCCCTCGCCCATGTCGATGCGCTCGGCCGCATCGCCGTCGGGCCGGAGAGCGCGGGCGCCGATCCCGGACCTGCGTGTTATGGGCGTGGCGCCACGCGGCCGGCGGTCACCGACGCGAATTTGCTGCTCGGCCGCTACGACCCGGAGCGTTTCGCGGGCGGCGCCCTGCGGCTCGTCCCCGAGGCGGCGCGGCAGGCGACGCAGACCGCTCTCGGGGCGCCGCTCGGCCTCGATGCGGAGATGGCGGCGCTCGGCATCGTCGAGATGGTTGACGAGAACATGGCCAACGCCGCCCGTGTCCATGCGATCGAATCCGGCAAATCGTTCGGCGATCGGGTGCTGATCGCCTTCGGCGGCGGCGGCCCGGTACATGCGACGCGGATCGCCGAGAAGCTTGGCATCGCCCGGGTGCTGGTGCCGTCGGGTGCGGGCGTCGGCAGCGCGATCGGCTTCCTGCGCGCGCCCGTCGGCTACGAGGTGGTGCGCAGCCTCTATCAGCGGCTCTCGCGCCTCGATGTCCCGGCCGTCAACGCGCTACTCGCGGCGATGGAGCAGGAGGCGGAGGACGTGGTGCGCCAGGGCATTTTTGGCGAACCGCTGGAACGGCAGCGCATCGGCTTCATGCGCTATCTCGGGCAGGGCCACGAGATCGCGGTCGCATTGCCGGCGCGCGCCCTCGGCCCGAACGACGCCGCCGCGATCCGCGACGCCTACGAGGCGGAATACCGCCGCGTCTTCGACCGCCCGGTGCCCGGCTCTGAAATCGAGGCGACGAGCTGGGCCGTCATCGTCGCGACTGCGCCGCGTGCGGTCCCGGCTGCCGGTTCCGCACCGTCTCCCCACGATGCACGACCCGCCCGGCGCCAGCGCGTCCGCGACAGTGCCACTGGTGCGCTCGCCGACTGGCCGGTGTTCGACCGTGCCGCTCTCTCGCCCGGCTCCCGCATCGCCGGCCCTGCCATCGTCGCGGAGGACGAGACCTCCACCTTGCTCGGCGCTGTCTGGAGCGCTGCGGTGGACGCACAGGGCTATCTGCATCTGACCCGTGGGGCCACGCCATGACCGACGCCGCCGACGCGCTGGCCGCAATCCGCCGGCAGGTGATGTGGAACCGCCTGATCGCGGTCGTGGAGGAGCAGGCGCAGATCATGATCCGCACCGCCTTCTCGACCACGGTGCGCGAGGCGGGCGATCTTTCGGCGGGCGTGTTCGACCTCCGGGGCCGGATGCTGGCGCAGGCCGTCACCGGCACGCCCGGCCACGTCAACTCGATGGCCGAGAGCGTCGGTCATTTCCTGCGCAAGTTCCCCGCCGCCACCATGCGGCCGGGCGATCACTACATCACCAACGATCCCTGGCTCGGCACCGGCCACCTGCACGACCTGACGGTGGTGACGCCCGCCTTCCACCGCGGCCGCATCGTCGGCCTGTTCGCGAACACCGCGCACGTCATCGACGTCGGCGGCCTCGGCATGGGCCCCGAGGGCCGCTCGGTGTTCGAGGAAGGCCTCTACATCCCGATCGTCAAATGCTTCGACCAGGACCATCCGAACGAAACCTTTTTCGACTTCATCCGCGCCGGCTCGCGGCTGCCGGTGGAGTTGGAGGGCGACGTCTATTCCCTGTGCGCCTGCAACGACGCCGGCGCCCGGCGCCTCGCCGAGATGATGACGGAGTTCAAGCTCGACAGCCTGGAGCCTGTCGCCGCCTTCATCTTCGAGGCGAGCCGCCGCGCGACGCTGGCCGAGATCGCGCGCCTGCCCGGCGGCACATTCAGCGCAGAAATCCGCTCCGACGGCTATGAGGAGGAAGTCACATTGCGCGCTGCAATGACGATCCTGCCCGACGCGATTGTGGTCGACTACACCGGCACCTCCGGCCTCTCGGCCCGCGGCATCAATGTTCCCCCCGCCTACACCCGCGCCTATTCCTGTTTCGGCATCAAGGTGGTGGTCGCCCCCGAGGTGCCCAACAACTGGGCCAGCCTGCTGCCGTTCCGCATCACGATTCCCGACGGCAGCATTCTCGCGGCACCGCGTCCCGCACCGGTCTCCGTGCGCCACGTCATCGGCCACCTGCTGCCCGACCTGATGATGGGCTGCCTGCACCAGGCGGTGCCCGACCGCGTCGCCGCCGAGGGTTCATCGTCGCTGTGGAACCCGCCGCTGCGCGGCGGCGCCTCGGTTTCCGGGCAGGCGCGTGGCAACCGGCCGGTGTTGCCGGATTTCGAGATCATCACCTTCAATTCGGGTGGGACCGGTGCGCGCCCTCGCCGCGACGGGCTGGATGCGACCGCGTTCCCATCGGGCGTGCGCACGATGCCGGTAGAGGCGACTGAGAACGTGGCGCCGGTGGTGATCTGGCGGAAGGAGCTGCGGCCGGGCTCCGGCGGCGCCGGGCGCACCCGCGGCGGCTGCGGGCAGGTGATGGAGATCGGCACCAAGGGCGACCTCGAATTTGCCGTCAACGCCTCGTTCGACCGCATCGGCAACCCGCCGAAGGGCCGCGATGGCGGCCTGGCCGGCGCGGCCGGGCGCGTCGCGCTCAAATCCGGCCGTGTACTGCGCACCAAGGGCTATCAAATAATTCCTGACGGTGATCGTCTCATCCTGGAGCTTCCCGGCGGCGGCGGCATGGGCCCGGCCGGGGCGCGCGACCCGGCCGCGATCGCCCGCGACATCCGCGATGGCCTCGTCCAGCCAGTCCCGCCCGGTTCCGATTCCGGCTGATGCAACTCCGATATGACGCGGCGTGATGGCGAAATGACGGACGCGCCGGACCGGCTCCGGCCACTATGGCGGTCGGACAGAGGGGTCGCTCGGATGGCCGGTTTCGCAACAACGGAGGCTTCGGACCCGCGCATGACAGCGGCCAGCCCGCATTCGCCGGTCGTCCTGCTGGCGTCGCCGGCTGCAGCGCTCGTGGACCTGCTGGAGGCCTGCTGCGCCTTCATCGGTGCCCGCGTCGAGCCGGTGCTTCCGGCCGACCTCGCCGCCGTGATGGACCGGGAGGAGCCGATCGCGGTCGTCGCCACCTTCGGCACCGCCGGCGAGGCCGAGGGCCTCTTGGCAACGTTGGCCCACGCCGACGCCGAGCTGCCGGTATTGCTGGTCATTGAGGAGGCGGAACTCGCTCGGCGCGCCGTCCGCGCGCGCGCGGCGCGCAGCGGGCTGCGGCACGCCAGCATCAGCGCCGGGATGCCGCGGCCGACGGCTCTGGTGAGTTTTCTGGTCGAGGCCGGCATCCAACGCGGTTGGGTTGGCCTCCTGCCGCGCTGAGCCGGCCGCAATCTGGACTGGGGGACCGCGATAATCCTTGACGCGCAGGTCGCGTAACGGTTGATTTCGCCGGACCAGACCGAACGGACGCCGCGCTTGCTCACGCCCCCGCACCCGCGTCCGGCCACCGAGCAGCAGGCCCGGCTCCAGGTCCGGCTGCTGGGGGCGATGGACGTCCGAGATGCCGACGGCCGCTCGCTGTTGCCGCGGCAGCGGCGGACCCGCGCCGTGCTCGCGGTCCTGGCTCTCGCCGCCCCGGCTCCGGTCCGGCGGGATCGGCTGATCGCGCTTCTCTGGCCGCGTCGCGAGACCGAGCAGGCACGCGCGTCGCTGCGGCAGGCGCTTTACGAGTTGCGGCAATTGCTGCGCCCGCTCGGGCCGGACAGTATCGTCAGCACGCCCGAGTCCGTCCGCCTGGCGGCGGAGCGACTCTGGGTGGATGCTCGTGCGGCATTCCGCAGCGGGGCGCCGGCCCCGCCGCTCGCTTCCGACCTCGCCGCCTTGGAGCCGGCCTTCGATGCATGGCGGGAGGCGGAACATGCCCGCTTGTGCGAAGCCATGCCTCCTCCTCCACCGCCATCCTCGTCGCTGCGGCGGGTCGGCCAGATCACCGTCGGCCTGCTGGCGCCGCGGGTCAGCGGCGGCGCGCTCGCCGCCGCCTTCGCGGAGATGCTCGCAACCGAGACTGAGCTCGCGCTCGGCCGCTCCCGCGCGCTGGCGCTGCGGCCTTGGCTCGAACTTCCGCCGCAATGGGCCGCGGCGACGGGACCGCCCGATGTGGTGCTCGACACCGCGGTGCACGGCGTGGCCGGCGGCCTTTCCGTCACGCTCCGCCTGATCGACTTGCGTGCCGGCGGCGAATTGGTCTGGGCGCAGCGGGCGGAGCGTGCCGGGGAGGACGGACGCGACTTCGCGGCCGAGGTCGCAGGCTCGCTTGCGGCACAGGCGGAGGTGCAACTCCTCCTGCGCGAGGCGGCGACGGTGCTGCCGGCCGAGCCCGGCGCCTTCCGCCTGCTCGCCTCCGCCATTCCCGCCTTCACCCGGCTGGAGCGGCAGGAGTTCCTGGCGGCCGGCGCGCGGCTCCGGGCGGCGATCGATGCAGCACCGGACTACGCCGCCGCCCATGCCTGGCTTGCCTGGTGGCACGCTCTGCTGCTCGGCCAGGGTTGGGCACAGAACACGGCCCGGCACGTCGCACGCGCCGAAGCATTAGCGACCCGGGCGGTGCTGCTCGACCCGCTGGACGCCCGCGCGCTGGCGATCGCCGGGTACGTCCGCTCCTTCATCGGCCACGATCCGGAGGACGCGACGGCGTTGCAGGAGCGCGCGCTGGTGGTCGACCCCAACCTGCCGCTCGCCTGGGCGCTCTCCGGCCTCAACCACGCCTTCCGCGGCGAGCACGAGGAGGCAATGCGCCGCCTCGGCCACGCCAAGCGCCTGTCGCCGTTTGATCCGCTCGAGTTCTTCTTCGAGACCGCGCTCTCGGTCCCGAGCGCCATGCGCGGCGAGTTCGAGCAGACGCTGCGCCATGCGCGGGCCGGGCTGCGGCTCAACCCGCACCACTCATCCGCTCACAAGGGCGCGCTGGTGGCGCTTGGGCATCTCGGGCGGGTCGAGGCCGCGCGCCCGATCGCGGCGGCGCTGCTGGCGCTGGAGCCGGATTTCTCCGTCCGCCGGGCGATGGCGCGTTCGCCGCTGCTCCGGCCCGACGACCGCGACCGCTACGCCGAGGGCCTGCGCCGCGCCGGCATGCCGGATTGAGCGTCTGGTCGGCGGCCGGCCCTGCCGCTATCACGAAGCCATGACGTCCACGTCCGCCGATGCTGCTCCGCGTCCTGGTATCGCCGCGCTGTTCCTCGGTTTCCTCGGCATCGGCCTGATCGGTTTCGGCGGCGTGCTGCCCTGGGCGCGGCGGATGGTGGTTGAGCAGCGCGGCTGGCTCACGGCCGGGGAGTTCACCGACCTGCTGGCGCTCTGCCAGTTCCTGCCCGGCCCGAACGTCGTCAATCTCGCAGTCACGCTCGGCAGTCGGTTTCGCGGCCCGGTGGGCGCGCTCGCGACGCTGGCCGGGCTGCTTGGCGGCCCGATCGCGGTGGTGATCGCACTCGGCGTGCTCTATGCGCGCTTCGCCGATCTGGCACCGGTGCGCCACGGGCTCGCGGGGCTCGCCGCGGCCGCGTCAGGCCTGGTGGTCGCGATGGCGTTCAAGATCGCCGCCCCGCTGCGGCGCGACCTGCCGGGTGCCGGCGTGGCGGTGATCGCCTTCGTCGTGATCGCGGTCCTGCGGGCGCCCCTGCTGCCCGCCATGCTGGTGCTGGCACCGGCCAGCGTGGCACTCGCCTGGGCGCTGCGATTCCGGACGACCCACTGATGACGGCACACCTAGCGGCGCTGGTCGTGATCTTCGGCCAGCTCTCCGTGCTCGCCGTCGGTGGCGTGGCACCCGTCCTGCCCGAGATGCAGCGGCAGGTCGTGGGGGTCCGCGGCTGGCTCACGCCGGCGCAGTTCGCCGGGCTGTTCGCGCTGGCGCAGGCCGCACCGGGGCCGAACATGCTGATCTCGACCCTGATCGGCTGGCGAGTCGCCGGCCTGCCGGGGGCGCTGGTCGCGACCGGGAGCCTGATCGGCCCGTCGAGCCTGCTGGCCTACGCGACCGCGCGGCTGTGGCACCGCGCCCGCGGTGCCACCTGGCGGAGCATCGTGCAGGCCGGACTGACGCCGGTCACGGTCGGGCTGGTCGCCGCCGCCGCCTGGATGCTTGCGACCGCGACGGCGACGGACGCGGTTGCAGCCGGCATCACCGCTGCGACCGCGCTGCTGCTGGTCACGACGCGCATCCACCCGCTGCTGCTGCTCGCCGCGGGCGCGGCGATCGGGGCGGCCGGACTGGTGTAGTTCAGCGCAGGTCGCGGGCCGGGGCGTCGCTGATCCGCAGGTCGATGCCCCTCGCATCGGCCGGGGCCTCCGCCACCTCGCTGTAGGTCGCCGGGCCATACGTCGGCGTCATAGCGGCACCGATGCTCCTGCCTGCGGCGCCCGCCTGGCCGGCGGAGGCGGTCACCATCTGCGGCGCCAGCCCCCGTGGGTAGATGAAGCCGTTTGTCGGGTACGTGCTGCCGAAGGAGCTGCCATCGGTCGCAAGTCCGACCCGCACCGCCGTCCAATCGTTGTCCGGCGAGACGTCCACCACCGGTACATGCAGCGACACGCCGCCCACCTCGCCAGCCACTGGCCAGTGCGCCTGGTTGATCTCGATCAGCCGGCTGTTCACCACCCGCGAGACGATCGCGACGTGCCCGAGCGGCATTCGCCCGATCCCCTGGAAGCTCAGCACGCCGCCGACCTGCGGACGCTGCCCACGGTCATAGATCCCCGCCGCGTTGCGCCACCAGTCGACCGCATTGCCGGGCAGATGAACGTCGCTCTCGCGGTTCACGTAGGTCACGCATTGCAGCACGTTGTCATAGTAGTAATGCCTCACTAAGGCGTGACGCACAGGTTGGTGCCACACGGAGGCGTGATGATATGCGGTGCGTCGCTCAGCCTGGGCGCGCCGGGGCGCCGGATGCCATCCGGCATGCGTCATGTTCACCACGCGGCGCGGTGCGGGATGGTGAACCACCGAATGATGCACGATCCTCGTTTCGGTTGTGGGCGTTGCGGCCACGGCACCGAGCGGGAAACAGAAGGCCAGGATCGTTCCCAGCACACAAAATCTACCGCCGGTGTCGTGAACCGCCATGCGCCATCCCCCCGTCGCGTCCCCGTTCGCAGACACGGCGGTAGCAACCCGATCACGAGACTAGCAATTGCTGGGACCGAAATGACGCGGTCGACAGCAGATTTCGTCGGATTGCCCCTGTGGACAAAGCGGGATTACGGGAATGAAATCCTAATCTGCGCCGATTGCATACCCGACGACTTGAATAGGATTTGCGTGTTGTGTCGACGCAACAGTTTTGTCACGCGAGTCGCGCATCCCGTTACTTGCAGGCCGACACCATGATCTCCACCAGCAGACGCGGGTCCGCCATGTTGGCTTCCACGCAGGCGCGCGCCGGCGCACCGCCCGCAGGCAGCCATGCCGACCAGAGCGCGTTCATCGCGTCGCGGTCGCG
>DATAYA010000278.1:0-12206 GCA_036272815.1 Acetobacteraceae bacterium
CCATCTTCGCGGCCGCGCGCATGTGCCCCTCGGTGCTGCCGGCGATCGCGCGGCTGACGCGGATACGCGGCGGACGAACGACGCGTGCCCGCGTCAGCGCCAGCGCGCAGGCCTGACGACCCGCATCGCTTCGCCGCGCTCCCGCGTGGCGACGCCGCTTACGGGGCCGCCAACCGCCACCGCGTCCGAGGGCAAAGCGGGTGCGCGGAGATCGTCGATGACGATACCGTTCACATCGTTCAGCCAGAAAGCCGACCGCGCATCGGGGAGGGCGCACGCGATCTCGACGTGACGGAACGACAGGCCGCGCGCGTGCCGGATGAAGAACCCGGTGGCCGGCAGCGTGGCGAAACTCTCTGGATCGGGGTAGGCGGCCGCCTCCTCGGGCGGCCGCGCCGCTGCCCGTGCCGGCGTGCCGCCGCCCTTCTGGACGAAGCTGAAGCGGCTGATGCTGACATCCTCGATGTGATGGCCCGGCAGCCCGGTGATGATCGAGGGCATCATCGAACGCGGCGCCTCGCACGACACGTCGGAGATGCGCACGCGGCGCAGCGCGCCTGCTCTGGTGCCCAGCGGCCCGCGCAGGCGGGCACCCAGCCGCAGGAAGAGCGGGGCGTTGCGCAGGTCGCGCATGACGAGCCCGCTCACGGTCACGTCCTCCAGCACGCCGCCGTCGACCGTCTCCAGCGCCAGGCCCCGGCAACTCTG
Organism: Acetobacteraceae bacterium; assembly: GCA_036272815.1. Taxonomy (GTDB): domain Bacteria; phylum Pseudomonadota; class Alphaproteobacteria; order Acetobacterales; family Acetobacteraceae; genus DATAYA01. The sequence goes on from DATAYA010000278.1 coordinate 709, forward strand.
GAAGATGCAGTCGATCACGACGATGTTGCGGAAGCCGCCCTCCGACTCCGTGCCGAGCTTGATGCGTCCCGTGTGCCAGCCGGGATTGGCCCGTGCGTCGTGGCCGAGCGGCTGCAAGCGGCCGTCGAGCAAGGTCCCGAGCCGATAGTCGCCGAATACCGAGCAACGGGTGATCGTCACGTCCTCGGTGAGCCGGCGCTCGCCCAGCGCGAGCGAGCTCTTCAGGCAGATTCCGTCGTCGGACGGCGAGTTCACGACGCAGTTGCTGATCCGCACACGGCGGCAGCAATCGACGTTCATGCCGTCGCGGTTGGTGTCGATCCTGACGTTGTCGATGGTCAGTCGCTCGACGCCGGTGGCCAGGATGCCGAAATGGCCGCCCATCAGGATCGAGAAATCGCGCAGGACGACATTGCGGCAGCGGACGAGGGCGATCGCCTTGTTCCCCACGCCCGGCTGCGACGCTCCCGGATCGCCGGGGACCCGCCAGCCGCGCACCAGCCCGCGCCCCCAGACCCGGCCCGGTCCGGTGATGGCGACATCATGCAGGCCCTCGCCCCAGATCAGGCTGTTGTGCCAATGGCTGTGGCCGAAGTCCTGATACTGGTCGGACGGGTTCGGCTCCGGCGGGTCATAGCCGGCTGCCAGGCTGCCTGGAGCGGGGGAATCGGCGCCCACGATGACGGCGTCCCGCTCCAGACGGAGCGTGACTTTGCTGCGCAGGCGGATCGAGTAGCAGAGATAGGTGCCGGCGGGGACGCGCACGACGCCGCCGCCCGCCGCCGCGGCCGCCGCGATCGCCCGGTTGATCGCCGCCGTGTCGAGCGTGCGGCCGTCGCCCGCGGTGCCGAAGCGGCGCACGTCGAACACCGGAGCCGGCGCCGGCGCCGCGGCCGCGCAAAGTCCGGCCGCGGGAAGCAGGAGCGTGTGACGGCGGGGCATCAATGGAAAGCCGACCGTCACGGCATCGTTCACCATCCGCGCTTTGCCTCGCGTCGCTCGGGGTCCAATGGACGGCTGGCACGGCGGCATGGCCGCGCGCCTGATCGCGGCGCCTGCCCGGCCGTGCCTGTTCCACACACCCCGGCTAGACCGATGACAGGATAGCCGGCGCCAGAGCAGCGGCCCGTGCTGCCGGATGGGTGGGATTGCGGAAGCGGATTTCTCCGTCGCGCTCCGGCTGCTGGCCCGCCAGGCCGAACAGCTCCAGCCGCGAGGCGCAGGTGACGGCGACCACCGGCCGCGCCTCCTTGCAGGTGAGGAACTGCCGCGCCTCGCCCTCCAGTTCCAGACGTTCGCGCAGCGCCTGCCATTCCAGCCGGTCGGTGTCCTCGACGAACATCGCCAGGATGCCCGGCCGCGCCCCGGAGAGCCGCGCTGGCGCGATCCCGCACAGGCGGCGGCGGACCGCGACCGCGACCTCGTTCTCGCGTCCCGCCCGGGCTGCCATCACGAACACGCCACCGCCCGCGGTGGTGACGGCGAGGTGCGCCTCCGGCCCGAACTCCCGCCGCAGCCGCGAGACGAGGCCGAGTTCGTCGGCCTGCGCGCCGGCCAGCAGCAGCGGGTCGAGCCGCAGCACTGCCGCCTCGTCGTGGTCGGCACGGCGGCGCTCGGAGAGGAGGGCGGTGATCCGCCGATGCAGGGTACCAAGAGCCTCGGCCTCCGCGGCCCGCAGGCCCTGCGGCAGGGTCATCTTGAGCAGATAGCGGCCGGGGTGGTCGGAGAGCCAGCGCTGCAGCTCGGGATCGATCCGGTCGATCAGGCTGAACCAGGCGCCGCGATGGACGTCGCGGCCGTCCTCGGCCGAGACGACGTCGCAGGCGATTTCCGCCTCCATCCCGTCGCGACGGATCAGCAGGTCGAACGCGGCGCCGTCCTCGAGCCCGGCATGGCGCACCGCGAAGCCGCGGGCACGCTGGAGGGCGGCCGTTCGCAATAGGTGGAAGGCGGGCACCAGCGTCGCCTCGCCCGTCATCCCGGCGCGCAGAGCCGCGACCAGCCGGTCGCCGCCGGCGGCACTCAGCCCGGACGCGATGCGGACGGCCTCGCCGGCGAGGGCGGCGATGCGGCGGTCGGCGGTCGAGGGCGCCGGTGCGCCGCGGCGCAGGCGGCCGATGGCCAGCTCGATCGCGAAGCGCTGCTGCGCGCTGCGTCCGGCACGCTGTCCGGCCCTGACCAGACGCCCGATCTCGGCAAGGCGCACGCGGAACTTCCGCGCGCCTACCAGTTCGCGGAACGCGCGTGCCTGCTCGATCTCGCTTCGTGTCGATGGCTGCCGCATGTGGCCAGCTTTACCCGCTGCCGCCAGGCCGGTCAGTCAAACAGTCGTTATCACCTCAGTTACGCGGCAGCCGCGCAACATCCGGCGCGTCCGGGTTCTGCGCCCGGTGGCGCAGCAGATGGTCGGCGAGCACCAGCGCCACCATCGCTTCCCCCACCGGGACCGCGCGAATCCCGACGCAAGGGTCGTGCCGCCCGCGCGTCGTGACCTCCACGTCGTGCCCGAACCGGTCCACCGCCCGGCGCGGTGTCAGGATCGAGCTCGTTGGCTTGACCGCGAAGCGCGCCACGACCGGCTGCCCGGTGGAGATGCCGCCCAGGATGCCGCCGGCGTGGTTGGAGGCGAAGGCGACCACGCCGTCCGCCATCCGCATCTCGTCGGCGTTCGCCTCGCCGCTGAGCGAGGCGGCGGCGAACCCGTCGCCGATCTCGACGCCCTTGACCGCATTGATCCCCATCAGCGTCCCCGCAAGCTCGGCGTCGAGCTTGGCATAGACCGGCGCGCCGAGGCCGGGCGGCACGCCCTCTGCCACCACCTCGACCACCGCCCCGAGCGAGGAGCCGGCTTTTCGTGCCGCATCCAGCGCGCCCTCCCAGGCCGTGGCCGCGACCGGGTCGGGGCAGAAGAACGGATTGCGCTCGATCTCGTCCCAGTCCCAGCGTGCGCGGTCGATCCGGTGGGGGCCGATCTGCACCAGCGCGCCACGGATGCGGACCCCCGCGCCGAGCACACGCCGCGCGACTGCCCCGGCCGCGACCCGCATCGCGGTCTCCCGCGCCGACGCACGGCCGCCGCCGCGATAGTCGCGGACGCCGTATTTCAGATCGTAGGTCAGGTCGGCATGGCCCGGCCGATAGCGGTCGGCGATTTCGCCATAGTCGCGAGAACGCTGATCGAGGTTGCGGATCTCGAGCGCGATCGGGGTCCCCGTGGTCTGGCCCTCGAAGGTGCCGGAGAGGATCGTGACCGCGTCCGGCTCCTGCCGCTGCGTGGTGAAGCGCGACTGGCCGGGGCGGCGGCGGTCGAGCCAGGGCTGAATATCGGCCTCGGTGAGCGGGATGCGCGGCGGGCAGCCGTCCACCACGCAGCCGATCGCCGGGCCGTGGCTCTCGCCCCAGGTGGTGACGCGGAACAGGTGGCCGAAGCTGTTGTGGGACATCGCGCGCGGGGGGTCCCCTCAGTCGGTCACGGTCGCGATATCCGGCGCCGCCGGATTCTTCATGCCGACCACGTGATACCCGCAATCGACGTGATGCACCTCGCCGGTGACCCCCGCCGCGAGATCGGACAGCAGATAGACGCCCGCCCCCCCGACCTCCTCGATCGTCACGTTGCGCGCCAGCGGCGCGTTGAGCTGGTTCCAGCGCAGGATGTAGCGGAAATCGCCGATGCCGCTCGCCGCCAGCGTCTTGATCGGCCCGGCGGAGATCGCGTTGACCCGGATGTTCTGGCCGCCCAGATCGGCCGCGAGATAGCGGACCGAGGTTTCGAGCGCCGCCTTCGCGATCCCCATCACGTTGTAGTGGGGCATCACCCGCTCGGCCCCCAGATAGGACAGCGTCAGCAGCGAGCCGCCGCGCGGCATCATCGGCACGGCGCGGCGGCAGACCGCGGTGAAGGAATAGCAGGAGATGTCGAGCGCCTGGAGGAACGCCTCGCGCGGCGTGTCGAGATACTGACCGCGCAGATACGCCTTGTCGGCCCAGCCGATCGCGTGGACCAGGAAGTCGAGCCCGTCCCAGGCGGCCGCGATGTCGCGGAACGCGGCGTCGATGCTGGCATCCGAGCCGGCGTCGCATTCCAGCACCAGCGGCGCGCCGAGGCTCTCCGCCAGCGGCCGCACCCGCCGCCCGAGCGCCTCGCCGTGATAGGTGAAGGCGAGGCTCGCGCCCTGGGCCGCGCAGGCGGCCGCAATCCCCCAGGCCAGCGAGCGTTCGTTGGCGACCCCCATCACCAGGCCGCGCTTGCCCTGCATCAGCGTGCCGGTGCGCGGCAGGGGCTCGCGGGGGAAGTCGGGCATGGGCGAACCTATGGCGTGTTGCTGCCGCCCGTGGTGGCACGCGGGATATCGATGGGCAAGGCGTCAGCGCCGTGCTGCAAGGCGGGTCGTGCGATAGGACGCGGCCAGCGGGACGCTGAAGTTGATGGAGGCAAGGCCGAGTTCGCCGTCTGCGCCGGTCGTCGCGGACATCTCCGGCCAGGTGCCGTCGCTGTTGCGGCGCAGCAGCTCGGCCCGGGTCTCGGCCTGGTTGCTGGGCGAGAAAATTTCGACGGTTCGCCATCGACGAGGTGCCACCTGTCGCCGCCCGGCGGGTTCCAGGCGAGGAACTCGTCGGCCGTCATGTGGGCCGGGACTTTCACCGAGGCGCTCATCGCGGCAGCATAGCAGCGTCGGCGGCCGACCCATATCGGTCCGCGCAACGCACCCAGGCAGCCCCATGACCGACCCCGTTCCCACCGAGGCCACCCCGCTCGCCCTGTTCCGCACCTGGCTCGCCGAGGCCGAGGCATCCGAGCCGAACGATCCGGTGGCAATGACGCTCGCGACCGCCACGCCGGACGGGCGGCCGTCGGTCCGCATGGTGCTGCTGAAGGGTGTCGATGATCGCGGCCTCGTCTTCTACACCAACCGGCAGAGCCGCAAGGCGGCTGAGTTGGACGCCAATCAGCATGCCGCCCTGCTGTTCCATTGGAAGAGCCTCCGGCGGCAGGTCCGGGTCGAGGGGCCGGTCGAGCACACGACCGCAGCCGAGGCCGACGCCTATTTCGCCAGCCGCGCCCGCATCTCCCGCCTCGGCGCCTGGGCGTCCGACCAGTCCCGCCCGCTGCCGGAGCGCGCGGTGCTGGAGCAGCGCCTTGCGGAGCTGGAGGCGCGCTATCCGGGCAACGACGTCCCCCGGCCGCCGCACTGGTCCGGCTATCGGGTGCGGCCGGAGGCGTGGGAGTTCTGGCAGGACATGCCGTATCGGCTGCACGACCGGACCGTGTTCACCCGTGCCGCCGGCGGCGAGGGCTGGGTCGCCGGGAAGCTCTATCCCTGAGAAACCGTGATGGCGGCGAAGTTGTAATCGCGGGCGGGCAACCGGCCTCGCCTGCGTCCGTTGCCGCGGCGGGGGCCAGCCACAGGACGCACGCACATGTTTCTACACCGCAAGGAATTGCTCTATCCGGTCGAGGTCCGCGACCCCGATCCGCAGTTCGGCCAGTACCTGCTCGAGCAGTTCGGCAGCGCCACCGGCGAGCTGACGGCCGCGCTGCAATACTGGGTGCAGTCCTTCCACGTCGAGGACCCGGGCATCCGCGACATGCTGCAAGACATCGCCGTCGAGGAGTTCGGCCATCTCGAGATGGTCGGCAAGATGATCGAACAGCACACCCGCAAGCTCGACCAGAGCGAGGTCTATGCCGCGCCGATCTTCCGCATCCGCGGACCCGGCCCGCATTTCCTCGACAGCCAGGGCCAGGCCTGGACCGCCGCCTACATCAACGAGGGCGGCAACGTGGTGCGCGACCTGCGCGCCGATGTCGCCGCCGAGGCCGGCGCGCGGCAGACCTACGAGACGCTCATCAAGGCGTGCAAGGATGAGGGCAGCAAGAAGGCGCTCACCCACCTGTTGACGCGCGAGGTGTCGCACACCGCGATGTTCATGCAGGCGCTCGACAAACTCGGCTACCTGACCGACCCGATCTTCGGCAATGTCGAGCCGGACGACACGGTGAACCTCTACTTCAACATGAGCCGGGGCGAGCCGGATCTGCGCGGACCATGGAACCAGGAACCGCGCTTCCGCTACGAGGCCGACCCGCAGCCGCACGGCAACCTGCCGCCGAGTCCGATCAACCCGAACGACGAGCGCGGCCGGCTGCACGCGCCGAAGCTGACGGCGAAGTAGCCGCACTGGACACGATCCCGGAGCCGCAGCGCGAGACCGCTGCATACCTCGCCTGCCTGTCCGGCGCGGCACCGCTGGAGACGCAGCTCTCCGCGGTGTTCGTCGGCGGCGAGACGGTATGGAAGCTGAAGAAGGCGGTGCGGCTCGATTTCGTGGACCTGACCACGACAGGCCGGCGCGAGGCCGTATTGCGGCGAGAACTGGACCTCAACCGCCGCACCGCGCCGGCGCTTTACCGCGACGTCGTGCCGGTGCGGCGCACGGGCGAGGGCCTCACGCTCGGCGGCGGTGCGGGCGAGGTGGTGGACTGGGTGCTGCTGATGGCGCCGGTGCCGGCGGGCGACTTCCTCGAGGCGATGGCCGCGCGCGGCGCGCTGACGCCGGACCTGCTCGACGCCGCAGCCGACGCCGTCGCGGCGTTCCACGCGACGCTGCCGCCGGCCGGACCTTGCGACTGGCCGGCGGCGCTGCGGCGGATCGCCGAGGGCAATACCCGCGCCGCTATGGCGGCCGGGCTCGACCGCGCCCGCATTGATGCCTGGATGGCGGCGACGTGGCGGGAGATCGCGGCACGCCAGGATTGGCTGGCGGCGCGGCAGCAGGCGGGCTTCGTGCGGCGCGCGCACGGCGACCTGCATCTCGGCAATCTCTGCCTCTGGGAAGGCCGCCCAGTGCTGATCGACGCGCTCGAGTTCGACGAGGCGCTGGGCACGGTCGACCTTGGCTACGACCTCGCCTTCCTGCTGATGGACCTCGACATGCGGGCCGGGCGGCCGGCGGCGAACCGCGTGCTCGGCCGCTATGTCGGACGCACCGGCGATGCCGGGCTGGTGGCGGGACTGCCGCTCTATCTCTCGCAGCGCGCCATGGTGCGGGCGCATGTCGGGGCTGGCCGGGACGGCGCATCTGCCGCCGGTTATCTGGACGCGGCTGAGGCGGCGCTGCACCCGGCGCCGGGCCTCGTGGTGGCGATCGGCGGCCTGCCGGGGACCGGCAAGACAACGCTCGCCCGCGCCATGGCGCCCGGCCTCGGCGCGGCACCGGGCGCGCTGGTGCTGCGCAGCGACGAGACCCGCAAGCGCCTGTTCGGACGCGCGCCGGAGGAGCGGCTCGGGCCGGAGGGCTACGATGCGGCAGCGAACGCGCGCACCGACGCGGCGCTGCTTACAATGCTGCGCGACGCGGCGGCCTCCGGACAGGCGGTGATCGTCGATGCGACCTGCCTCGATCCCGCATTCCGGGAGGCAGTCGAGGCGACGGCGACTGCCGCCGGACGCGGCTTCCTCGGGCTCTGGCTGACGGCGCGGGCGGCGGCACTCGAAGCGCGCATCGCGGCGCGGCGCGGCGATGCTTCGGACGCGACGGTGGACGTGCTGCGGCGGATGCGCGATCCGGGTCCCGGCACTTGGCGGGCGGTGCCGGCGGACGACGCGGCGGCGGCGCTGGCGGCCGCGCAGGAATACGTGAAGTCGGCACTGGCCGCATGCTAGGTTGCGGGCGAAACGACGGACCACCGGGAGAGAAACATGGCGATCCGCAAGATCCTGCTGCCGCTAACCGGCACCGCCGCCGGCGAGGCGGCACTGGCGACCGCGCTGATGGTGGCGCGCCAGTGGAACGCTCACCTGACGGCGCTGCACGTCCGCATCGACAGCCGCGACGTGGCCCCGCTTGCCGGCGAGGGCCTGTCGGGGGCGATGATCGAGGAGATGATGACCGCGACCGAGCGCGAGAGCGGCGAGCGCAGCCACGCGGTGCGCGCGATGTTCGACCGCTTCGTCGCCGTGCACGACGTCGCACTCTCGGAGGCGCGGCCGCACGACCCGGTGACGACGGCAAGCTTCGCCAGCGTGATCGGCCGCGAGGACGACCTCGTGGCGCAGCAGGCGCGGCTCGCCGACCTGACGGTGGTGCCGCACCCGGAGGGCGGCGACGACGTCTCCTCGTCCGACGCGCTGCACGCGGTGCTGTTCGACAGCGGCCGGCCGGTGCTGATCGCGCCGCAGGCGACGCCCACGACGATCGCCACGCGGGTCTGTGTCGCCTGGAACGGCACGGCCGAGTCGGCCGCAGCGGTGCAGGCGGCACTGCCCTGGCTCAAGCGGGCGGAGGCTGTGCGCATCCTCACCGCCGGCGAATACCAGCGCCGCGGCCCGGCGGCGCCGGAGCTGGCCGCCTATCTGGCGCTACACGACGTCCGCACGGAGGTCTCGACATTCCGACCGATCGACCGCCTGGTCGGCGCCGGGATGCTGGCCGCGGCGCGGGAGTTTTACGCCGACATGCTGACGATGGGGGCGTATTCGCACTCCCGCCTGCGGCAGCTGATCCTGGGCGGCGTGACGCGGCACGTGCTGGAGCACTCGGATCTGCCGGTGATGATGACGCGATAGGACGGCGCCCGCCACGAACCGCGCCGACCGCGATGGCCGGGGCGGGCCACGGGCGACGTCAGCAGGGCCGCCGGGAGGATGGTGCCCAGGGGCGGAATCGAACCACCGACACTGCGATTTTCAGTCGCATGCTCTACCAACTGAGCTACCTGGGCGCGGCTCCACGGTTAGCCCACGCCCGACCCCCGATCAAGGCTCGCCGTCCTCATCTCCCGCATCCTCGGCGGGCGTGGCCGGCAGCCGGTATTGCTCCGTGAGCCAGCGGCCGAGATCGATCTGTGCGCAGCGCGGCGAGCAGAACGGGCGGCTCTGCGGGATGCTCTCTCTCCCGCAGACGGGGCAGGGGGGCGGGTTCGGCACGGTCACTCCTCGATCGTCCAGCCATGCGGCGGCACCGCCGGGTCGGAGCGCAGCATGAGGGGGCGGCCGGCCCGGCGCGCAACGGCCGCGAGGGCCGCCGCGTCGGCCTCCAGCGCCGCGATCACGGTGGGCGCCGCACGCAGCGTCCGCGGTCGAGCCGGGTTGGCCGCGACCTCGCGCGCGATGCGCCGCAGCGCCGCAAGCCCGGCAGCGAGCGGCCCGGCCAGCAGCTCGTGCAGCGGCGGCCGGATGCGCGGGCGCACGATCTCCGCCAGGCCCAGCGCCGTGAAGCCGAGCAGCCTCGGCCGCAACGGATCGCACGCCAGCGCCGCCGCCAGGTCCGGGCCGAGTGCCGCCCGCCGCCGTGGCGAAAGGCCCGCGAGGTCGACCAGGATCGCGCCCGAGAGGTTGCGCAGCCGGACCTGCCGCGCCAGCGCGGGAAATGCGGCCCGGTTCAGCTCCGCGAGCGAGCCGGTCGCCCCCATGCCGGTCGCCCCAGTGCCGGTCGCCCCGGTGCCAATCGCCCCGGCGCTATCGAGGTCGATCGCGACCAGCGCCGGGGTCGGGTCGAACCGCGCCCGCATCCCGCACGGCAGCACCGCGACCGGCTCGCCCAGTGCCGACACCTCGGCGTCGAGATCGTCCGGCCACGACTGCGCCACGAGCGTCAGCCGCGCTCCCAGCGCCGGCCGGAGCGCGGCCGCAAGCGCCGGCTCATCGACACACACGGACGCCTCCGGGAACTCGGCCGCAAGGTCCAGCAGCGCGCCAGGGCCGCGGCGGACCAGCCGCACGCGACCCTCGGCGGCGGCCTTCGCCTCGTCCGGCGCAAGCCGCGCCGTCAGCCGTGGCCCCTTGCCGCCCTGCGCCGCCCGCACCACACGCACGCCGAGCAGCGTGCCTTCCGCCAGTCCGGCAATGCCCGCGCTGTCGGGCAGGAAACCGTCGGCGCCGTCGATCGTCACGAACGCGCCCGCCAGCGCCGGAATCCGCGCCGCGACCCGGCCGCGATGGAGGTCACCGATGCCGTCCGGCGAGCCCGGCCGCCAGATGCGCAGCTCCGCAAGCATGCCGTCGGCGATCAGCGCCGCGCGCACCTCGCCCGGCGCGCAGGCGGCGAGAATCGCCTCCCTCACGCCAGCAGGCCGCAGCCGCGCAGGAGTTGGGCGGTCTCGAACAGCGGCAGGCCGACCACGTTGGAATGGCTGCCCGAGAGGAAGCGCACGAAACCTGCCGCCGCGCCCTGGATGGCGTAGCCGCCGGCTTTGCCGTCCCACTCGCCGCTGGCGAGATAGGCGCGCTTCTGTGCCTCGGTGAGGCGGGCGAAGCCGACGATGCTCTGGCAGATCCGCTCGGAGCGTCCGCCGTCCGGGCGCACGAGCACGACCCCGGTGATGACGCGATGCCGCCGGCCCGAGAGCAGGTCGAGGCAGGCGCGCGCCACGGCCTCCGTCTCCGCCTTCGGCAGCACGCGGCGGCCGGCGGCGACCACCGTGTCCGCGGCCAGCACATGGGCGCCCGAGACGGCGCAGGCGGCGGCCTTAGCACGGGCGAGCCGGATCGCCAGCAGCCGCGGCAGCTCGCCGCGAAGCGGTGTCTCATCGATGTCGGTGGACAGGGTCCGGTCGGGCAGCACGCCGATCTGCGCCAGCAGGGCGACCCGGCGCGGGCTCGCCGAGGCGAGGATCAGCACGCGGGTGCGGCTACTTGAAGCGGAAGGTGATCCGGCCCTTGCTCAGATCATACGGCGTCATCTCGACATTGACGCGGTCGCCGGCCAGCACGCGGATGCGGTTCTTGCGCATCTTGCCGCTGGTATGGGCCAGGATGGTGTGTTCGTTGTCGAGCTTCACGCGGAACATGGCGTTGGGTAGAAGCTCCATCACCATCCCGCTGAACTCGATCATGTCCTCTTTCGACATCGATCCTCATGCGCTTCTCGTGCGGGCCGGAACATGATCTTCGCCCGATGCGAAATCAAGCTGCGCCCTGCTGCCCGAGCCGCAGCGCGATGCTGCGCGCGTGCGCTCCCAGCCCCTCGGCCTCCGCCAAGGCGACCGCCGCCGGGCCGATCGCATCGAGCGCCGCCGCCCCCGCGTCGATCCATGTCGTGCGCTTGAGAAAATCATAAACCGAGAGGCCGGAGGCGAAGCGCGCGGTGCGACCTGTGGGAAGCACATGGTTCGGGCCGGCCACATAGTCGCCGAAAGCCTCGGGGCAGTGCCGGCCGAGGAAAGCCGCTCCCGCATGGCGGATGCGCGCGAACAAGGCGGCGGGATCGGCGGTCATGATCTGGAGGTGCTCCGGCGCGAGGCGGTCGACCAGGGACGCCGCCTCCGCCCAATCGCGCACCAGAATGACGGCGCCGTGGTCGCGCCAGCTCGCACCCGCGATGGCGGCGCGCGCGAGGCTGGGCAGCTCGGTCGCGACGGCGTGGACGACGGCGTCGGCGAAGGCCGCGTCGTCGGTGATCAGGATGGCCTGCGCCGCCTCGTCGTGCTCCGCCTGCGCCAGCAGGTCGACGGCAACGTGGCGCGGATCGCAGGCGGCGTCGGCGAGGATGACGAC
>DATAYA010000279.1:0-5869 GCA_036272815.1 Acetobacteraceae bacterium
CCGCGAGCGTCAGGCCTGCGAACAGCACGCCCCAGTTGGTCGCATATTCGCCGATGAACCCGGTCAACCCTTGAGGCAGGGTCTTGCGGCTTTCGCTCTGGATGAACACGAGCGGGAAGAAGAAATCGTTCCACACCGGGATGGCGTTGTTGATCGCCGCGATCACCAAAGCGGGCCGCGCCAGCGGCAGCATCACCTGCAGCATGATGCGCGGCTCGGAGGCGCCGTCGATCCGTGCCGCCTGCTCCATCTCCGCCGGCAGCGTGCGCAGGAAGCCGGTCAGGATGAACACGACCGATGGCGTGCCGATCGCGGCATAGACCAGGATCAAGCCCGCGCGCGTGTCCAGCAGCCCGATATTGCGCAGTTCGATGAACAGCGGGATCACCGCGAGCTTGAGCGGCAGCATCAGCCCGGCGAGGAAGCCGAGCGTGAGCGCCGTGTTGCCCGGAAACTCGTAGCGCGCCAGCGCATAGGCCGCCATCGTGCCGAGCACGACCGAGAGCACGACCGCCCCGGTCGTGACCACGACCGAGTTCGCGAAATAGCCGAGGAAGGCGCCGTCCGCGAGGATGCCCACGAAATTGCCGATGTATGAGAAATCCGGCAGCGCGAAGGGCGAGGCGAAGATCTCGCCGGTGGTGCGGAAGCCGGAGAAGGCCATCACCGCGATCGGGTAGAGCATCAGCGCCGACGTGCTCCACAGCACCGCCTGCACCAGCAGCACCGGAGCCGCCCGCCTCACAGCGCCACCTCGCGTCGGCGCAGCCCCAGCACGATCAGCGTCGCGACCGCGCCCACGAAGACGAACATCAGCCCGGCATAGGCGTTGCCGTGGCCGAAATCCTGCGTGGCGCCGCTCTGGTTGCCGAAGGCGGTGCGGTAGAACAGGAGGGCCAGCACGTCGGTGTGCCCGAATGGCGAGCCGTCCACGCCCGCCATCAGATAGGGCAGCTCGAACCAGTTGAACGCGCCGATGAACAGCAGCGTGAACGCGACCGTCGCACTCGGTGCGACCAGCGGCCAGATGATGTGGCGCAGGATTTCCCTCTCCCGCATCCCGTCGAGCCGCGCCGCCTCGATGTATTCGTGCGGGATGCGCTGCATTCCGGCCAGGAACAGCAGCGTCGGAAAACCGATCCAGTGCCACGCGCCGACGACGATCAGCGCGCCGAGTGCGGTGTTCGGATCGCCGAGCCAGGGCCGCGCCAGCGCGCCCAGCCCGATTGCCGCCAGCCCGGCATTGACCAACCCGAAATTGGGATTGAGGAACAGCTTCCAAACGAACGCCACGATCACGTCCGATAGCACGACCGGCAGGAATAGCGCGGTGCGATGGAAGCGGTGCCCCCGGGGCTCGCGCCACAGCGCCCAGGCGAGCAGGAATGCGCCGCCGTTCTGCAGGACTGCGAGTGCGGCCAGCACCTCGACATTGTGCCCGAAGGCGCGCCACGTCACCGGCGCGAACGGCGCGCGCCAGAGCACGTCGGCAAAGTTGCGGAATCCCACGAAGCCGAGGCGCCGCAGCCCGTCCCAGGCATAGAAAGCATCGCCGAGCGCCTGCGTCAGCGGCCACGCGATGAAGCCGCCGACGAGGATGAGCGGCGGCGCCAGCAGAAAGGCGATCCAGGCGGCGTGCGGGTGCAGGCGCCGCCGCGCCGGCCTCACTTGCGGAAGGCGGGATCGTATGTCGCGATGCCCGTGTCGATCGCGGCGGCGACCTGCGCCGGGCTCGCCTGCCCGGCCAGCATCTTCTGCACGCCCGATTGCAGCAGCACCGAGCCGTTCGGCTCGTGATAGCGGAAATAGACCAGCATCAGATACGGGATGGCGTTGGCGTCCAGCTTCCGCACCTTCTCCAGCAACGGGTCCTTGATGGTGATCCCCTTGATCGGCGAGACGTTCTGCAGCGCGTTGGAGAACGCGGTGCCGTAGGCGGGCGTGCCGAGCGTGCGCAGGAACGTCAGTGCCGTGGCGCGCTGCGGCGACTTCGCGTTCACCGCATAGCCGCCGTCATAATAGGTGGAGACGAGGGCGGGCTCGCCCGCGTGCGGCGACGGCGGCGGGAACACGTCGAGCTTCAGCGCCGGGTTCTGCTGGCGGAAATTAGCAAGCTCGAAGCTGCCGCCGGCAAACATCGCGGCGCGCCCGGCGACGAAGAGCTGCTGCGACGTCGGATAGTCGATGCCGCTGAAATTGGGCGCGAGATAGCCGCGCAGGTCGAGCAGGTGCCCGAGCGGGCCGGTGAAGCGCGGATCGGCGAATGTCGCGTGGCCGGCCGCCACGTCCGCGGCGAAGCTCTTGCCGATCATCGAGGACAGCAGCGAGAAGGTGAGCGTCTCGTTCTGCCACGACGTCGCGGTGCCGTTCGCAAACGGGGTGATGCCTTTCGCCTTCAGCGTCTTGCAGGCGGCGAGCAGGCCGTCCCAGGTCGTCGGTGCCGCAATGCCCGCTTTCGCGAACAGCGCGGTGTTGAACAGCACCAGCATGGTCTGCGTCGCGAACGGGACGGCATAGACATGCCCGCCGGCGCTGACCGCGGCGAGCGCCTCGGCCGAGAAATTTGCGAGTTCCGGCACCGACGCGCGGTCGAGCGGCGCGAGATAGCCGGGTCCGGCCAGCGCCGCCAGTCCGCCATAGGACTTCACCTGCAGGATGTCGCCGGCCTTTCCGCCGGCCAGCGCGGTCGAGAGGATGGTCGGGTATTGCGTCGGCTCGAACGCCTGGAAGCGGATCGCGACGTCGGGATGCGACTTGCGGAAAGCGGCGATCGTGCGCTCGTAGAACGCCCGATCCTCCTGCCGCCAGGACCAGAAGGTCAGTTCGCTTGTCGCCGCACGCGCGACCGCCGGTGCGGCGAGTGCCAGCGGCAGGCCAAGAACGTGACGGCGGGCGATCGGCATGGCGCTCCCCTTTGAACAACGGCCGAACGTTACCGCGTCCGTTGCGGGGGCGCCATGCCGGGCAGCGTCAGCCGCCGACCACGCGCTGCGTCTGCTCGCCCAGCCCCTCGACCCCGAGCCGCATCGTCTGCCCGACGCGGAGGAACACCGGCGCGGGCTTCTTGCCGAGGCCGACGCCGGGCGGCGTGCCGGTGCTGATGATGTCGCCCGGATGCAGGGTGATGAAGTGGCTCACGTAGGTCACCAGCTTGCGGACACCGAAGATCATGGTCTTCGTCGTGCCGTTCTGCATCTTCTGCCCGTCGACCTCGCACCAGAGCGACAGGTTCTGCGGATCGGGTATCTCGTCGCGCGTGACCAGCCAGGGGCCGGTCGGGCCGAACGTGTCGCAGCCCTTGCCCTTGTCCCAGGTGCCGCCGCGCTCGCTCTGGTATTCGCGCTCGCTGACGTCGTTGCAGACGCAATAGCCGGCGACGTGGTCCATCGCCTCGTGCTCGGGCACATACTTGGCGCGGGTGCCGATGACGACGCCGAGTTCCACCTCCCAGTCGAGCTTCTTCGCGCCGCGTGGCATCTCCACGTCGTCATTCGGCCCCTGATAGGCGCCGAGCGACTTCAGAAACAGGATCGGCTCCTTCGGGATCGCGGCTCCGGTCTCGGCCGCGTGGTCGGCGTAGTTCAGCCCGATGCAGACGAAATTGAGCGGCCGCGTGACGCACGGTCCGATGCGCGGATTGCCGGTGATCTTCGGCAGGCTTGCCGGATCGAGCGCCGCGAGCTTGCGCAATCCCTCGGGCGAGATCGCCGCGCCGTCGATGTCGCGGACCACGCCCGAGAGGTCGCGCATGCCTCCGTCGCGGTCCAGCATGGCAGGCTTCTCGGCGCCAGGCGCGCCTACGCGCAACAGCTTCATCGTGCATCTCCCTCGAATGTCAAAGCGTCAATCCGCCGTCGATCACGACCGCCTGTCCGGTCATGAACGCGGCCTCGTCGCTCGCCAGATAGACGGCGAGTGCCGCAATCTCCCCCGGCGTGCCGAGCCGGCCCATCGGTTGGCGTGCGACGAACGCGCTGCGCGCCGCGTCCAGCGATCCGGCGGCGGCCGCGTTGGCGGCGATGCGTACCTCCAGGCTCGGCGAGGCGACGGTGCCAGGGCAGATGCAGTTCGCCCTGATGCCGCGCGAGACGTAATCGGCCGCGACCGATTTCGTCAGCCCGATCACCGCGGCCTTGGTCGTGCCATAGATCGCGCGGCTCGCGATGCCCTTGATGCTGCCCGAGACCGACGAGACGTTGACGATCGCGCCGCGTCCGCGCGCCAGCATCCCCGGCAGGAATGCGCGGATGGTGCGGAACATCGAGCGCACATTGAGGTCGAAGGCGAGCGCCCACTCGTCCTCGGTCGCCTCCAGCACCGTCCCCTGGTGGACGAAGCCCGCGCCGTTGAACAGGATGTCGATGTCTCCCGCCGACGCCGCCGCGCGCGCGATCGCGTCGGCGTCGAGCACGTCCAGCGCCGCAGTGCGGACGCCCTCCGGCATCCCGGCGAGCAGGGCCGCGTCGATATCGGTCGCGATGACCCGTGCGCCTTCGGCCGCGAAGGCAAGCGCGGTCGCGCGCCCGATCCCCTGGCCGGCGGCGGTGACGAAGGCGGTGCGGCCGGCGAGGCGTGCGCTTGCGGAACGCTGCGACATCGGCTTCCTCCCGTGATGACCGCGGCGCCGAAAGTGCGGGCGCCGGCGGAGGGGTGTCAACCGGGGGTGACCGCCATGCAGCGCATCGTTCTGGTCACGGGGGCCGCGAGCGGCATCGGGGCGGCGACCTGCCGCGTGCTTGCGGCACCTGGGGTCGGGCTGCTGGTCCACACGCGCCGCAACCGGGCGGGCGCGGAGACGGTCGCGGCGGCGGCGCGCGCGGCTGGCGCCGAGGCCGAGGTGGTGCTCGGCGATCTCACGGAAGCGGCGCTCCCGGCGGCCTTGGTTGATGCGTGCGTGGCGCGCTTCGGCGGGCTCGACGTGCTGGTGAGCAATGCGGGGTTCGCAGACCGCACGCCGATTGCGGATGTTGCCGATGATGCCTTTGCCCACTCGATCAATGCGATCGCGTTCGCTTTCCTGCGACTGGCGCGGGCGGCGATCCCGGCGCTGCGGGCCGGGCGGGCGCCGCGCGTGGTCGCGGTCGGCAGCTTCGTGGCGCACGCCCACCGGCCCGGCCTGCCGAGTTTCCCCGCCTCGGCGGCGGCGAAGGCGGCGCTGGAGGCGCTGGTGCGGTCGCTGGCGCAGGAACTTGCGCCCACGATCACGGTCAACGCCGTCGTCCCCGGCTTCATCCGCAAGAATGCCGGCGCCCATGCGGCGCTGCCGGCGTCGAGCGAGGCGGAGCGCACCCGCCCGATCCCGCTCGCGCGTCTCGGCGAGCCGGCGGAGGTGGCGGCCGCGATCGCGTTCCTGGCCTCGGCGGCTGCGTCCTATGTCACCGGGCAGGCCCTGAGGGTCGATGGCGGGCTGGTGATGTAGGCTATTCCATCTCCGGCGTGATCACGTTCTGCGGCCGGTCGGTCAGCAGCGCCGCGCGCATCGTCTCGGCCGACTTACTGCGGATGTCGGCATAGGCCTCGGGCGAGTAGTACGCGGAATGCGGGGTGATGACGAGCCGCCCCTCCAGCCAGGGCTCGCGGGCACGATAGGCGCGGACCAGCTCCGGCAGCGGCGCGGTCGGCGGCTCGACCGGCAGCACGTCGAGCGCCGCCGCCGCCAGGTGCCCCTCGCGCAGCAGCGTGCCGACCGCATCGACATCGACGATCGGACCGCGCGCCGTGTTCACCAGCACTGCATTCCGCGGCAGCAGCCGGAGTTGCGCCAAGCCCAGCATCCCGCGTGTCTGCCGGGTCAGCGGCGCGTGGACCGAAAGCACGTTGGCCTCGGGCAGCAGCGCCTCCAGGGTCGCGGCCCGGCCGATGCCGAGGG
>DATAYA010000280.1:0-4860 GCA_036272815.1 Acetobacteraceae bacterium
CGTGAAATCGCAGCTCCGCGCCCAGAGCGCCGAGATGCCGCCCTATATCCGGCGCACCGGCGACAACCGCCTGGTCATCACCGTGGCCGAGCCGGTGCAGCGCGACCGGCAGACCGTCGGCATCGTGCTGCTGACCCGCGACGCCCGCGAGGTCGATCTCAGCCTGTTCCAGGTGCGGTTCTCCATCCTGCTGCTGTTCGTGCTCGCCCTCGGCCTGACGGTGATGCTCTCCTGGTATCTCTCGCTCACCATCGCGCGTCCGATCCTCTGGCTCGCCGGTGCCGCGGTCGCCATGCGCGAGGGCCGCGGCCGCACCGGCACCGTGCCGGCCACGCTGCTGCGCCGGCGCGACGAGATCGGCGAGCTGGCGCACGCGCTGGCCGCCTCCGCCCGCGCGCTCTGGACCCGAATGGACGCGATCGAGCGCTTCGCCGCCGACGTCGCGCACGAGATCAAGAACCCGCTGTCCTCGATCCGCAGCGCCATCGAGACGCTGCGCCGGATCGACGATGCCGGCCAGCAGAGGCGGCTGCTCGCGATCATCGCCGAGGACGTGACGCGCCTCGACCGGCTCATCAGCGACATCAGCGACGCCAGCCGCGTCGACGCCGAACTCTCGCGCATGGCGACCGAGCCGGTCGACGTGGCACCGATCCTGGCGACGCTCGCCGAGATCCACGAGGCGATCCGCGACCCGGGTGCCCCGCGCGTGGTGGTGGAGGCGCCGGGCACCGGGCTCGTGGTACAGGCCGTGCAGGACCGGGTGGTGCAGGTGCTGCGCAACCTGATCGGCAACGCGATCGGCTTCAGCCCGCGCGACGGCCAGGTGACGCTGCGCGCCCGCGAGAGCGGCGGGATGGTCGAGATCGCGGTCGACGACGAGGGGCCCGGCATCCCGGAGGGCAACCTCGAGCACGTCTTCGAGCGGTTCTATTCGGAGCGCCCGGCCGACGAGCATTTCGGCCAGCATTCCGGCCTCGGCCTCTCGATCAGCCGGCAGATCGTGGAGGCGCTGAAGGGCCGCATCTCGGCCGAGAACCTCCGTGACCCGGACGGGACGGTGCGCGGCGCGCGCTTCGTGGTGCGGCTGCCCCGGGCTCGATAGCTGGGGG
This sequence comes from Acetobacteraceae bacterium, assembly GCA_036272815.1. Classification (GTDB taxonomy): domain Bacteria; phylum Pseudomonadota; class Alphaproteobacteria; order Acetobacterales; family Acetobacteraceae; genus DATAYA01. The sequence goes on from DATAYA010000280.1 coordinate 1,113, forward strand.
CTCGACCGCGTCCCGGCACGCGGCAAACGGAATCTTCACCCGACGGCGACAGGATGCCCCGAGACCGCGATTGGGGCTTCCCGTGCAAAACCTGTCGTTCCGCAACAAGGTCGTCCTTGGCTTCGCCGTCGTCCTGCTCGGCGTCGCCGGCCTCGGCGGCTTCGCGATGCTCTGCTTCGGCCGCCTCTCCGCCGCCGCGACCGATTTCGGCTTCAACGCACTCCCCGCGACCGAGACGCTGGGCCGCCTCTCCGCCGGGTTCGAGGCCGACCGCGCGATGCAAGGCGCCGTCCTGCTGATGCGTGACGGCATGGCCCGCCAGGAGATCCAGGCGCAGATGGGCGTGGTCGCACAGCAGCTCCAGGCGCTGCACGCGAAATACGACCCCGCGATGGTGTCTCCCGGTGCCGGGCGTGCGCTCGCCGACACGATCGCCGCCGGTCTGCATGCCTATGCAAGGCAGTCGAAACGGCTGGGAGCCCTTGTCGCGGCCGGCAAGCAGGACGAGGCGGCCGCGTTCTACACCGGACCGATGCTCAGAGAGGTTCAGGCCCTGCGCACCGAGCTTGCCGAGGACCTCGAGCTCACCGCCGCCGCGGGCGCCCGGTCCGCCAACGCCGCGAAGGCGATCGGCCACGCCGCCACGGTCTGGATCCTGGTCGCGGTCGCCGCGATCGCGACGCTCTGCGCCGGCATCGGCTGGGCGATGCTGCGCGGCCTCTCCGCGCCGATCATCCGCATCACCGCCGCGATGCGCCGCCTCGCCGATCGCGACCTCGATGCCGAAATCCCCTGCGTGGGACGGCATGACGAGGTCGGCGCAATTGCCGCCGCGGTGCAAGTATTCCGCGACAACATGGCCCGCGCGCGGGCGCTGGAGGCCGAGCAGCTGGCGGTCGCTGCGGCGCGCCAGCGCCGGGCGGAGGCGACGGAGGCGCTGATCGTCCGCTTCGAGCAGGAGGTGGGCAGTCTCGTCGGCATGCTCGCTTCCGCCTCGGCCGAGATGCAGCAGACCGCGCAGGCGATGTCGGCGACCGCCGAGGACACCAATGGCCGCGCCACGATCGTCGCCTCGGCGGCGCAGGAGGCGAGCGCCGGCGCCCAGACCGTCGCCGCCGCGGCCGAACAGCTCACCAGCTCGATCTCCGAGATCAGCCGCCAGGTGGCGCAGTCCGCCTCGGTCACCAGCCGCGCGGTCGCCGATGCCCGCCACACCGACACGATCGTGCAGAGCCTCGCGGAATCGGCGCAGAAGATCGGCGACGTCGTCAGCCTCATCACCAACATCGCCGGCCAGACCAACCTGCTGGCGCTGAACGCGACGATCGAGGCGGCGCGTGCCGGCGATGCCGGCCGCGGCTTCGCCGTGGTCGCCTCGGAGGTCAAGAGCCTCGCCCAGCAGACCGCGCGCGCGACCGAGGAGATCGGCGCCCAGATCGGCCAGATCCAGGGTGCCACCGGCGAGGTGGTCAAGGCGATCCGCGGCATCACCGGCATCATCGAGGAGGTGAGCACGATCGCCGCCGCCATCGCCGCCGCGGTGGAGGAGCAGGGCGGTGCCACGGCCGAGATCGCGCGCAACGTCCAGCAGACCGCCGCGAGCGCCCGCGACGTCACCGTCAACATCGGCGACGTCAGCCGCGCCGCGCACGAGACCGGCGCCGCGGCCGCGCAGGTGCTCGGCGCCGCCGGCGGCCTCTCGCGCCACGCCGAGCAGCTCTCCGGTGAGGTCAAGGGCTTCATCGAAGGGGTCCGCGCCGCATGACGACGCATGGCCACGTGCCCGGGATGAGGTCGGGGCGATCCGAGCGGCGACCCTGCGCTTGGGGTCGGTCGGCGGCGTTCAGGACCGAGCCCTGACCGTCCATCGACGGCGCCGGCTCAGAACCCGAGAATCCGCCATCCGGCCGCAGCCACCACCGCGCCCACGACCGCTGCCTCCGCCGCCGACCCGGTCCGGCAGAGCGACAGTCCGACCCGCGCCCGCAACGGCCACCCCAGCCGCAGCCCGGCCGGTGTCAGCGCGTCCGCGGCCAGATGCGACAGCGCGCCCAGCGCGAGCGGGGCCACGATCCCGCGCGCCACGCCCTGCGCCGCCAGCAGCCACGCGCAGCCCGCGACCGCCAGCAGCGAGTGCGTCACCCCGCGATGCCCGAGCAGCGCCGCCAGCGGCCGCGACACGAGAGGCAGGCGCCGCCCGAGCCAGGAGTGCGGATGGTCGATGTCCGGCAGCAGCGCCCCCGCCGCCGCCAGGGCGAGCGCCGCGGGCGAGAGCGGCGGCAGCCCGAGCACCGGCGCCGCCAGCGTCCAGGCCGCCAGCCCGATCGCCACATGCGATCCCGCCATCATTCAGGCCGCCGTCATTCAGGCAGGAGCGCCGTCGCCTCGATCTCGATCCGCATCTCCGGCGCCGCGAGCCCGGCCACGACCAGCATCGTCGCCGCCGGCAGCGCCTCCCCGAAGGCGGCCCGCAGCAGCGGAAAGCAGGGCGGAAACTCCGCTGCGTCCAGCAGATAATAGCGCACCCGCACCACGTCGCCGAAGCCGGCCCCCGCCGCCGCCAGCGCTGCCCCTATATTGGCGAGCGCCTGCCGGCATTGCGGCACCACGCCGCCCGGCGCGATCGCCATGCGCCCATAGTCGTAGCCGGTGGTGCCGCTGACGAACACCCAGCGCCCGTCCACCACCGCCCGCGAATAGCCGGTCTCGGCCTCGAACCGGCTCCCCTGGCTGATGCGCCGGCGCGTCATCCGACGCCGCCCGGCGCGCAATTGGCACCGCACAGCACCACGCCCACCACCGCGCCCGGGTCCGGGCGCACCGCGCCGCCAAGCAGAGCCGCAAGCGCCGTTGCCCCGCCGGGCTCGACGACGATCCGCAGCCGCTCCCAGGCCCAGAGCTGCGCCTCCCGGATCGCGCCGTCATTCACCAGCACCGGGACCACGCCGGTGGCGCGCGCGACCGCGAAGGCGATCGACCCCGCCTGCCGCGCGCCCAGGCTGTCGGCCGCGATGCTGGCGGGCGAGACCGGCACCGGGCGTCCGGCGGCCAGCGCCGCGTGCAGCGTCGGGCAGCCCTCCGGCTCGACGCCGACCACGCGGGTCCGCCCGCCATACCAGCCGGCAATGCCGCCGATCAGGCCGCCGCCGCCGGTCGCGACCAGCACCTGCGAGAGATCGGGCGCCGCCGCCTCCAGCTCCATTCCCACCGTCCCCTGCCCGGCCACGACGTCCTCGTCGTCATAGGCATGGACCTCCAGCGCCCCCGTTTCCGCCCGCCTCGTCCGGCTCGCCGCCAGCGACTCGGCATAGCCGGCCCCGCCGCGCACCAGCCGCGCGCCATAGGCGGCGATGCGGTCGCATTTCGCCGGCGGGGTGCTTTCAGGGACAAAGATCTCGGCTGCCATCCCGAGCGCGCGCGCCGCATAGGCGACCGCGGCGCCGTGGTTGCCGCCCGACGCGGCGATGACGCCGGCCTCCGCCCGCCCGGCGGCGAGCAGCCGATTGAAGGCGCCGCGCGGCTTGAAGCTACCGGTGGCTTGAAGAAATTCGAGCTTGAACACGACGGCATACGGGCCCACTTCACCCGCCGACAGCCGCAGGACCGGCGTCTGCCGGACATACGCGGCGATGCGTTCTGCGGCAGCGGCAATGGTATCGCGGTCCGGCATGGTCGGCCGGACGCTGCCACGAGCCCCCCGCCGGCACAAGCCTCTGCCCCTGTGGGGCCGTACACCCCCGCTTTCCTT
>DATAYA010000281.1:0-3743 GCA_036272815.1 Acetobacteraceae bacterium
CGGACTTCCCGAGCGCGTCGGGCAGCAGCGCGAACGGCGCCTTGAGCTTGAAGACGATGGTGCTGTCGTCGGCGGCCGAGATCTCGTCGGTGGCCGCCATCAGCGCCTGGCCGAAGCTGTCGCGCTTGCCCCAGCGCTGCAGGCTGGCGACGCAGTCCCGTGCCAGGACGGGGCTGCCGTCGTGGAAGTTGAGCCCGTCGCGGAGCGCTACCCTCCACGTTTTGCCGTCGTCATCGGTGACGGCGCCGGCTGCCATCTGCGGCGAGATCTCGTATTTCGAGTTCTGCGCGTAGAGCATGTCGAAGACCATGAACCCGTGATTGCGGGTCACGTACGCGGTGGTCCAGATCGGGTCGAGCACCGCAAGGTCGGATTGCGGGATGAACTTGAGGAGGCGCACGCCAGCGGCGCGGCCGATCCCAGGGGCCGCCAGGGTCGCCGCGGCCGCGGCCCCCGCACCCAGGAATGTGCGACGCTTCATCGACCGGCCCTCTTGCTCTGCCCGGCCGGGAGATTAGGCGCGCGCCCGCAACAGTGCCAGCGGGATCGGCTGCGGCGCACGCGGCGCAGCAGCCGATCCGCCAAGCGGCATGCCGCCAGGTCAGGGCCGCGAGATTACTGGTAGTAGCCGGACGGCGGCGGGGTCGGAGTGGTCGCCGCGCCGGCGCCAGCCCCGAGCGCGCCGCCCGCAAGACCGCCGATCAGCGCGCCCTTGCCGCCGCCCGCGATCGCACCGATCGCGGCTCCGGTGCCGCCGCCGATGAGACCGCCGCCGACCGCGCGCTGGCCGGGACTGTAGGGGTTGGTGCAGGCCGAGAGCCCCGTCGCCAGTCCGAGGACGATGATACCAGGGCCGAGGATGCGCTTCATCGTGCGAAGTCTCCTTGTTTTCGCCCGTCTGCTCGGGCGTGCTGATTGATCCAGGCAGCCGAATGCGGCCGAAGCACGACAGTATCAGCGGGGCGCCGTCAGCGCACCCGCGCCCGCGCCACCCACGCCGCCGCTCAACGCCCGCGTACCCGGGCTTTCGCCGCAGCCGGCCAAGCTCACCGCCAAGCTTCCGAGCAGCAATGGAATCAGAAGCTTGCGGGCGATCATTGTACCTCCATCCGCTGCACGTCTGACGTAAAGCGCGCCGTGCGCGGAAAGTTCATGGCCTGACAATGGCAACTCCGGGGCAAGGCCCGCGATCACGCCCCCTTGTTCGCGCGGGCGGCGGCGAGTAGGAGCAGCCCGGGCGGCCGTGCGCGAGCGGGACCGCGAGCTGTGCTGCCATCCCCCTCCCGAAGTATCAGGGACTTGCGATGTTTTCTCGCTTGCTGGGCGTCATGTCGGCAGACATGGCGATCGACCTCGGCACTGCCAACACGCTGGTCTACGTCAAGGGACGGGGCATCGTGCTCGCCGAGCCGAGCGTGGTCGCGATCGCCGACGTGCGCGGCAAGAAGCAGGTCCTCGCAGTGGGGGAGGAAGCCAAGCAGATGCTCGGTCGCACACCGGGCAACATTGCCGCCATAAGGCCGCTGCGCGACGGCGTGATCGCCGATTTCGAGGTGGCGGAGGAGATGATCAAGCACTTCATCCGCAAGGTCCACAACCGAAGGCGCTTCGCCTCCCCGCTCATCATCGTCTGCGTCCCTTCCGGCTCGACCGCGGTGGAGCGCCGTGCGATCCAGGAGAGTGCCGAGAGCGCCGGCGCGCGGCGCGTGCTGCTGATCGAGGAGCCGATGGCCGCCGCGATCGGCGCCGGCCTGCCGGTGACCGAACCTTCGGGCAGCATGGTCGTCGACATCGGCGGCGGCACCACCGAGGTTGCGGTGATCTCGCTCGGCGGCATCGTCTATTCGCGCAGCGTCCGGGTGGGCGGCGACAAGATGGACGAGAGCATCGTCAGCTACGTCCGCCGCAACCACAACTTGCTGATCGGCGAGAGCACGTCGGAGCGGATCAAGCTCGACATCGGCGCCGCGAGCCCGCCCGAGGATGGCGACGAGGGGCCGTATCGCGAGGTGAAGGGCCGCGACCTGATGAATGGCGTGCCGCGCGAGGTGCTGGTCAGCCAGCGGCAGATCTCGGAGAGCCTGGCCGAGCCGGTGAGCCAGATCATCGAGGCGGTGAAGGTGGCGCTCGAGAACACGCCGCCCGAGCTTGCCGCCGACATCGTCGACAAGGGCATCGTGCTGACCGGCGGCGGGGCGCTGCTCTACCGGATGGATCAGGTGCTGCGCGATACGACGGGGCTGCCGGTGGTGATCGCCGAGGATCCGCTGCAATGCGTGGCGCTGGGGACAGGGCGGGCGCTGGAGGAAATGAAGCGGCTGCGCAACGTACTGAGCACCATGTACTAGGACTACGCCGGAAGTTGCTCGCGGGACGGTCGGGTCGCGCTATAGTCGTGCCGCCGAAATGCGGGCAAAGGCTTTGACGAACGGAGCAGAATCCTGATCCGTCTCTCCATCCCGATGCGTCAGGCGCTGGCGCGGCTGACGCTGCCGGTGCTGGTCGCGGCCGCGTTCGCGATGATGCTGCTCGGCAAGGCGGACGCGCTGCTCGCAGATCGCGCGCGGGTGGGCCTGGCCGACGTCCTGGCACCGCTCTACGCCAGCCTGGCCGGCCCGATGGCGCAGCTCGCACGGGTCGGCGAGGGGATCGGCGGCGTCTTCACGCTGGAGCAGGAAAATGCCCGGCTGCGCGCGGAGAATGCGCGGCTGCGGCGCTGGCAGGCGGCGGCGCTGGCGCTCGACGTCGAGAATGCGCGGCTCAAGGCGGCGCTGCATTGGATGCCGGACCCGGCGGCCTCCTTCGTCACCGGGCGCGTGGTCGCCGACGCCGGCGGGCTCTATGCGCGCGCGGTGCTGCTCTATCTCAGCCCGGGACACCGGGTGCAGAAGGGACAGGTCGCACTCGACGATGCCGGGCTGGTCGGGCGCGTCACCGAGGTCGGCGCGCGCAGCGCGCGGGTGCTGCTGCTGACCGACCTGAACAGCCGTATCCCGGTGATGCTCGAGGCAAGCCGGGCGCATGCGCTGCTGGCCGGCACCAACGGCACGCTGCCGCGACTGATGTACTGGCCGCAGGGCAGCCGGCCGGAGCAGGGCGAACGCGTCGTGACCAGCGCCGAAGCTGGTGCCTTCCCCGCCGGGCTGCCGGTGGGCGTCGTCCAGTACGGCGCCAGCCAAACGCCGTATGTGGCGCCCTATGCCCATCTCGGGCGGCTGGAGATGCTGCGCATATTCGACTACCGGATGGGCGGCATCCCGCCGCCCGAGGCGCGTCTCGTGGGCATCGGCGGATTGCCGCCCGATCTGCGGGAGCGCTGACCGGCGATGGACGAGCGCGCGCCCGGCATCCGCCCCCGCCCGACGCTGCTGCGGCGGCTCGACGCAACCTCGCGCGCGGCGATGCCGGCGGCCGGCACTGCCCTGCTGCTGCTGCTCGGGTCCGCGCCGCTCGGCCTGCCGGGCCAGCCGGAGCTGCAACCGGCGCTGGCGCTGGGCTGCGTGTTCTTCTGGTCGCTGTTCCGGCCGGCGTCGATGGCGCCCCTCGTCGTGTTCCTGCTCGGCTGCCTCTCCGATCTGCTCGGGCTCGGGCCGGTCGGCATCGGGCCGTTGCTGCTGCTGGTCGTGCATGGCCTCGCGTTCCGCTGGCGGCACGGGCTGTCGCGGCAGGGATTTGCTCTGGTCTGGCTCGCCTTCGTGGGCATCGCGGCGGGTGCGGCGGCGCTCGGTTGGGCGCTTACCTGC
>DATAYA010000282.1:0-3136 GCA_036272815.1 Acetobacteraceae bacterium
GCCAAGCGATGGCCTCCTGCACCGGGTGCGCGACCGGGAATTCGGGCGTCCGCCAAAGTGAAGGGTGGTCATAGGCCGGCGGCGCCCAGTCATAGAGGAACTGCTTGACGCTGAGCCGCCGTCCGCTGCCGCTGTATTCGGTGCGGTGGCTTGCGGTCCAGGCGCGCGCCTGATCTGGGCCCCCGACCTCGTTCTCCGGCGGCTGCGCCTCCGGCCGCAGACGGCTCTCCGCTGCCCGCAGCCCGGCCGGAAGGTGCGTGGGTTCGAACAATGCGAAGTTCAGGAATGACTGGGCTTCGATCCCGGCCGGATCGATGAGGCTTTCTTGGAGTGTCACCGGGACTGCGCGGCATCGGTGGACCCAAGTCATAGTTCTGCCCAGTTCAGACCGGCGGATCGCCGTACGGCACGTGCAGCACGCGATGGACATAGATGCCGGGCGTCACGATCGCCTCCGGATCGAGCGCCCCGAGATCGACCACGTGCTGCGTCTGCACCACTGTCAGCCGCGCCGCCGTCGCCATCACCGGATTGAAGTTCCGCCCGCTCTCGCGATAGGTGAGGTTGCCCCAGCGATCCGCCTGCCACGCCTCAATCAGCGCCAGGTCGCCGTGCAGCGCGTGCTCCAGCACGTGCAGCCGGCCGCCGATCTCGCGGGTCTCCTTGCCCTCGGCGAGCTTGGTGCCGGCAGCCGTCGGCGTGTAGAACGCGGCGATGCCGGCGCCGGCCGCGCGCATCCGCTCCGCCAGCGTGCCCTGCGGCACTAGTTCCAGCTCGATGCGACCGGCGCGATAGAGGTCCTCGAACACCACCGAGCCGCGGGAGCGCGGAAAGCTGCAGACGATGCGCCGCACGCGGCCGAGCGCCATCAGTTTCGCAAGCCCGGCCTCGCCACTGCCCGAATTGTTGGCGACCGCGACGATCTCGCGCGTGCCGCGCTCGATCAGGCCGTCGATGAGGTGGTTCGGCTGGCCGACCTGTCCGAAGCCGCCGAACAGCACCACGGCGCCGTCCGCGACGCCATCCAGCGCCTCGGCCATGCTGCGCACGATCTTGTCGATCACCGGGCGTCTCCCTTCCGGTGCAGTCTGCGCGCGGGGCCGGGGTTTGGGAATATCGGGCTCAGGCCGGGTCCAGCTCGACCACCGCATCCGCCGCCCAGGCGCCTTCGCCTTCGGGCATCACCAGCACCGGGTTGAGGTCGATTGCGCGCAAGCGCGGCCCCGCCGCGGCCGCGAATGCGGATAGCCGCGCGAGCATCGCCGCGGCCGCAGCCACATCCGCGCGCGGCCGCCCGCGCGCGCCGTGCAGCAGCGCGGCACCGCGCAGGCCCTCGATCATCATCCTCGCCTCCGCCTCGTCGAACGGGCAGCGCCGAAGTGCGATGTCGCGCAGCACCTCGACGAACACACCGCCCAGCCCGACCATTGCGACCGGGCCGAACACCGGATCGCGCTGGATGCCGAGGATGCATTCCACGCCGCCGGCCATCTGTCGCGAAACGAGCACGCCCGCGATCCGCGCATCCGGGATGGCCGCCGCCGCGCGCTGCATCAGCGTGGCAAAAGCCGTGCGCACGGCGGCCGCGTCGCGCAAGTCCAGCAGCACGCCGCCGATCTCTGATTTGTGGATGATGTCGGGCGACAGCAGCTTCATCACCACCGGATGCCCGAGCGAGGCCGCCGCCGCGACCGCCGCGTCGGCATCCTTGCAGGCTTGCTCGGGCACGCACGCAATCCCCGCGCGCGCCAGCAGGCGCTTGGCATCCGCCTCGTCCGGGGGCGCATCGGGCAGCGCGATCCGCGCGATCGCCGGCGGCGCCACGGCTTGATCCCGTGCGAACGCCGCGCCGAGGCGTCCCATCGCCGCGATCGCGACGACGGCGCGCGCCGGGTCCTCGAACACCAGCAATCCGTCCGCCTCGTATTCCGCCTGTCGCTCCGGCGGTCCCAGGACGCTCAGCACGAACAGCCGGTCGGGATGCCGCGCACGCACCGCCGCGATCTCGGCGCGCAGGACCGGCGCGATCGAGGCGGCGCCCCCGATATGCGAGAAGAACGCCAGCACCGACGGGAAGCCGCCATCCTCCACGACCGCCCGCGCGAAGGCGCCGATCAGGGACGCATCGTTGATCGCCTGCGCGGTGCAGTCGACCGGGTTGCGGGCGGCCGCATAGGGCAGCAGCGCGCGCAGGCGCGCCTGTGCCGCCTCCGGCATCGGCGGCATCGGCAGGCCCGCCGCCTCCGCCGCATCCGAGATCAGCACGCCCGCTCCGCCGCTGACGGTGATGACGCCGAGCGCATTGCGCACCGGGTAGATGCGCTTCGTCGCGGTCTGCACGATGTCGAGCAGCTCCTCCGTCGTGCGCGCCCGCACCACGCCGTGCTCGGCGAGCACGGCCGCGATCACCGCGTCGTCGCCAACGAGGGAGGCGGTGTGCGACTGCGCCGCCTGGCGCCCGACCGCGCTGCGGCCGACCTTCATCATCACGACCGGCTTGCGCGCGCGCCGCGCCCGCGCGAGCGCCGCGGCGAAAGCCGCTCCGTCCCGGATCGCCTCGGCATAGGCCGCGATGACGTCCGTCTCCGGGTCGGAGGCGAGCCAGGCGATCGCGTCGGCGACCGCGATGTCGGCCTCGTTGCCGGTGGTGATGCAGGCGCCGGTGCCCATCCGCCGGTCGCGCGCGGCGGCGAACAGATGGGTGCCGTAGGCGCCGGACTGGCTGGCGATGCCGATGCGTCCGGGGCAGGGGAACCCGGTTTCGAAGGCGGCGGTGAAGATCGGATACCAGCCGGTCCGGGCGACGAACAGGCCAAGGCAGTTGGGGCCGAGCAGCCGCATCCCGCCCGCCCGCGCCGCCGCCAGCATTCGCGCCTGTGCGAGCGTGCCCGCCGGCCCGGTCTCGGCGAAGCCGGCGGTGAACACGATCGCCGCTGCCGTCCCGCGCGCCGCCAGCGCCGCGACGGAGGCGACCGCCGCCTCGCCGGGTACCGCGACGATCGCCACGTCCGGCGTCTCCGGCAGCGCGTCGATCGACGGCCACGCGCGCAGTCCCTGCACCTCGGCCCGGTTCGGGTTGACCGGCAGGATGCGACCCTCGAAGCCGCGCGCGCGCATATAGGCGATCGGCTGCCCG
>DATAYA010000283.1:0-2504 GCA_036272815.1 Acetobacteraceae bacterium
CGGGTCATCCTCGAGGCATTCATTACGCGCTCCGCCGACGCCGATACGAGCCGTCGCGAGCAACTGGCACAGGCGCGGCGCGCGTTCACCGAGGCCCAGGGTCGGATCTGCCGGCTGCTCGAGCTGGTCGAGCACGGGTTCATGGACGTGAACGACCCAACACTGAAGGAGCGCCTGAAGGCAGCGAAGCTGGCACGCCAAACCACTGCAGCCCGAGTGCACCTGCTCGATGCAGCAGGTGCTGCGGGCCCGGCCACGATCATCCGTGAGCGCCTCACGCGCCTCGCCGCCTCGCTTCACCAGACGTTGCAGAACGGCGATCCGGGCTTCCGTAAGGCGTATCTCCGCATTGTTCGCCGATCAGGGCGTCGTGGGAGATAGCGAGATCCGGACGCGTGGACCCATTGCTGCGTTGGTGAAGGCCACGGTGACCGGCGCTCTCGCGCCCGCAGGGGGCTTGGTGCCCAGTTTTGTTCGGGAGTGGCGTCCCGTAGGGGATTCGAACCCCTGTTGCCGCCGTGAGAGGGCGGCGTCCTGGGCCTCTAGACGAACGGGACCGCGGCCAGAGCCGCTACCTACGGGACAAAGCGGTGAGGTTCAAGGCCGCCGTCGGGCGCTTCCGCCTTCAGCGCGAAAGCGCGACCCGCAGGCCGATCCGCCCGTTCGCCGTGTCCAGCACCACCACCCGGTCCGGGCCGCCGCCGCGCAGCGTCAGCACGAGCCGGTCCCCCGACGCCGATGCCGCCGCGATCCGCGTGCCCGTCGGCTCGTCGAGCCGGATCGCCGCCGCGGGCTGCCCGGCGGATACCGGCATGCGCCCTACCACGACTGAGGCCGACGCGCCCGCACGGCCGGGAACATGGAACCGGGCCACGAGCGTCGCCACCAGCACGCCCGTCGCACCCACGATCAGCACGCCCATGACCACCACCGCCGCGACCAGCCAGCGCATCGCGCCCTCCCCGCCTCGCGCCGTATGCGCTACTGCCCGTCCCATGTCCGATCCCGCCGCCGCCGTAAAGCGCATCGAGGCGGTCGCGGCCCCGGCCGCCGCCGGCGAGCGCGCCGACCGCTTTCTCGCCGAAGCGGCGGCCGGGGCCGGCACCCCGCTGTCGCGCGCGCGGGTCAAGGGATTGATCGAGGCGGGCTGCGCCACCCGCGACGGCGCCGTGCTGCGCAGCCCGGCCGAGGCCGTGCGGGCGGGGGCCCGCTACCGGCTCGACCTGCCTCCGGCCGCACCGGCGAGCCCACCGCCGCAGGCGATCCCGCTCGCGATCCTGTTCGAGGACGCCGATCTGATCGTCATCGACAAGCCGGCCGGCCTCGTCGTCCATCCCGCGCCCGGCAACCTGGACGGCACGCTGGTCAACGCGCTGCTCGCGCATTGCGGCACCAAGGGGCTGCCCGGCATCGGCGGGGTGCAGCGGCCGGGCATCGTCCACCGGCTCGACCGCGACACCTCCGGCGTCATGGTGGTCGCGAAAACGGACGTCGCGATGGCCGGGCTCTCGGCCGCCTTTGCCACCCGCGACCTCGACCGGGCCTATCTGGCACTCTGCTGGGGACTGCCCGCGCCGCCGTCGGGCCGGATCGAAGGTGCCATCGGCCGCGATCCGCGCGACCGCAAGCGCATGGCCGTGGTTCCGCGCGGCGGCAGGGACGCCGCCACCCAGTACCGGCTGCTCCGTGCCTGGGCGGCCTCGGTGGCGCTGCTGGAATGCCGGCTCGAGACCGGGCGGACGCACCAGATCCGGGTGCATCTCGCCTCCGCCGGGCACCCGCTGCTCGGCGATCCGGTCTATCTCCGCCGCACCCCGGCGGCCGCCCGCGCGCTGCCGGCGCCGGCCCGGCAGGCCGCACTTGCCTTCCCACGTCAGGCATTGCACGCGGCCAGCCTCGGCTTCCGCCACCCGATTACCGGGGCGACACTCCGCTTCGAGACCGCGCCGCCGCCGGACATGGCGCGACTGATCGGGAGCCTTGACGCTGAGTCAGGGCAGGGATGACGCCTAATCCGGACTCTGACGGTCCAGTATATTGACGCGGCGGCCTGGGTCCGGTATAACCGCTGCCGTCAGGAGACGCGGGCGCGCCCTCCTGGCACGCCAGTCCGGGCCCGCGCTGCCGATCGCGGGGCGCTGTCCGGGACGTGATGGCCCCTCCCCGCGCCCATCTGCGAACCATCGCAACCGGCCGCCTCCTGCGCCGTAATGTGGGCAGGAACCCGTGACCGCGCAGACGAAAGGAGCCTTCCGTGGCCTCTGCCGTCATCAATGTCGCCCCCGAGGGCAACCTCTCCCGCTACCTGCAGGAGATCCGCAAGTTCCCGATGCTCTCCCCCGAGGAGGAGCTGCGGCTGTCGCACGCCTGGCGCGACAGCGAAGATATGGAGTCGGCGCACAAGCTTGTCACCTCGCATCTGCGCCTCGTCGCCAAGATCGCGATGGGTTATCGCGGCTACGGCCTGCCGATCGGCGAGCTGATCAGCGAGGGCAATGTCGGCA
>DATAYA010000284.1:0-2973 GCA_036272815.1 Acetobacteraceae bacterium
CGACCTCGGCGCGCCGGCCGAGCGGGTGCGCGCGACCGGCCGGGGCTGGGTGCTGCCGCTCGGGCTGGCGCCGGCGGCGGTGAACAACGCGCTGTTCGCCGCCGTCGAGAGCCGCGCGGCTTTCCGGCGATCGGCCCTCGCGGAGGACCGCCGCCGCGCGTGAGGATTTGTGCCGCGCACCCGCTTCCAGTAATCCGGTTGTCATTGACCGTCCGGGAAAGAGGAAAATCGTCGTGAAGGCATCGCGCATCGTGTCGCGGCTTGGATGGGCGCTGCTGCCGGCGTCGCTCGCATTGGGTTCCGCCGCCGCGCCGGCGCTGGCCGCCACCACCTGGACCACGGTCCGCATCGCGACCGAGGGCGCCTATCCCCCCTGGAACATGTCGACGCCCAGCGGCAAGATCGTCGGCTTCGAGCCCGACCTCTCCGACTATCTCTGCGCCCACATGAAAGTTAAATGCGTGATGATTGCGCAGGACTGGAACGGCGTGATCCCGGGCCTGACCGCGGGCAAGTACGACGCGATCATGGACGGTATGTCCGCCACCGCGCAGCGCGAGAAGGTCATCGCCTTCTCGATGCCCTACGCGCAGACGCCGAGCCAGTTCGCCACGCTGAAAGGCGGCCCGCTCGCCAAGCTGCCGGAGATGAACCAGCGGCTCGACTTCACCAAGGACCCCAAGGCCGCCGAGGCGGCGCTCGCGCCGCTGCACCGCGCGCTGAAGGGCCGCACGATCGGCGTGCAGGTCTCGACCATCCAGGCCGCGTTCCTGAAGCAGTATTTCAGCGGCGACATAACCATCCGCACCTACCCGACGACGCAGGAGCGCGATCTCGACCTGCAGGCGGGACGGGTCGATGCGATCCTCGACAGCCTCGCCTATCTCAAGCCCGCGATGGGAAAGCCCACGCTGAAGGATGCCGTGCTGACCGGGCCGATGTATGCGGGCGGCGTGTTCGGCGCCGGCACTGCGGTTGGATTGCGCAAGGGCAATCCGCATCTGCGGGCCATGTTCAACGCGGCGATCAAGTCGGCACTCGCTGACGGCACGATCCACAAGCTCGCGATCAAATGGTTCCATTTCGACGTGACGCCGCAGTGAAGGCGGTTGGATCAGGTCGGGAGAAGGCGGCATCCTCGCGCTGATCGGCTTCGGCCCGCAGGGCTGGGGCGCTACGCTGGTCTCCGCCGCCGGCATGACGCTCGCGGTCTCGCTTGCGGCGTTCGCCATCGGGATCGCGCTCGGCGTGCTCGGCGCATGGGCGAAACTCTCGCACCTGCGGCCCGCGCGCGCGATAAGTGCCGGCTACACCACGGTGTTCCGCGGCGTGCCCGATCTGCTGGTGGTGTACCTGTTCTATTTCGGCGGCAGCACTGCGATGACGGCGATCGGACATCTGTTCGGCGCGCAGGGCTTTTTCGGCCTCAACGGTTTCCTGGTCGGCGCGCTGGCGATCGGCATCGTCTCTGGCGCCTATCAGACCGAGGTGCTGCGCGGCGCCTATCTCGCGATCCCGCGCGGCGAGATCGAGGCGGCGCGTGCGGTCGGCATGAATCGCGGGCTGCTGCTGCGACGGATCATCGCACCGCTCGGGCTGCGCCTGGCGCTGCCGGGGATGGGCAATCTCTGGCAATCGGTGCTGAAGGACAGCGCGCTCATCTCGGTGACCGGACTGGTCGAGATCATGCGGGCGGTGGAGGTGGGCGCGGGCGTGACGCGGCAGCCGTTCGGGTTCTATATCACGGGTGCGGCGTTGTATCTGGTGCTCACCACGCTCACGGGGGCGGCGTTCCGGGGCGCCGAGCGGCGGTTTTCGCGCGGGGTGGTGACGTGAGAAGGCCAGGGGCTCCCCCTCCGCAGGCTTTCCAATCGGCTGAAGCACGCCAATCGGAACCTTGGCCCGCTCCGCCCCTGGACCCCGCTCAAGGCAGAGCCTTGAGAAACCCTTCGTCAAGGGTTTCCAAAGGGCGGCTGCCCTTGGGCGGGTCTGGGCGGAGCCCAGTCTTGCCATGAACCTCGGCTTCATGGCTGACACTTTCGTCCAGCTCCTCGGCGGAGTGCCGGTGACAATCGAGCTGACCGTGTGCTCGGTCGCATTCGGGATCGTGCTCGCGGTGATGCTGGCCTTGCTGCGCGCCGGCTCCCGGCCGGGTGCGGCACTGGTGAGCGCGTACGTCTTCGCGTTCCGCGGCTCGCCGCTGCTGGTGCAGATCTTCCTGATCTATTACGGGGTCGGGCAGTTCACCGCCGTGCGCGCGAGCCTGCTGTGGCCGCTGCTGCGCGATCCGTTCTCGTGCGCGGTGCTGGCGCTGGCGCTCAACACCGGCGCCTATGGCTCGGAGATCATCCGCGGCGGGCTCGCCGCGGTGCCGCGCGGTGCCATCGAGGCGGGACGCGTCTGCGGCATGACGCGGCCGCTGCTGTATCGCCGCATCATCCTTCCGCTGGCGCTGCGTCAGGCGCTGCCCGCCTACGGCAACGAGATCGTCGTGATGGTGAAATCGACTGCGCTCGCCAGCATGGTCACGCTGATGGAGGTCACCGGCATCGCCTATCAGATCATCTCCGAGACCTATCGCGCGCTGGAGGTATTCCTCTGCGCGGGCGCGATCTACCTCGTGCTGACGATCTCGATCGCGCAGGGTGTCGCGGCGCTGGAACGCCGGCTCATGCGGGGGACGATCGCATGAGTGCTGAAATCGCAGTCTCGGTGCGCGACCTGCACAAGAGCTTCGGTGCGAATGAGGTGTTGAAGGGCGTCTCGCTCGCGGCACACACCGGCGATGTCATCGCGATCATCGGTTCGTCCGGTTCCGGCAAGAGCACGCTGCTGCGCTGCATCCCGATGCTGGACGTGCCAGATGGCGGCGAGATCACGGTGGGGGACGAGGCGGTGCGTTTCGGGCCGGCCGTGCCGGCACCGGGTCGCACGCAAATTGGCAGGCTGCGCGGCAGCGTGGGCTTCGTCTTC
>DATAYA010000285.1:0-9797 GCA_036272815.1 Acetobacteraceae bacterium
GGCAGCGCGCGTAATCGGCCGCGCTCGTCGTCGTGTCGTCAATCAACTCCGCATCCGTGCTGCGGTGGGACAGGTCCATCGGCGTTCCGTCTTACGAATGAGCGTCTACAAACTCCCGCCGCGACGGCCTATCGCGGCGCCCAGGCGCAGCCGCAATGCCTGGAGCTTGATGAAGCCCTGGGCGTCGAACTGGTCGTAGGCGCCCTCGTCATCCTCGAAGGTGACGTGCTTCATCGAATAGAGGCTGTTCGGGCTCTCGCGGCCGATCACGGCGACGTTGCCCTTGTAGAGCTTGAGGCGCACTCGGCCAGTTACCGATTGCTGGCTCTCGTCGATGGCGGCCTGCAACATGCGGCGCTCGGGGCTGAACCAGAAGCCGTTGTAGATCAGCTCGGCGTAGCGCGGCATCAGGCCGTCCTTGAGGTGGGCCGCCTCGCGATCGAGGGTGATGCTCTCGATGCCGCGATGCGCCGCGATCAGGACCGTGCCGCCCGGGGTCTCATAGACGCCACGGGATTTCATGCCGACGAAGCGGTTCTCGACCAGATCGAGCCGGCCGATGCCGTTGGCGCGACCCAGTGCATTCAGCTTCGTAAGCAGCGATGCCGGCGAGAGGCGCTCGCCGTCGATCGCGACCGCATCGCCGTGCTCGAAGTCGATCGCGACGATTGTTGCGCGGTCGGGCGCGTCCTCCGGGCGGATGGTACGCTGATAGACGATCTCCGGCGCCTCCTGCGCCGGGTCCTCCAGGATTTTCCCTTCGGACGAAGAATGCAGCAGGTTGGCATCGACCGAGAACGGCGCATCCCCGCGCTTGTCGCGGGCGATCGGGATCTGGTTGGCCTCGGCGAATTCCAGAAGTTTCGTCCGGCTGGTGAGGTCCCATTCGCGCCAGGGCGCGATCACCTTCACGTCCGGCTTGAGCGCATAGTAGGAAAGCTCGAAGCGGACCTGGTCGTTGCCCTTGCCGGTGGCCCCGTGGGCGACGGCATCGGCGCCCGTCGCCTCGGCGATCTCGATCTGGCGCTGCGCGATCAGGGGGCGGGCGATCGAGGTGCCGAGCAGGTACTGCCCCTCGTAGAGCGCGTTGGCGCGGAACATCGGGAAGACGAAGTCGCGCACGAAGGTCTCGCGCAGGTCGTCGACGAAGATCTCGCGGACGCCGAACATCTCCGCCTTGCGGCGGGCGGGTTCGAGTTCCTCGCCCTGGCCGAGATCGGCGGTGAAGGTGACCACCTCGCATCGGTACGTGGTCTGAAGCCAGCGCAGGATGACGCTGGTGTCGAGCCCCCCGGAATAGGCGAGCACGACCTTCCTCACGTCCTTCACGCGCATGGCTTGCGGGCACTCCTCGGTGCGGGCGATGGAGGTCCGGGCGGGAATCGAACCCACATACGCGGATTTGCAGTCCGCTGCATCACCACTCTGCCACCGGACCGGACAGGGCCGGGTTATCGGCGGGGCGGCCGGTCGGGGTCAAGCGGCAGCACGGCTGGGTAGGGTTGCGTCGGCTGAATGGTCCGCCTTGCCAATATTCGTCTTGGCCGGGCCTGCCCCGGCCATCCACGCGGCGCCCACACAACCAAGGCCGGCGCGGCGCGAACGACTTGCCGGTGGCGCGGGAGAAAATGGCGGCGGCTTGACGCCATCACGGGGTCCAGGGGCCTCCCGGCCCCTGGTGGGCCTGGGCGAAGCCCTGCCTTCCTGCCTGTGCGCCACCGCGCTCCCCTTGGCATGGCCGCGTCGCCGCTCTAACCAAGCGGCGCCCCAGACCGTGAGCCCGATGCCACCCGATTTCGAAGCCGCCCGCCGCAACATGGTGGACAGCCAGGTCCGGCCCAACCGGGTCAGCGACAGCCGCGTGCTCGGCGCCATGCGGCGGCTGCCGCGCGAGCGGTTCCTGCCGACCACGCTGGCCGACCGCGCCTATATCGACGAGGACATCGCACTCGGCGGCGGCCGGGCGCTCATCGAGCCGATGGTGATCGCGCGCCTGGTGCAACTTGCCCGCCCGCTGGAAGGCGAGCGCGGTCTCGTGATCGGCGCCGGCACCGGCTACGGCGCGGCGGTGCTCGATGCCTGCGGCGTGCATGTGACGGCGCTGGAAGAGGACCGCGCGCTGCTCGCCATCGCCCGCCCGGTGCTGGCGGCACAGGCGCCGGATGTCACCATCGTGGAGGGGCCGCTCACGGCCGGCCTGACCGATACCGGCGCCTGGGACATCATCATCATCGAGGGCGCGATCGCGGCGATCCCGCAGACGATCGCGGCCCAGGTGAAGCGCCCCGGCGGGCGGCTGACCACGGTGATCTGCCCCCGCCCCGGCGCGCCCGGGCAGATCGTGCTCGCCGAGCCGAGCGGCGCCGGCCTGCGCGCCCAGCCCGCATTCGATGCCGGCACGCCGATGCTGCCGGCGTTCGAGCGACCGGCCGGGTTCGTATTCTGAAGGCGCCATGGAGAGAGCGGCCGTGAGCATCCCCGCATGAGTATCAGGGGCCGCGCCTGCATCGCCGGGGCCTTCGAGCACCCGACCCGGAAGGCCCCCGACAAGTCGGTCGCGCAGCTCCATGCCGAGGTCGCGGCCGGCGCGCTCGCCGATGCCGGGCTCTCCCGCGCCGACGTGGACGGCTATTTCTGCGCCGGCGACGCGCCCGGGATGGGGCCGCTGGCGATGGTGGACTACCTCAACCTGCGCGTCCGCCACGTCGATTCCACCGACCTCGGCGGCTGCTCCTACATCGCCCATGTCGGCCACGCGGCGGAGGCGATCGCCGCCGGCAAGTGCAACGTCGCCCTCATCACGCTGGCCGGCCGGCCGCGCAGCGAGGGGCAGGCGACCGGCACCGCCCCGCGCCGCCCGAACCCGGACGTGCCCGACGCGCAGTGGGAGGCGCCGTTCGGACCCACGACCGCGAACCTCTATGCGATGTGCGCGCGCCGCCACATGCACGAATTCGGAACGACGTCCGAACAGCTCGCCTGGATCAAGGTCGCCGCCTCCCATCACGCGCAGCACAATCCGAATGCGCTGCTGCGCGACGTGGTGACGGTCGCGGACGTGCTCGCCTCGCCGATGGTCGCCGATCCGCTGCACCGGCTGGATTGCTGCGTCATCACTGACGGCGGCGGCGCGCTGGTCGTGACGCGGCCGGAGGCCGCCCGCGGCCTGAAGCGGCCGGTCGTGCGCGTGCTCGGCGCCGGCGAGGCGATCAAGGGCCAGATGGGCGGCGACATCGACCTTACCTATTCCGGCGCTCGCTGGTCGGGGCCGGCCGCCTTCGCCGAGGCGGGCGTGGCACCCGCCGACATCCAATACGCCTCGATCTACGACAGCTTCACGATCACGGTCCTGATCCAGCTCGAGGACCTCGGGTTCTGCGAGAAGGGCCAGGGCGGCCGCTTGGTCGCCGACGGCAACCTGATTTCCGGCGTGGGCAAGCTGCCGTTCAACACCGATGGCGGCGGCCTCTGCAACAACCACCCGGCCAATCGCGGCGGCATCACGAAAGTGATCGAGGCGGTGCGCCAACTCCGTGGGGAGGCGCATCCGGCGGTGCAGGTGCCGGGCTGCAAGCTCGCGCTGGCACACGGCACTGGCGGCCTGCTCGGCAGCCGGCACGGGTCGGCCACGTTGATCCTGGAGCGGGAGTGATGGCGATGCCCGAGCGGGTCTTCCCTGCCCCGCCCACGACGCCGGAAGGCACGGCGTTCTGGCAGGCCGCCGCCGAGGGCCGCTTCCTGCTGCGCTTCTGCCAGAGCTGCGGCCGCGCGCACTGGTATCCGCGCTCGATCTGCCCGCATTGCGGCAGCGACCGCACCGAGTGGCGGCCCGCCTCCGGTCGCGGACGGGTCTATTCCTTCAGCACCCTGCGCCGCGCCGCACCCCCCTTCACCATCGCCTACGTGACGCTCGACGAGGGACCAACGATGATGACCTGCCTCGTCGAGTGCGACCCGGATGCGGTTTCGATCGGCGATGCTGTGGAGATCGCGTTTCGCCCGACCGAGGGCGGGCCGCCGGTGCCATGCTTCCGCCCGGCCGCGGGATAGCGGAACCGCCTTCAATCCGGCGCGTCGCGGCACTATGGTCAATCTTGTGGACGCCAGCACAGCAATCGCACCCAGGCGAAACCGGGGGCGGAACCTGCACCGCTTTGCGAATCCGGGCCGGTTCCTGCGGATCGCGGCCCGGGCGCAGCAGTGGCTGAACGCCGCCGGTCTGCTCATCACCGCCGCGGGCCTGATCTGGGGCCTGTTCTTCTCGCCGGCCGACTGGCAGCAGGGGCAGGCGGTGCGGATCATGTACATCCATGTCCCCGCGGCGTGGCTCGCCTCGGCGGGATATTTCGCGCTCGCCGCCGCCTCGTTCACATCGCTGGTGTGGCGGCATCCGCTCGCAGACCTTGCGGCCGTCGAGATCGGGCCGGTGGGCGCCGCCTTCACCGCCATGTGCCTCGCCTCCGGCAGCCTCTGGGGCCGGCCGACGTGGGGCGCGTGGTGGGTTTGGGACGCGCGGCTGACTTCGGTTCTCGTGCTGTTTTTCCTCTATCTCGGCCACATCGCCCTGGTGCGCGCCTTCGACGACCCGCAGCGTGGCTATCGCGCCGCCGCGATTCTTGCACTCGTCGGCACGATCAACCTGCCGATCATCAAGTTCTCGGTGGATTGGTGGAATACTCTTCACCAGGGAAACACCATCTCGTTCACCTCCGCGCCCAAGATGTACCTCCCGATGCTGTGGCCGCTCCTGATCTCCGCAATCGGCTTCACCTTCGCCTTCGCGGCGATCGTGGTTGCGCGCCTGCGCGCCGCGGTGATGGAGCGTCGGGTGCGGGCATTGCTGATGGCGCGGGCGGAGCGGGCGGCATGAACCTCCTGCCGTTCATTGCCGGCGCCTATGCGATCGGCATGGTCCTGCCGATCGGCTTTGCGATCCAGGCGGCATTGCGGCTCCGGACCGCGCGGCGGCGGCTGGCGGCCCTCGAACCCGGACGGGTGGTGCGGTGACACGCAAGCGACGGCGTCTCGTGCTGGTCCTTGCCTGCGGCGTCGGGCTCGGGTCGGCGACGGCCCTCGGGCTGTCGGCGGTGAGCAGCAGCCTGGTCTATTTCGTCTCCCCCTCGACGCTGGACGAGCACGCGGCGCCCGGACGCCTCGTGCGGCTCGGCGGCCTCGTGGAACAGGGCAGTGTGCGAAAGGGCGAGCAGGACGGCGTGCCGCTGACGCGCTTCACGGTAACGGACGGCCGTGCCACCGTGCCCGTGACCTTCCGCGGTGTGCTGCCGGATCTGTTCCGCGAGGGACAGGGCGTTGTCACGATGGGCACGCTGGCGGCCAGCGGCACGTTTCGTGCGAGCGAGGTCTTGGCGAAGCACGACGCGAACTACATGCCCAAGGACGTGGTCGACGCATTGAAGAAGAGCGGTCGCTGGAACCCCGCCTCCGGGCCGCCGCCGCCGGCTGCGACCTGGGACGCGATGGTCGTGAAGGACAAGGGCTGAGGTGATCCCAGAACTCGGGCATTTCGCGATCGCGCTCGCGGTCGTGCTGGCCGCCGCGCAGTCGGTGATCCCGCTCTGGGGCGCACAAAGGCGGGATGCGCGGATGATGCAGGCAGCCGCGCCGCTCGCGATCGGGCAGCTACTGGCATTGCTGGTCGCGGCCGGGGCGCTCGTGTGGAGCGCGGTCACCGACGATTTCTCGGTGCTCAACATCGCCGAGAACTCGTCCGCGCTGAAGCCGCTGCTCTACAAGATCACCGGCACCTGGGGGGACCACGAGGGTTCCATTCTTCTCTGGTGCCTGATCCTGGGCCTGTGCGGCGGCGCGGTCGCCGCGTTCGGCTCACGGCTGCCGACCTCGCTGCGGGCGCGGGTGATCGGCGTGCTCGGCCTCTCGTCGGTCGGCTTCCTGCTGTTCTGTCTGCTGGCGTCCAATCCCTTCACCCGGCTGTGGCCTCCGCCGATCGACGGCCAGGGCATGAACCCGCTGCTCCAGGACCCCGGCCTCGCCTTCCATCCGCCCATCCTCTACGCGGGCTATGTCGGATTTTCGGTGCCGTTCGCCTTCGCCATCGCCGCCCTGCTGGAGGGCCGCGTCGATGCCGCCTGGGGCCGCTGGGTGCGGCCGTGGACGCTCGGCGCCTGGTGCTTTCTGACCTGCGGGATCGCGCTCGGCTCGTGGTGGGCGTATTACGAACTCGGCTGGGGCGGGTTCTGGTTCTGGGACCCGGTCGAGAACGCGAGCCTGATGCCGTGGCTCACCGGCACCGCCCTCTTGCATTCCGCGATCGTGGTCGAGAAGCGCGAGGCGCTGCGGGTCTGGACCATCCTGCTGGCGATCGGAACTTTTTCCCTGTCGCTCTCGGGCACCTTCATGGTCCGCTCGGGCATCCTGAACTCGGTCCATTCCTTCGCCAACGATCCGACGCGGGGCGTCTTCATCCTGGCACTCCTGGCGGTACTGATCGGCGGGTCGCTCACGCTGTTCGCCGTGCGGGCGCCGAAGCTCGCGGAGGGCGGCATGTTCGCGCCAGTCTCGCGCGAGGGCGCGCTGGTTCTGAACAACATTCTGCTCTGCTCGATCTGCGCGGTCATCATCACCGGGACGATGTACCCGCTGCTGGCCGACCTGTTCTTCGGCGTGAAGATCAGCGTCGGGCCGCCCTATTTCGAGGCAACCGTATTCCCGCTCGCCGTACCGCTGTTCGCGGCGATGGCGGTGGGACAGATGCTGCCCTGGAAACGGGCGTCCCTCGGGCCGGCGCTGCTCAAGCTCTGGTGGGTGGCGCTGCTGGCCCTCGCGGTCGGACTGTTCACGGCGATAGGGCTCAAGGCGGCACCCTTCCTCGCTTTCGCCGCCGCGACCTGGCTGATCGCGGGGGCCGTCGCCGACATCGCCGAGCGGCTGCGGCTATTCCGGGTGCGGCTGGCCGACAGCGCGCGGCGACTGATCGGGCTGCGGCTCGGCGCGATCGGGGCGGCGCTGGCCCATGCCGGGCTTGGTGTCACGATCGCCGGGATCGCCGGGATGTCGCTCGCCTCGCACCGCATTGTCGCGGTGCGGCCCGGGCAGACGGTCCCGGAGGGCGGCTATTCCTGGCACCTCACCGGGATCGTGGATGGGCACGGGTCGAACTACGTCGACCGCATCGCGACCATCGTGGTCTCGCGCGACGGTCGGACAGTCGCGGTGATGCGACCCTCGCGGCGCAGCTTCCCGTTGCAGCAGCAGACCACGACCGACGTCGCGATCCGCACCAACGGCTTTCGCGACCTCTATGCCGTCCTTGGCGACGAGCGGAACGGGCAGGCGGTGCTGCGGTTGCACGTCAATCCGCTGGCACCCTGGATCTGGTTCGGCGCGCTCATCATGGCGTTCGGCGGCGGGCTCTCGCTGGCCGACCGGCGGCTGCGGGTCGGTGCGCCGGCGCGGCGGACGGTCGCCCTGCCGGCCGGGGCGTCACCGGGGACATGATCGGGCGCCGCCAAGTGCTGCTCGGGCTGCCGCTGGCGGTGGCGGTGGGCGGCGGCGGCATCTCCTATGTGATGCTGCAGCGGATGGAGCGTGGCACCTATGACCCGCACGGCGTGCCGAACCCGCTGGTCGGCAAGCCGGTGCCGCATTTCGCCCTGCCGCCGCTCGGCGCCGGACCGGGCCTCGCCTCGGCGGAGCTGCACCATCCCGGCCGGCCGGTCCTGGTCAATTTCTTCGCCTCCTGGTGCGTGCCCTGCGTGCAGGAGGCGCCGGAGCTGATGGCGCTGCACGACCGCGCGGTGCCGATCTACGGCATCGCCTACAAGGACCAGCCGGACGCGGCGCTTGGCTTTCTCGAGCGGCACGGCAATCCCTATCTGCGGGTCGCGACCGACCTGCCCGGACGAACGGCGATCGACTTCGGCCTCTACGGCGTGCCCGAGACCTACTTTATCGACCGCGGCGGCATCATCCGCTGGCGCTGGGCCGGCGCGCTCACGCCGGATGTCGCGCACGATCAGCTCGCCGCGCTGATGCGGACCTATGCTTGAGGCCGGGTACATGAGCTGGAGCGCATGAAGCCGGTCCTGCTGGCGCTGCTCGCGTGGCTGCTTGCGTCCCCGGTGTGGGCGCCGGTGGCCCATGCCGTCGACGATCCCTCGGAGATGCTGGCCAATCCGGTCCTGGAGCGGCGGGCCGAGCAGATCGGCGACCGACTGCGCTGCCTCGTCTGCCAGAACGAGAGCATCGAGCAGTCGAGCGCGGGCCTCGCGCGCGACCTGCGCCACATCGTGCGGCAGAAGGTCACGGCCGGTTGGACCGACCGGCAGGTGGTCGCCTGGATGGTCGCGCGGTACGGCACGTTCGTGGAGTTGCGGCCGCCCTTCGAGGCGCAGACGCTGCTGCTCTGGGGCGCGCCGGTGCTGGCGCTCGCGACCGGGGCCGCCGTGGTCGGGATCGGCTGGCGTGCCCGGGCAACGG
This sequence comes from Acetobacteraceae bacterium, assembly GCA_036272815.1. Lineage (GTDB taxonomy): Bacteria > Pseudomonadota > Alphaproteobacteria > Acetobacterales > Acetobacteraceae > DATAYA01. The sequence goes on from DATAYA010000285.1 coordinate 8,458, forward strand.
CGGTGCCTCTGCCGCCGCTGTCAGACACCGAGCGGGCGCGGCTGGACCGCCTGACCGGACCGTGACACATCGCGCCGTGATCTATCGGGCCGTGAAAATCGACGCATGATCTGGGTTGCCTTGCTGGCGCTGGCGGCGGTGACGCTGGCGCCGCTCGCGATCACGCTCGGCCGCGGCGCGCGCGCCCGTGGCCGGCGAGAGGCGGCGCTGGCGCTGCACCGGGCGCAGCTTGCCGAACTCGACCGCGACGCCGCCGAGGGAAGGCTCGCCGAGAGCGAGCGCGCGCAGGCGGTGCTGGAGGTGCAGCGGCGGATGCTCGCCGAGGCGGAGCAAGTGGAAGCGGCGCCCGCGACCGCCTCGCGCGGGCCGCTGCTGCTGATGATCGGCCTGGTGCCGGCCGCGGCACTGGCGCTCTATCTCGTCAACGGCGACCCCGGCCTGCCCGCGGCACCGCTGGCCGCCCGCATCGCCGCGGCCCAGCAGCGGGCGAAGCAGGAGGCGGTGCTCGTCGAAGAGCTAAAGCACGAACTGGCACGGATGGCCCCGCACGATGCGCGGGCGCGGCAGGGCTACATCCTGCTCGGCCGGGTCGAGCTGAGCCTCGGCGACCGGCCGGCTGCGGCGGCGGCATGGAACACCGCGCTGCAGACCCGCTTCGATGCGACGCTGGCCGCCGAGACGGCGGAGGTCGAGACCGAAATTGCCGGCCACGTCACCTTCGCCTCCGCGACCCTGTTCCGCCGCGCGCTGGACGCGGCTGAGCCCGACGCGCCCTGGCGCCCAATGGCCGAGCGGCGGTTGGCGGAGGCGCAGACCGGCACGCAGGTGACGCCGTCGCCCGGCACTGTCGGCCAGCCATAGGCGTCCAGCCCGCTTTTGACGGCGTTCTTGATTGTGCATTCAGATAGAAGATACTGGTGTGATAATCAGCTTAGGGTAACGACGCCTTGGAATCGACAATGCGTAAGCTCGGTTACGCCGTAGCGGCGTGCGTCGTGGCCGTGGGCGCCGGTTTGAGTGCAGCGGCGCATGCTAGGCAAACCACCAACGACGAGGCGTTTGCCAATGCGTCTTTGCGCAGCCTGCATGATCTAGCATATGCGGTCGCTCAATATGAACAAGCGGTTAAGGACAGCGACCAACTCGGATGCCATGATGCATATACAAGGATGCAGAAGGACGCGCACGAGGCGCTGACCGACATGCATTCCATTTTCTTTGCGCCGGTCGATGCAATTGAAAGTGTGTCAAGCCTGCTGCGCTTGAGCCAGTTAGATCAAAACGGATGTTCTGATGACTTTGAGAAGAGTTTGCTTCTTGTTGTCGCCGGCCAGGCCATC
>DATAYA010000286.1:0-3979 GCA_036272815.1 Acetobacteraceae bacterium
GGCCGTTGTCATGCCGTCATGGTCGCGCTTGACCCGGCCGCGAGTGATTGGAAGACGGATTTCAACCCGCCCCATCCAGGCCGGGCCAACCCGGCCCTTTCCTCCGCGATAGCTCTGGCGTGATCGCTCTGGCCCGGCCCGGGCAATGGCAAAATCCGTCTCCGCGATCCTTGATCCGCTCTGCGCCGCAACCCGCAGATCCCCGGCAAGGCCGATCCGGCAAAGAAAAGGGCGGCGGGTTTCCCCGCCGCCCTGATCGGTCCGGCCCCCTTCTACCGGGGTTCGGCCGTCAGATCACCACTTGACGTAGGCGCCGACGATGCCCGCCTGGACGTCGGTCTTGTTGTGAAGCGGACTGCCGGAGATCGAGTTGATCAGGTCGAAGTCGTTCTGCTTGCGCTGGCCCCAGATGTAGGAGGCGGTGAAGCCGAAGCCCGGCGTTACGCTGTAGGTGGCACCCGCCGCGGCGCCAAGTTCGGTGAGCGTGCCGACACCCACGGGCCGGTTGGCCGGCGTTTGGTTGCCGGCGCCGTTCGTTTCGAACCACGAGCCGCCGAACACCAGGGGGCCGATCGTGTAGCTGGCGCCCACCACCCAGGCATCACCCTGCGACTCACCCTTGATCGGCAGGTTCGCCCACTGGCTGTTCGGGTTGAACGTGCCGACGTCGGCATGCGCCTGCAGCGCCAGGCCGCCGTACGTCACCTGCGCGCCGAAGTCGCCCACTTCGAGGCCGGTCCGCTGGAAAACGCCCGAAGGGAAGGGCGCGGTGTCGGAGTTGTTCACCTTGCCGCTCGAAATTCCGCCGACGGTCACTGCCACGCCCACCGGGCCGAACGAGCCGCGATAGCGCAGCACGCCGTCGAAAGTGTTGCGGCGGCGGGTGACGTCGGCCGAGCCGGTCGAGGACAGGTTGGCGCAGCCCGGGCCGGCATTGCCGTTGAAGCCCGCGCCCGGCGAGGTCAGGTTTTGGAGGTCCGTCGTGCCGCAGGTCAGGCTGCCGCCGAAGATGCTCGACGTGTTCGGCTCGTAGGAGACGCCGAAGTCGAAGCCGAAGAACTGCGGCGAGAGATAGACCGCCTTCTGGGTGGTGTAGAGGTTGCCGACGTCCGGGAACGGCCAGGTCACCCCGAGATTGTTCGGTATGATGGCCGGGGCGTCGCCGTTCCAGCCGCCGTTGTCGAAGTTTTCCGCCGTGCCGGTCAGGAACAGCGAGGTGGGCTGGTCGGCCGCGCCGAGGCGGAACGTGCCGATCTGGTCCTCGCCGAAATAGACGAAGGCGCGCCGCCAATAGAGGTTGCCGCGGGCCGGGTCCTGGCCCGAGATCGAGCCGAAGGCGCCGCCGCCGGCGCCGGTGCCGATCCCGCTATCCTGCCGGATTTCGGCGAAGGCGCCATATTTCAGGCCGTTCGCCGCAACGCCCTCGAGGCTCGGATACAACCGGATGTAGCCGAAGAAAGTCGGGTTGCCGAGCTTGCTGCCGCCGACGCCGGGACTGCCCGTGGGCGAGGCCTCATTGGCCCGGCTCTGGCCGCCGGTGACGCCCATGTATTCGACGATGTAGCCGGAGATGCGGACCACGGCGGTGCCGGGCGCCGGGATCGGCGGCGTGTTCTGCACGAAGCCGAAGGCGCCGGACCGGGACCACTGGGTGGGCGGCGGCATCGGCGCGTTCGGATTCTCCGAAAACGTCGCGAGCTGTGCGCTGGCCGGGCCGGAAACCCCCAGGAAGCCGCCCAGCGTTACCGCAGAGGCCAGCAGGAGCTTACGCATTCATACCTCCTTGTTCTGCCGGGTCGATCGCCGGCCTTCTTGACAAGGCCCGCCCCGTCTCCCCACCGGACGGCCGCACAACGGTGCGTGCGCATCCCCCCAGGGCTCTAGGCAGCCAGACCTGGAGGCATATTGCTGAGGCGGTCACGTTGCCGCAACCACATGAACGTCCGGAACGCGACTATTGCGAAACACTGTGGCGGGGCGGCAACAACGCCCCGATCGCCCCCGCGCCCGCGCAGCAGCACCACGGCAGACGCGCCGCCGACAACGCGTCAATGCCGCCCAGCGCCAGAACCCGCAGCGCCGGAACGCCCAGCGCCGGAACACGCGGCTCCGGCACGCGCAGCCCCGGAACCGGAACCGCGCTAGCCAGGGTCGGCGCCGCACCTCGGGCCAGCGCCGCCCAGCGCACCGCCCCGAGCGCCCGGCCGCCGGGATGGCTCGCGGTCGGGAAGGCGGGCGAGAGGAACACCGCCTCCGCGCCGGCCAGCCGCGCCCGCCGCAGGTCCGCCGCCCCATGCGCCGAGCTGGTGATCCATCCGCCGTGCCGCAGACGCGGGCGGAGCGCTCCCGGCAGCCGACCACCGCGCAGATGCAGCCCGGCGCCGAGTTGCCGTGCGAGCCGGGCGTCGCCCGCCACCACCAGCGCCAGCCGCCGCGCCCGGCACAGCCGCGCCACCGCCGCCCCGAGCGTCGCCCGCGCGGTCGCCTCGTCGTGCCGCAGCACCACGCCGCAGAGTCCGCGCGGCAGGCCGGCAATCGCGGGAAGCGGATCGGACAGGCGGGCCGCGTCGGTGAACAGCCAGAGCGGCGGCGGCATGCGCGCTCCCGAATGCCGCCGCGCTTGCCGCGCCTTGACCGCGCGGGCCCAGCGCAGCAGCCTCGCCGCCATGTCCGCTTCCATCTCCGCCTTCCCCGGGATGCCAAATTCGGGGACCCCAAACTCTTCGGAGGCGCCCGACACCGCCGCCATCGCCGCCTCGCTCGCCGCCGTGCGCGCCCGCATCGCCTCGGCCGCATCCGCCTCCGGCCGCCGACCCGAGGATGTCACGCTGGTTGCCGTCTCCAAAACCCATCCCGCCGCAGCGGTCGCCGCGGCGCTGCAAGCGGGACAGTTGGTGTTCGGCGAGAACCGCGTGCAGGAGGCCGTGGCCAAATTCGCGCCGCTCGCCGCCGCCCATCCGGCGCTGCGCCTGCACCTGATCGGGCCGCTGCAGACCAACAAGGCGCGCGAGGCGGTGCGGCTTGTGCATGCGATCGAGAGCCTCGACCGGCTGCGCCTTGCCGATGCGATCGCCGATGCCGCCGAGCGGGAGGGCAGGCTCCCCGACCTCTACGTGCAGGTCAATGTCGGCGACGAGGCGCAGAAGGCGGGCATCGGACGCGAGGCGGCGGACGGCTTCATCCGCGCCTGCCGCCTCCGCTTCGGGCAAGCGCTGCGCGGCCTGATGTGCATCCCGCCGGCGGCGGCCGATCCGGCGCCGCATTTCGCGTGGCTCGCGGCCTGTGCCGAGACGCACGGGCTGGCCGGCCTGTCGATGGGCATGTCGGCCGATTTCGAGGCGGCGATCGCCCACGGGGCGACGCTGGTGCGGGTCGGCAGCGCGATCTTCGGCGCGCGCGGGTAGGGCCTACTGCTTCGTCAGCACGGCGCGGAACTGGCAGACCGGGGCTGCCATGGCCCGGCCGGCGCGGCATCCGGCCTTCCTTTCACGTCATGGCCGGGTCAAGCCCGGCCACGACGATGAATGATGGCCCGCGAGGACGCCGACTTCAAACTTACCCACGACCCGCGGCGCGCGGCCGCAACGTCGAGAGCAGAAGGATGAACGCCCCCCGATGAACGCCCCGATGAACGCCCCGCCGACGTCGTGGAATCGCGGCGACGCCGCGGCTGCCGCGCCTTCGACGCAGCGGCCGGCCGCCGACGATCGCCGCTTCCCGGTCTCCGACCATTGCGACGGGCATAGCTTCTTCAACCCCGGCCCCCGCGTGCCCGCCCGCGGCCCGCTCCAGGTACTCCGACTGCGGTTCGACCGCGGCCGCGCCGTGTGGCCGCGCAATGTGGCCAACCCGGCGTTTCCGCCGCCGCCGGCCACGGTCGCGCCCGGCACCGTCGCGATCAGCTTCATCAACCATTCCAGCTTCCTGATCCGCCTGCCCGGCGCCGTCGTGCTGACCGATCCGATCTTCAGCCGGCGCT
>DATAYA010000287.1:0-4404 GCA_036272815.1 Acetobacteraceae bacterium
ATCGGCGAACAGGTGATGGAGGTGCTGAAGGAGGTGGACGCGGTCGCCTATGTCCGCTTCGCAAGCGTCTATCGCGACTTTCGCGAGGCCAAGGATTTCGAGACCTTCCTCGACCAGCTTGACGGGGCGCTGCCCTCTTAATTCGCTCTCGGGTCGGGATCAGACCGCTCGCGCTGCTCCGGCTCGCTGCGCGTCTTCGCCGAGATACTTCGCCAAATTGGCACCCCGCGACACTTTCCCGCTCGTCGTCTTGACCATCCACCCCGGCGCCTCGATCCGCACCTCGCCCGGCGGGAAGCCGAACTCCGCCTCGACCACCGCCCGGATCGCCTCCGCGAGCGCCGCGGGATCGCCGGCATCGCTCTCGGCGATCACCACCAGAACCCGGCTGCCGGTCCGCTCGCTCTCTGGCGCGATCGCGACGCACCGTCCCGGCCGCACCGCCGTCCGCGCATTGATCGCGAACTCGACGTCGTGCGCATAGACGTTGCGGCCGTTGACGATCAGCAGGTCGTCGGTGCGCCCGCAGACGAATATCTCGCCATCATCGAGGAAGCCGAGGTCGCCGGTGCAATACCAGTCGCCCGCAAAGCGCCCCTCCGGCACCGGCGCGCGATGATAGCCGGCGAACAGGTACGGGCTGGAGACGGCGATCTCACCCACCGCGCGCTCGCGCAGCGCGACGCCGGCTTCATCCAGGATGCGGATTTCGGTGCGCGGGATGGGCGGCCCGCAGGAGAGGAATTCCACCTCCGGCGCGCCTGCCTCGGGTGCCACGATGCGCCCCGTCTCGGCGAACGCCGCCCGGTCGGCGCGCAGGCTGCGCGGCGCGGTGCCCGGCCGGGTCTGCGTCGCGATGAACACGTTCTCCGCCATGCCGTAGCTCGCGGCGAGCGCGCCCTCCCGCAGGCCGCAGGCGGCAAAGCGCGCGGCGAAGGCCCGCAGCGTCTGCGGCTTGCACGGCTCGGAGCAGTCGATCAGCGCGCGCACGCTGCCGAGCGCCCAGCGTCCCGCGCGCGGCGCCGTGCGCAGCAGATGGTGGAATGCGAAATTGGGCATCCAGCACAAGCTCGCCGCGTGCGCCTCGATCGCCTCGAACAGCAGGGCAGGGCGGCCCACCCACTCGAAGGGATCGAGCTGCACGACGGTCAGCCCGAGCAGCATCGGCAGCACGAGGCAGCCGACCAGGCCCATGTCGTGATAGAGCGGCAGCCAGGATGCGATCACGTCGCGCTCGTCGATCGCCGGCGCCTCTCCGAGTGCCGCGGCGAAGTCGAGCACCGCCGCGTGCGTCAGCATCACGCCCTTGCGCAACCCGGTCGTGCCGGAGCTGTGCTGGAGGAAGGCAAGCCCATCCTCGGCGGCCTCACCGGCGAACCCGGGATCGGCGGCCAACGCCTCGATCGCGACCGCCCGCTCCGCCCATTCCGGCAGGTGCGTCGCCAGCGCGGCCCGTGTCGCCGCATCGGCCGCGATCAGCGCCGGCCCGACCCGCGAGAACACCGCGCGCTGCGCCGCCCAGAAAAGCTCCGGCTGCTGCTTGGGCGTCGGCGGCGGGAACAGGCTTGGCACGGCCCCCGCCAGCATGGCACCGAGAAAGGCCGGTGCGGTCGCCGCATGCGTCGGCAGCATCAGCGCCACGGTCGCGCCATCGGCTGCGCCGCGCGCGGCAAACCCGGCGGCGAACCGCCGCGCCTCTGCCATCAGCGCGCCATAGGGGAGCGTCTCGACCGTGCCGCGGCGGCGCAGGATCAGGAACGGCTTGTCGGGCGCGCGCGCGGCATGGCGCGCGACGGCCGCGACGATGCCCGCCATCGCGCCGCGCCTACTCCGCGGCCCGCGCTTGCGGCGGCTCGTGGCGCAGCAGGAAGTCGATCCAGTCCTCGAACGTCCAGTCTCGGTCCTGCCAGCGGAAGATCATCTGCGGATGGTGCCAGGCGAGCCCGAAATGCGCCGCGACCGCCGGATGGATCGGCGCCTCCTCGCCCGCGAACACGCCGCTCCGCCGCGCCCAGTCGCGCAACCGCAGCATCTGCGCCTCCAGCGGCGCGGTGAATACCGCGCGCAGGGCCGAATGCCCGATGAGCTGTGCCAGCACGTAGGCCATCAACCGCCCGGTCGGGTGCCCGTCGGTGTAGAACAGCCGAAGCTCGCGGAAATGGTGCAGCACGTAGGCGGCGACGCGCACGTCGCAGTCCTGCTCGCGCGCGAAAGCCTCCGCTGTCGCCTGCTCGTGCGCGGCCGCAACCCCCGCCTCCGCGATCACGTCGCGCGCCAGATACGCCGCCATCCGGCGCGCCGGATCGGCGACTTCCGCGCGCACGCGCAGCACCAGCATGTCGGCGAACGGGCGCGGGATGCGGCCGTAGGGCGCGCCCGGCTCCGGCACGTTGCGCGGGTCGTCGGCCATCAGCGGCCATAGCGAGGCCATGTGCAGCGTCGGCACCAGGATGCGCGCGCAGTCGGCCGGAAGCCGCGCGCGCTCCGCCTCGTCGAGCGAAAACTGGCCCTGCTGTGGGCAGGCTTCCTCGATCAGCACGCGGCATTCGGCCAGCCGCTCCCGCGCGACCGCCGGGTCGCCGCCGTCCTGCGGTCGCCGGACATGCAGGGCCGCATCCGCGTCGGCGCGCGGCAGGCGCCGCAGGCCGTCGATGATCGCGTCCATGACGAAGCTGCCCGCGCCGATCACCACGGCCCGACGCTTCTCGGCCCAGGGCTGCGCGGTTCCGCGCTTTTCGGTCTCGCCCATCGACGCGCGACCTCCGCCTGCGTTCGCAGGCATCCTGCCCCAGCGGAGCGGGGCTTGCCAGCGCGCTTCTGCCGCACCAGACGCCACGATCACACCGGATCAGGGTCCCGGTCGCGTCATCGAGGCCAGGGTCGTGCGCATGGCGATGCTCGAAATCGAGAACAATCCGCCATAGGGACCATCAGCTAGAACACCAGCACTCTGGAGAACGGGGTCGACAGGCCCTCCCGAGCATCCTCGATCACACCCTGTCGCGCGCGCAGCACCTCCCGATAGTCCTGACGACAGGCCTCCACCACATGTGCGTCAAGCGGATCGGCCGGATTGACGATGTCGATTTCCAGGCCGACCCGGTTCGTCAACTCCGCAACGACCGGTGAGCTTCCCACCCGCGGCATGCCGGACGTATTCGGGTAGGACACGCCGACCGGCGGCCGCTCGTCCGGCCAGATGCTGGCGATGAGCGCGGCCGTATAGGTCTTCATGTCGCTGCGGGCGGGATCGCTCGCGCGGCCGAGGTCCCGCAGGGACTGATCGAACTGCGTGAGCTGCAGCGCGTATTCCTGGATGTCATGGTCGGCGCCGTGATATGCGGCTTTGACCGTGGCCGTGAGCAGCCCCAGCACCAACCCCGCAAAGGTCACGAGCATCCCGATGACGAGCGCCATCATGTCGAACGTCTCGCGGCCGCGATACGTGGCCCTCATGTGGGCCGCCGCAAACATGCCGAACCCGGCGCTGCCGCACAGCAATGCGAACACGATGAGGGTCCTGAGGAAGTCGGAGCTATGATCGAGCGATGAAGACGAAGCTAGACGAATGGCAGCGCGACGCAAGGTGGTTCGGAAGACTCCGGGGCGGCATGTCGGGCGTGATGCTCGCGATTGCGCTGATCGGGTTCACGACCACGGACGCGACATCGGCCCAGCTTGCGGGAGTCGCTTTCCCCGATACGCGCGACGTGGCTGGTACCCGGCTGGTGCTGAACGGCATCGCCCTGCGCACCTATTCCATCCTGCATGTCTGGATCTATGTTGCCGGACTTTATCTGGAGCAGCGCAGCAGCAATGCGGAGACTGTTCTGGATTCGCCGGAGACGAAGCTCCTGGAGGTCCATTTTCTCCGCGATGTCAGTCGGCAGAGGGCGCGCGAGGTTTGGCGGACCGGCTTCGCCAACAATTGTAGGGCACCTTGCTATCTCGATCCGCAAGACGTGGCGCGGTTCATCGCGACCGTTCCGGCGATCCACAGGGGTGACGTCACCGTGTTCCTGTTCACTCCCCGACGACTCGTCGTGACGCTCAACGGGCATGTGCTCGGCACGATCACTGACCGGCACTTTGCGCGGGAGGTCCTGGACACCTTCATCGGGCCGGTGCCCCCGACACCGCGGGTGAAGCGGGAGCTGCTCGGAGGCCGGTAATCGCCTGTCCACGCTAGCCCCCGAGACACACGCTTGCCCGAGGCAATAGTCGGATCGCTGCCATGCGCTTGCGATCGCAAGGCCCATTTTGGTTGCTTGGATATGGTACGGCAGCTATCGTTCCTCGGACGGAGGAGCCTCCTACGCTTAACAGTGAGGCCTGGAGGACGTATGAGACAGCGTCGGGCAAAGTTTGTTGCGTTACTCCTGGTTGGTTCCATGGTGGCGGGGT
>DATAYA010000288.1:0-8556 GCA_036272815.1 Acetobacteraceae bacterium
AAGTGCCGCGTCATCCAGCGCCGCCAGCGGATCTGCAACCACTGGTTCAGATAGACGCGATAGACCGCGACGACGATGTAGAGCGCCACGACCTCCAGGAAGCCCGGCATGATGCCGAAGAGGCCGGCAGGGTCGCGGCGATACCAGAGCAGGAGTTGCAGGAACGCCTGCCAGTCCTTGTGCTGCAGCGCGTCGTAGAACGCGCCGTTCCAGAAATTCAGTACCACCGTCATGCCGACCATCAGCAGGTTCAGCCCGATGATGACCGCGAGCAGGCCGCGCGCGGACCAGCGCTCCTCGGAGCGGAAATAGGGGCGCGAGAGCATCCAGGCATCGCGCAGGAACGGGCCGAGGCCGCGCATTCAGTCGTTGCTCCTTGCAGGCGTCGGATCGAGCGCCGCGATCCAGGTTGTCAGGCGCTTGCGGTTCACCCCGAAATCCGAGCGCCCGTAGACGCTGCGCGACCACAGGACCAGCCTCGCTGTCCCGTCATTCGCCGGCAGCACCTGCACCGTTACCAGGTCGGGGAAGTTGAACACGGCACTCCTGGCGACGTAGTCCGCCTGCATCCGGTCCGGGAACGCTGCCTGCAAGTAGGTGCGCGGCTCCGATTGCGCCACCGCCCGGGCGCGGGCGAACAGGGTCTCGGGCGTGAGCGGATAGGCGGGCGTGACCAGGTCGGGCTTCGGTGAGAAGCTGGCGGGCGCGGCGAGCGCGGTGTTCGGGCTGGCCGGCCGGACGAGGTGGGCGAAGTCGATCGGCGTGGGCGCCGGCACGCCGGCAGCCCCTGCCTGCCCGCAGGCCGGCAGCACGAGGCCGAGCAGCATGGCGAGCAGCGTCAAGCCTTCCCCGCTCGTGCCGCGGTCTGGCGGAGGATTTCCGCGGCGATGCGGGTCCCGTCAGCGGTCATGGCGCAACGCTGCCTCGCCGCCCGCGCGGGGGCAAGTCTCGGCGCGACTAATCTTTGGTCATCTGGCATCCGGCAGCGATGCGGCGAGCACGCGGACCGAGTGGACGGCCCGCCGGCCAGCAAGGTCGGCGATCTGGTGGCGGCAGGAGAAGCCGTCGGCCACGATCAGCGCCTCCGGCCCAGCTTCGCGCACGGCCGGCAGCAGGCCGGCCTCGGCCATCGCGCGGGACTCCGCCTGTGTCTCGGCCTGGTAGCCGAACGCACCCGCCATGCCACAGCAGGTTGCAGCGATCGGCCGCACGTCGAGCCCCGGGACGCGCCGCAGCGCTGCCAGGGCGGGGGCGAAGGCGCCGGCCGATTTCTGGTGGCAATGCCCGTGGACGTGCGCCACGGCCGCGCGTGGTCGGAGCGCCAGAGCATGCCCGTTCGCTGCCAGGAATTCCGACAACAGCACCGCCCGTCCGGCAAGGTCTTGGGCCTCCACCCCGGGCAGGAGGGACAGAAATTCGTGGCGCAGCGTCATCACGCAGGAGGGTTCGAGCCCGACCACGACCCGACTGCCGGCCAGCGCCGCCAGCGTCCGCCGCGCCTCCGCCCGCGCCCGCTCCACCAGGCCCACGGCGAGCCAGGTGCGGCCGCAGCAGAGCGGGCGTCCACCCGCCTCCGGCCGCACCGCCCGCCAGCCGGCAGCGGCGAGCACGCGCATCGCGTCGCGCAGATTGTCAGGCTCGAAGGCGCGGCTGAATGTGTCGGCGAACAGCACCACCTCGCGCCCGCTGCCCGGCGCCGGCAGCTCGGCGTCGCGGAACGCATCGCGCCGCCAGGCCGGCAGGGGGCGGTCGGCGCTGATCCCGAACCGTCGCTCGCCTGCGCGGCGCAGCATCGGCATCCGGTTACGCAGGTTGAGGAGCGGCGCGAACCGAGCGGCGTGCGGGGCGAGCACCGGGAGGGAGGCGATCAGCCGCTCCCGCCGGCCGATCCCGTGGCGGGACGCGCGTGCCGCCAGCACCTCGATCTTCAGCTTCGCCATATCGATGCCGGTCGGGCACTCCCGCCTGCATGCCTTGCAGGAGACGCAGAGGCGCATCGCTTCGGCCAGCGCGTCAGAGGCGAGCGCATCAGAGGCGAGCGCATCCGGCCCGAGCTGGCCGGTCAGCGCCAGCCGCAGCGTGTTGGCGCGGCCGCGCGTGACGTGGGTCTCGTCGCGCGTGACGCGGAAGCTCGGGCACATGATGCCGGCATCGAAGGTGCGGCAGGTGCCGTTGTTGTTGCACATCTCGACCGCACCCAGCATCCCGCCCGGATGCTCCGACCAGTCGAGCACCGGTGCTGCCGGCGCCGGGGCGTAGTCCGGGCCGTAGCGGAACAGGGTGCGGTCATCCATCCTCGGCGCCCGCACAATGCGGCCGGGGTTGAGCCGCGCGTCGGGGTCGAACGCGTCCTTGACCGCCTCGAAGGCGCGCACGATCCGGGGGCCGAACATCGCCTCGTGGAACTCGCTCCGTGCGAGGCCGTCGCCGTGCTCGCCGCTGTGCGAGCCCTTGTATTCGCGCACAAGAGCAAATGCCTCCTCGGCGATCGCGCGCATCCGGCGCACGTCGGCGCCGTCTTTCATGTTCAGCACCGGCCGCACGTGCAGGCAGCCGACCGAGGCGTGCGCGTACCACGTCCCCTTGGTGCCGCGGCGATCGAACAGATCGTCGAGCCGGGCGGTGAACTCCGGAAGATCGTCGAGATCGACCGCGCAATCCTCGATGAACGAGACCGGCTTCGCGTCGCCCTTCATCGACATCATGATGTTGAGCCCGGCCTCGCGCACCGAGGCGATCTCCGCCTGGAACCGCGCCTCGGTTGCGCGCACGACCGCACCGGGGTAGCCGAGATCGGCCATCATCGCGTCGAGTTCGGCGAGCCTCGCCAAGAGGGGTGCATCGGCGTCGCCGTGGAACTCGACGAGCAGAAGAGAATCCGGCTCGCCGAGCAGCATGCGGTCGATCACCGCGCGGTAGATCGGGATGCCGCGCCCGAGGTCGATCATCGTGCGATCGACCAGCTCGACCGCCTCGGGATCGAGCGTCACCAGATGCCGCGTCGCCGCCATCGCGGCCCGGAAGGTCGGGAACTGGCAGATGCCGACGACTTTCCGCGGCTTGATCGGTGCCAGGGCAAGCTCCACCGCGGCGGAGAAGGCGAGCGTGCCCTCCGAGCCGACCAGAAGGCGGGCGAGATTGTCGCGGCCCGCCGCGTGCGCCGCCGGCGTCAGCGCGTCGATGTTGTAGCCGCCGACGCGGCGAAGCTGGCGCGGGAAGCGGGCGGCGATCTCGTCCGCCTCGGTCCTGCCGAGTGCCCGGAGGGTCTGCAACAGGTCGGCGATGCGCGGCGGGATGTCCTCGCCGAAATTGTCCGGCACCACGCCGAATTCGTGCCGCGTGCCGTCGGCGAGAATCGCATCGATCGCGCGGACGTTGTCGGCCATCAGGCCGTAGCGGATCGACTTGGACCCGCAGGAGTTGTTCCCCGCCATGCCGCCGATCGTGCAGCGTGCGTGGGTCGAGGGATCGACCGGGAAGAACAGCCCGTGCGGGCGCAGCGCGCGGTTCAGGTCGGACAGCACGATCCCCGGCTCGACCCGGGCGGTGCGTGCGGCCGGATCGATCTCCAGCACGCGCCGCAGGTGCTTGCTGCAATCGATCACCAGCGCGCGGTTGACCGTCTGGCCGCACTGGCTGGTGCCGCCGCCGCGGGCGAGGACCGGCACGCCGTGCGCGCGCGCGATCGCGAGGGCCGCCTGCACGTCGTCGATCCGACGCGGGACGATCACGCCGAGCGGCATCACCTGGTAGATCGAGGCGTCGGTCGCGTAGCGGCCGCGGTCGGCGGCGGAGAACAGCACCTCCGCCCCGGTCTCGTGCCGCAGCGCGCTCACGAGGGAAGAGGCGTTAATGTCGGCGTTCATCGCTCCAGATGACGCTGCAGGCCCGGCCTTGTCCAATGCGCGGCGGCGCTGGATGGGACGAGGGGTATTCATTGGCGTGAAGGGGGCGAAGGGAGGACATTTCCGCCTCTCCCCTTGCGGGAGAGGGTTGGGGTGAGGAGGGCTTACGCCGTAGCGTCGAGCGGTACCTCCGCCCTCACCCAACCCTCTCCCGCAAAGGGAGAGGGCTTTCTGCTCTGACCGGAGATAAATCCATGCCGCATCAGCCGGGCCGCCACTTCCTCCAGATCCCGGGGCCCACCAACGTCCCCGATCGCGTCCTGCGCGCGATCGACGCGCCGACGATGGACCATCGCGGGCCGGCCTTTGGCGAACTCGGCCGCCGTTTGCTCGCAAAACTCCGCCGCGTGTTCCAGACCGAGGGACAGGTCGTGATCTACCCCGCCTCCGGCACCGGCGCCTGGGAGGCGGCGCTGTGCAACACGCTCAGCCCGGGCGACGCCGTGCTGATGTGCCGCACCGGCTGGTTCGCGACCCTGTGGGAGGAGATGGCAGGCCGCCTCGGCCTCGCGCCGGAGTTCATCGACACCGACTGGCGCCGCGGCGCCGACCCGGACGCGATCGGCGCACGCCTCGCTGCCGACCCCGCGCACCGCATCCGCGCGGTCTGCGTGGTCCACAACGAGACCTCGACCGGCTGCGCCTCCCGCATCGCGGAGGTCCGCGCCGCGATGGATGCGGCCGCCCATCCGGCGCTGCTGCTGGTGGACACGATTTCCTCGCTCGCCAGCATGGAATATCGCCACGATGCCTGGGGCGTCGACGTCACGGTCGCCGGTTCGCAGAAGGGGCTGATGCTGCCGCCCGGCCTCTCCTTCAACGCGATCAGCGCCCGCGCGCTGGAAGCAGCCGAGACCGCCCGCCTGCCGCGCAGCTACTGGGACTGGCGGCCGATGCTGGCGGCCAACGAGACCGGCTATTTCCCCTATACCCCGGCGACAAACCTCCTCTACGGCCTGGATACGGCGCTCGATCTGCTGCTGGACGAGAGCCTGCCGGCCGTCTTCGCCCGCCACGAGCGGCACGCCGAGGCGACGCGCCGCGCCGTCCGTGCCTGGGGGCTCGAGGTGCAATGCGCCGAGCCGCGCGACTTTTCCGCCTCCCTCACCGCGGTTCGCGTGCCGGAGGGGCACAGCGCCGACGCATTGCGGGCGGCGATCCTGGAGCGGTGCAACATGAGCCTCGGCAACGGGCTCGGCATCCTGCGCGACCGCGTGTTCCGGATCGGCCATCTCGGCGACTTCGGAGATCTCCAACTGATCGGCACGCTCGGCGGGGTCGAGCTGGGCCTGCGTGCGGCCGGGATCCCGCACCGGCCCGGCGGCGTGCAGGCGGCGATCGACAGCCTCGCCGGCAACACCTAGGTGCCCCTCCGCGGGCCGATCGTGCTGCCGGAGGGCTTCAACGAGCTGGGATGCGTCGCGGCGGGCCGCTGCTGTTCAACCGCTTCGACCGCTACGTGGGCGCAAGCCTCGCGCGCTATGGCGAGTTCTCGCCGGGTGAGGTGGAAGCGTTCCGGCAGATCGTGACCGCCGGGCGGCGTGGTGGTGGAGGTCGGCGCCAATATCGGCGCGCACACGGTGGCCCCATCCCGGCCGGCGGGCGCTGCCGGTATCGTCGTCGCATTCGAACCGCGCCCCGTCTCCGGGCCGGACGACTGTCCGCTCTGACACGGCTTCCGCCGCACGTCCGGCTGGGCTTAAGTCGGCGCGTCCGATGCAGGAGAGCGGCATGATCGAAGTCTGGAGCTGGCCCACCCCGAACGGGCACAAGGTCCATATCGCACTGGAGGAGCTGGGACTGCCGTATCGCGTCGTTCCGGTCGATATCGGCGCGGGCGCACAGTTCAAGCCGGAGTTCCTGGCGATCACGCCGAACCATCGCATCCCGGCGATCGTCGATCCCGACGGGCCGGGCGGTCGCGAGTTGCGGCTGTTCGAGTCCGGCGCGATCCTGATCTACCTGGCCGAAAAGGCGGGACGTCTGATTCCCGCCGATCCGGCGCAGCGCTACATCTGCCTGCAATGGCTGATGTTCCAAATGGGCAGCGTTGGCCCGATGTTCGGCCAGTGGAACCACTTTGCAACCTATGCGCCGGAGAAGCTGCCGTACGCGATCGAGCGCTACACCAACGAGGTCGCGCGGCTCTACCGTGTGCTCGACAAGCGGCTGGCCGAGGCGGAATACCTCGCCGGCGAGTATTCGATCGCCGATATCGCGACCTATCCCTGGGCGCGCAACCCCGGGCGCCGCGGCGTCGATCTCGCCGCCCTGCCACACCTCGCGCGCTGGCTCGACGCCGTCGCTGAGCGACCGGCGGTGCAGCGCGGCGTCGAGGTGCTGTCGGAGAACCAACGCCGGGGCCCGATGAGCGAAGAGCAGAAGGAGGTGCTGTTCGGCAAGGTGCAGTTCACGCCGCGCTGATGTTTCCCGACCTGCCCGCATCGCTGGTCGCGACGCGCGAGGGCGAGGTCGCCGTGCTGCGCCTCGCGCGGCCGGAGAAGCGCAACGCGCTCGACGATGCGACGGTCGCCGGCATCGGCCACTTCTTCGAGGCGCTGCCGGACTGGACTGCCGCTGTCGTGCTGCACGGCGAAGGCGCCCATTTCTGCGCCGGTCTCGACCTCTCAATGCTCGCCGAAGCGCGCGCTGCGGAGGCGATGCAGCACTCGCGGCTGTGGCATTCGGCGTTCGACCGCATCGCGCTGGGCCGCGTGCCGGTGATCGCGGCGCTGCATGGTGCCGTCGTCGGTGGCGGGCTGGAGCTGGCGGCGGCGGCGCATTTGCGCATTGCGGAGGCGGGGACTTATTTCGCGCTACCCGAGGGCAGTCGCGGCATCTTCGTCGGCGGCGGCGGCGCGGTGCGGCTTCCGAAGCTGATCGGGACGGCGCGGATGCTGGACATGATGCTCACCGGCCGCAGCTACGGCGCGGAGGAGGCGGTCGCGATCGGCTTCGCGCAATACACGGCACCCGCCGGCGGCGGCTTGGCGCACGCGATGATGCTGGCGCGGCGCGTGGCGCAGAATGCGCCGATGACCAATTTCGCGCTGATCCATGCCCTGCCCCGCATCGCCGACGCCGATCCCGCGACCGGCCTGCTGTTGGAGGCGTTGATGTCGGCGGTCGCACAGGACGCGCCGGAGGCGAAGCGGCGGCTGCGCGACTTCCTGGAGAAGCGCGCGCCGAAGACGACGCACGACGGCGGCGCCACATGAGGGAGCGCACGCAGGTCGGCATCGTGGGCGCGGGGCCGGCCGGGCTGCTGCTCTCGCATCTGCTGCACCTTGCCGGCATCGATAGCGTGATCCTGGAGGCGCGGTCGCGGGCACATGTCGAGCAGCGCATCCGCGCTGGCGTTCTGGAGCACGAGGTCGCCGCGCTGCTGGTCGAGACCGGCGTCGGCACGCGGCTGCTGCACGAGGGACTGCCGCACCACGGCACGCAGATCCTGTTCGATGGACGCCTGCACCGGATCGATTTCTCGGCACTCACGGGGAAGCACGTCACCGTCTATAGCCAGCACAACATCGTGCAGGACCTGATCGCGGCACGGCTCGCGTCCGGCGGCCGCATCGTTTTCGACGCCGAACACGTGCTGCCGTGCGATTTCGCCGCCGGATCGCCGCTGCTGCGCTACCACCACGGCGGAGCGGAGCACACGCTGGACTGCGATATCGTCGCCGGCTGCGACGGCTTCCATGGTGTCTGCCGCGGCGCAATGCCGGACGGGCATGTGACGACATACGAGCGCCAGTATCCATTCGGCTGGCTCGGCATCCTCGCCGAGACGCGGCCGGCCTCCGACGAGCTGATCTACGCCAGCCACGCGCGCGGCTTCGCGCTGCTCTCGATGCGCTCACCCACGATCGGCCGGCTCTATCTGCAATGCGCACCGGACGAGGACCTCGCCGCCTGGTCCGACGCCCGCATCTGGAAGGAGCTGCGCACAAGGCTCGCCTGCGAGGGCGTGGAATTGGAAAAAGGCCCCGTGCTCCAGAAGGGCGTCACCGCGATGCGCGGCTTCGTCGCCGAGCCGATGCAGTGCGGCCGGATGTTCCTCGCCGGCGACGCGGCGCACATCGTCCCGCCCACCGGCGCCAAGGGGCTCAATGCCGCTGTCGCCGACGTGGTGCG
The DNA here is from genome assembly GCA_036272815.1 of Acetobacteraceae bacterium. Taxonomy (GTDB): domain Bacteria; phylum Pseudomonadota; class Alphaproteobacteria; order Acetobacterales; family Acetobacteraceae; genus DATAYA01. Next base: position 8,043 of record DATAYA010000288.1, read on the forward strand.
CCTGTCGCGCGGGATGGAGGCGCATCTGCTCCGCGGCGACGACGCGCCGCTCGCACGCTACTCGGAGGAGGCGCTGCAGCGCATCTGGAAGGTGCAGCGTTTTTCCGCGTGGATGACGGGGATGCTGCACCGCTTTCCCCACGCAAGCCGGTTCGACCGCCGCGTCCAGCGTGCGGAACTTGACGCGCTGACCGCCTCGCCCGCGGCTTCGACCTGGCTCGCCGAGAACTACGTGGGCCTGCCGCTCGCATGAGCGGCCGCGTCTCGGCGAGCAGGATTTGCGGCGTTGGCCGTGCGGCAGCGGCCTGCGTCCGGCCCGCTGCTGCGCACTCGACTTGGCAACCCTGAGCCCGGCCGAGGCCAGTCGGCACTTCGCACCGATCGTCGAGCGTGCGCAGTCGGCACACGGAGCTCGCGACGCGGCGACGCCTCCTGGGCGGCGCGGCTCGATGCGTTGCTGCCGCCCGGATACCGGCGCGTCGGCATCGCCTGGGCGGGGCGTCCGGCGCACAAC
>DATAYA010000289.1:0-5587 GCA_036272815.1 Acetobacteraceae bacterium
CTGCTCTACGGCGCGCGGCTGTCGCTCTCGATTGGCGCGATGGTGGTCGCCCTCGCCTCGATCGTCGGCACGCTGCTCGGCCTTGCCGCCGGGTTCGCGGGCGGCGTCGTCGATGCGCTGGTGATGCGGCTGATGGACATCATGCTGGCGCTGCCGACATTGCTGCTGGCGATCGCGGTCGTGGCGATCCTCGGACCCGGCCTGACGAACGCGATGCTGGCGGTCGCGATGGTGCAGCTCCCCGGTTTCGTGCGCCTCACGCGCGCGGCGGTGCTGGCGGAACTCGGGCGCGAGTACGTGGCGGCGTCGCGCATGGCGGGTGCGGGTCTGCCGCGGCTGATGTTCTTGACCGTGCTGCCCAATTGCCTGGCACCCTTGATCGTGCAGGCATCGCTCGGGTTTTCGAGTGCGATCCTCGACACCGCGGCACTCGGCTTCCTCGGTCTCGGCGCGCAGCCGCCGACGCCGGAATGGGGGACGATGCTCGCCGACGCGCTGCAATTCGTCCAGAGCGCGTGGTGGGTGGTGACATTTCCCGGATTGGCGATCCTGCTGACCGTGCTCGGCTTCAACCTGATCGGCGACGGCCTGCGCGACGTGCTCGATCCGCGGCTCAAGCTCGGATGAGCCTGCTCGAGATCCGCAACCTCAGCGTCACCTTTCCGACCGCCCAGGGCGCGTTGCAAGCCGTGGAAGGGCTCGACCTCGATCTGGACGAGGGCGAGCTGCTCGGCATCGTCGGTGAATCCGGCTCCGGCAAGTCGGTCGCGATGCTGGCGGTCATGGGCCTGATCCGTCCGCCGGGCCGCGTCTCTGCCGACGTGCTGCGCTTCGACGGGCGCGACCTGCTGGCGCTCCCGCCGCACGCGCTCCGCCGACTGCTCGGCCGCGACGTCGCGATGATCTTCCAGGAGCCGACCACCAGCCTCAATCCGTGTTTCACCGTGGGATGGCAGGTCGCTGAGACATTGCGCGTGCATCTCGGCCTGTCGCGCGCGGCGGCGCGCGAGCGTGCGGTCGAACTGCTGCGCCTCGTTGGCATCCCGGCGCCGCGGCAGCGCCTGTCGGCATTCCCGCATCAATTGTCGGGGGGGATGAACCAGCGTGTGATGATCGCGATGGCGATCGCCTGCAATCCGCGCCTGCTGATCGCCGACGAGCCGACCACGGCACTCGATGTCACCATCCAAAAGCAGATCCTGGAGCTGCTGGGCGGGCTGCAGCGTGAGCGCGGGATGGCGATGATCCTCATCACGCACGACCTTGCCGTGGTCGCCGATGTGGCGCAGCGGGTGCTGGTCATGTACGCGGGGCAGGCGATGGAGGCGCGCCCCGCGGCGGCGCTGCTGGCCGCACCCGCGCATCCCTATACCGTGGCACTGCTCGATGCCGGTCCGGAACGGGCGGACACGCACCGCAGGCTCGCGACGATCCCGGGTCTGGTGCCGGGGGTCGCCGACCGTCCCGCCGGCTGCCTGTTCGCGCCGCGCTGCCGGTACGTGTTCGCGCGCTGCGGCGAGCGTCCGTCGGTCACGGTGCTGCCGGATGGCACCGTCCGCTGCCACGCGCCCCGATGACGCTGCTCGCCGCACACGACGTCTCGCGGAGTTACGCGATCGGCGGCGGGCTTTTCCGCGGCGGTGCAGTCTTGCACGCACTGAGCGGGGTTTCTTTCTCGGTCGCGGCCGGACGCACGCTCGCGGTGGTCGGCGAGAGCGGCTGCGGCAAGTCCACGCTGGCGCGGATCGTGACGCTGCTGGAGCGGCCGAGCAGCGGCACCGTCGAGATCGACGGCCGCCCGGCCGACCCGCGCGAAGCGGCGACGCGGCGGGCGGTGCAGATGGTGTTCCAGAACCCGTACGGCTCGCTCAACCCGCGCCGCACCGTGCTCGGCATTCTGGAGGAACCGCTGACGATCGCGGGGATGCCGGCGCGCGAGCGTCGTGAGGCGGCGCACGCGATGATGGCGCGGGTCGGGCTGCGCGCGGATCAGGCGCAGCGCTATCCGCACATGTTCTCCGGCGGCCAGCGGCAGCGCATCGCGATCGCGCGCGCGCTGATGCTGCGGCCGCGCATCGTGGTCGCCGACGAGCCGGTCTCGGCACTCGACGTCTCGATCCGCGCGCAGGTGCTGAACCTGCTGCTCGATCTGCAGGACGAGTTCGGGCTCGCCTATCTGTTCATCAGCCACGATCTCGGCGTGGTGCGCCACATCGCCGACGACGTGATGGTGATGTATCTCGGCCGCGTGGTGGAGCGGGCGGCGCGCGAGGCGGTGTTTTCGCGCCCGCTGCATCCGTACACGCGGGCGCTGCTGGCGGCGACGCCCGGACTGCGGTCGGACGCCGCCGCCGAGCCGGTGCGCGGCGAGCCGCCGTCGCCGCTGGCGCCGCCATCCGGCTGCGCCTATCGCACGCGCTGCATCCATGCCACGGAGATATGCGCCGCCCAACGGCCGGAATTGCGTGGCGTGAATGGCGGCCTCGTCGCCTGCCACCACTCGGAAAATCTGCTGTAGCGCACACTCTCGTCGCGTTTGACACCGGCTTGGCCGGGATGAAGGATCGCGCGGCGCGCAGCGCAATTGCGGCCGGGAGACGTGCCATGTCGAGCCTTCGAGCGGGACCGGCGAGATCGACGCTCGCGGCCGAGCAGACGCCGTTCGCGGCGGTGATCCAGCACTGGCGCGTCGTTCTCGCGGCCATGCTCGGCTGGGTGCTCGACGCGTTCGACCAGATGATTCTCATCTTCCTCCTGGTGCGTCTGCGGGACACCTTCGCGGTCGATCTGGTCGCGATGGGATTGCTGCTCAGCGTCTCCACCTATTCGAAGATCGCAGGCAATATCGGCTGGGGGCTGGCTTCCGACCGGTGGGGGCGCAAGACCGCGTTCATGGTGGGCGTGGTGTGGTTCTCCGTCTTCAGCGGCCTGACCGGGCTGGCCTGGAGCTATGCCTCGCTGTTCGTCATCCGCGTGCTGTTCGGCTTCGGCTTCGGCGGCGAATGGTCGGCCTCCGCGGCACTGCTGATGGAATCCGTGCCGCCGCAGGCGCGCAGTCTTGCCTCCGCGATCATGATGGCGGGTTTCGAGATCGGGTATTTCATGGCGGCGGCCGCCAATGCGGTCATTGCGCCGCGGTTCGGGTGGCGCATCCTGTTCTTCATCGGCATCCTGCCAGCGCTGCTGACGATATTCATCCGCCGGGGCGTGCCGGAGTCTCCGGTGTGGCTGCGCACGCGCGGCCGGCGTGACGCCGGGCCGCGTCCGCGCTTCCGGCTGACCGCGGCGGCAATTCAGGGCTGGGTGTTCATGATGGTCCTGCAATTCCAGAACACCGCCATCTTCACGTTCTACCCGGCGTTCCTGCAGACCGTGCGGCACATGTCGCCGATGCAGGTGTTTCCCTATGCCGCGACCTATTCGGTCGCCTCGATCGTCGGCAAACCGGTGATCGGGTTGCTGGCGGCGCGGTTCGGGCAGCGCGCCACCAGCGTCACCTATCTGCTGGTCTCGATCCCGGCGGCGATCTTCTTCACCCTGGTCGGCAGCACCGCCGGCCTGTTCCTAGGTGCGGCGCTCATGGGCGTCGTCGCCAACAGCATCTTCGGGCTGGTCCCGGCTTTTCTCTCGCGCCGCTTCCCCTCCGCCCACCGCAGCTTCGGCATGGGGTTCGGCTATGCGGTGGCGGGCGCGGGCGGTTCGGTCGCGGCACTCGCGGTGCCGCTGCTGGGCCGCTCGATCGGCCTCGGCACCTCGATGGCGGTGTGGATCATCGCGGGATCGGCGGTGGCGGCGATCGTCGCCGCGATCCGCCCGCGCCACTTGCCAGGCGACGTGATGGAGACCGAGACGGCCACGCCCGACCACGTGCCGGCATGACGCTCAGTGCCTCACGCCGGCGCCGAAATAGTGGCCGCCGCTGAACAGCAGGATCAGGATGACGATCAGCAGGATGATGCCCAGGCCGCCGCCGTACCAGCCGCCGCCGGTGGCCGGACCGCCGTAGCCGCCGTACCAGCCACGCCGATAGCCGGTGTGGCCGAAACCCCCCAGCGCCAGGATGATCAGCACGATCAGCAGGATCGTTAACATTCACGCCTCCTTCGACAGCGCCCCCGCAGAACACTCGGCGCGACAGTGCAACGTCTCCGGATGCGTCGGGTTCGGCGCGGCTACGCCTGCCGCAATACCGTCCGCCCGGCGTAGCGCGCGGCCGGCCCCAGCTCTGCCTCGATCCGCATGAGCTGGTTGTATTTCGCGGTCCGATCGCTGCGCGCGAGGCTGCCGGTCTTGATCTGCCCGCAATTGGTGGCGACCGCGAGATCGGCGATCGTGGTGTCCTCGGTCTCGCCCGAGCGGTGGCTCATCACCACCGCGAAGGCGGAGCGGTGCGCGAGGCCGACCGTCTCCAGCGTCTCCGACAGCGTGCCGATCTGGTTGACCTTCACCAGGATCGCGTTGGCCGAGCGCTCCGCGATGCCGCGCCGCAGCCGTTCCGCGTTGGTGACGAACAGATCGTCGCCGACCAGTTGCAGCCGCTTGCCGAGCGTCGCGGTCAGGAGCGCCCAGCCGGCCCAGTCATCTTCCGCCAGGCCGTCCTCGATGGATGCGATCGGGAACCGGCCGGCGAGGTCGGCGAAGTAGGCCACCATGCCGGCGGCATCGAGCCGCTTGCCCTCGCCCGCCATGTCATAGACGCCGTCGCGGAAGAACTCGGTCGCGGCGGGGTCGAGCGCGAACATGATGTCCTCGCCAGGCCGGTAGCCGGCCGCCTCGCAGGCGCGCGCGATGAAGCCGAGCGCCTCCTCGGCCGAACGCAGGTTCGGCGCGAAGCCGCCCTCGTCGCCGACATTGGTGTTGTGGCCGGCATCCGAGAGCGCGCGCCGGAGGGATGAGAAGACCTCCGAGCCCATCCGCACCGCGTCCGCCATCGTGGCGGCACCCACCGGCATGACCATGAATTCCTGGATGTCGATCGGGTTGTCGGCATGACGGCCGCCGTTGATGATGTTCATCATCGGCACCGGCAGCGTGCGGGCGAAGACGCCGCCGACATAGCGGTAGAGCGGCACGTCGAGGGACGCCGCACTCGCGCGGGCGCAGGCGAGCGAGACGCCGAGGATCGCGTTGGCGCCGAGGCGGGACTTGTTCGGCGTCCCGTCGAGATCGATCAGGATGTCGTCGATCCGCACCTGCTCGGTCGGGTCCATCCCGCCGATCGCGTCGAAGATCTCGCCATCGACATTGGCGGCGGCGGTGCGGACGCCCTTGCCGCCGAACCGGTGCTGGTCGCCGTCGCGCAGTTCCACCGCCTCGTGCGCGCCGGTGGAGGCGCCAGAGGGGATGGCGGCGCGGCCGAGCGTGCCGTCGTCGAGGCGCACGTCGACCTCCAGCGTCGGGTTGCCGCGGCTGTCGAGGATTTCGCGGGCGATGATGTCGGCGATTGCGGGCATCGGCGGCTCCTGCGGGCGGGGGCAGCGGCCGCGATAGGCAATTGGCGGGGCGAGGGCAAGGCCAGGGGCGCCGCCCCTGGACCCCGCTGGGGACGTGTCCCCAGGCCCCTGTTCCGAAGGAGGGTCTGGGGCCT
>DATAYA010000290.1:0-10680 GCA_036272815.1 Acetobacteraceae bacterium
CCCGCGAAGCTGGTGAAGCTGCGCGAGCCCGAACCGTTCGGCGTGCTCGATCACCATGACATTCGCCGAGGGCACGTCCACGCCGACCTCGACAACTGTCGTCGCCACCAGGATCCGGACGCGGCCGGCGGCGAAATCCGCCAATGCCGACTGCCGCACCGCGCTGTCCTGACGACCGTGGGCAAGGCCGACCACAGACCCGAAGCGGCGGCGGAGATCGCTGAAGCGCTCCTCAGCGGCGGCCACGTCAAGCGTCTCGCTCTCGCTCACCAGCGGACAGACCCAGTACACCTGCCCGCCATCCGCCAGCGCGCGCGCGATCGCGTCGGCGATGTCCGGCAGGGTGCCGAGCGCGTGCAGCGTGGTGCGGACCGGCGGCCGCGCCCCCGGGCGGTCGGCGAGGCGGCTCACCTCCATCTCCGCCCAGTGGGTCAGCAGCAGCGTGCGGGGGATCGGCGTCGCGGTCATCACGAGGATGTCCGTGCGCGCGCCCTTGGCACCCAGCATCATGCGCTGGTCGACGCCGAAGCGATGCTGCTCGTCGATCACCGCCAGCGCCAGGTCGCGATAGGCGACGCCTTCCTGGAACAGCGCATGGGTGCCGACGACCAGCGAGACGTCGCCGGCCGCGATGCGGGCGAGCAGCCGGTCGCGGGGTCCCCCCTTCACACCGCCGGTCAGCAGGGCCACGGGCAGCGGGCAGATGCGGGTCAGCGTGCGGTGGTGCTGGCGCGAGAGCAGCTCGGTGGGCGCCATCAGCGCCGCCTGCGCCCCGGCCTCCGCGGCGCGCAGCATCGCGAGGGTGGCGACCAGCGTCTTGCCGGAGCCGACATCGCCCTGCAACAGCCGCAGCATCCGCCGGGGGGCGGCAAGGTCGGCGTCGATCTCCGCCAGCACCGCGGCCTGTCCGGGCGTGAGCGCATGGCCGAAGCGCGCCAGCGCCGCCTCCCGCAGCGCACCGTCGCCGGCAAGCGCACGGCCCGGCCGCTCCCGTTCGCGGGCACGCGCCCAGGCGATCGCGACCTGCTGGGCGAGCAGCTCGTCATAGGCGAGGCGGCGGCGGGGCGCCTCACCAGGCGGCGCGTCGGGCGCCTGGACGGCACGCAGCGCGGCCGCGAAGCCGGGCCAGCCCTCGCGGCGGACCAGGGCGGCGTCGGCCCATTCCGGGAAGTCGGAAAGTCCCTCCAGGGCGGTCCGCATCGCGCGGCCGAGCACCTTGGGGGAGAGCCCGGCGGTCAGTGGCCATACCGGCTCGATCGCGGGCAGCAGCTCGGGGGTCGCCGCCGGCACCACGTGGTCGGGATGCGGCAGGGTCAGGCGGCCGTTGAACAGCTCCAGCCGGCCGGAGACGAGCAGCCGGGCGCCGGGTGCAAAGCGGTCGCGGCCGGCGCGGCCGAACAGCACGATCTCCAGAAAGCCGCTGCCGTCGGTGACCACGATGCGCCAGGGCTGGCGGGAATTGGCTGGCGCCTCGTGGCGCACGACCTCGACGTCCAGCGTGGCGATGCTGCCGGGCAACGCCGCCCGGATCGTCGGCCGGGCGCGGCGGTCGGTGAAGCCGTCCGGCATATGGAACAGCAGGTCGCGCACCAGGCCGCCGTCCGCCGCGCGCTCAATCAGGCCCGCCGCCGCCGGCCCGATGCCGTGCAGGCTGGCGAGTGGCGCCAGGAGCGGGGCGATCGGATCGGCCGCGATAGGGGGCGGGGCGGGCTGACACTGCACGGGGGGGAGGCTATATGACGCCCGACCCCATGCGGCCAGACTCCACAACGCCCGCCCTACTCCTCGACGCGCGTCGCCGGCGCATCCTGTTCCGCGCGACCCATCGCGGCACCAAGGAAGCCGACCTTCTGGTCGGCGGCTTCGTCGCGCGCCATCTGGCGGCGATGGACGATGCCGAGCTGGATGCCGTCGAGCAGGTCCTGGCGCTGCCCGACACCGACCTCGCCGACTGGCTAACCGGCCGCCGCGCGATCCCCGAGGAGTGCGAGACCGAGATGCTGCGCGCGATGCTGGCAGCCACGCGATGAGCGCGGCCCCGATGGAGGCGGCGACGATCTGTGGCGTGCCGGAGGGCTTCGACGCGCTGTTGCTCGCCCGCCGCCGCGCCGAGCACACCGGCAGCGTGCTCCACGTCGCCCGCGACGACGCGCGCATGGCGCGGCTGACCGAGGCGCTCGGCTTCTTCGCGCCGGGGATCGAGGTGCTGCGCTTCCCGGCCTGGGACTGCCTGCCTTACGACCGCGTCTCGCCCAACACGGCGATCGTCTCGGAGCGGGTGGCGACCCTCGCGCGGTTGATGGAGCCGGCGGCGGCGCCGCGGATTGTGCTCACCACGGTGAACGCGCTGGTGCAGCGCGTCCCCCCGCGGCACGTGCTCCGTGGCGAGAGCCGCACGCTGCGGCCCGGCGAGACCATCGAGCCGGAGGCGCTGGCGCGGTTCCTGGAGGCGGGCGGCTACGCCCGCGCCGGCACGGTGATGGAGCCGGGCGAGTTCGCGGTGCGCGGCGGGATCATCGACATCTTCCCCGCGGGCGAGCCCGATCCGGTGCGCCTCGACCTGTTCGGCGACACGATCGAGAGCATCCGCCGCTTCGACGCAGCGACCCAGCGCAGCAACCGGCGCGTCGAGACGCTGACCTTGCGCCCGGTCTCCGGCATGTCTCTCGATCCGGCGAGCGTCGCGCGGTTCCGCGAAGGCTGGCGGGAGCAGTTCGGCCCGGGGGCTGCCGAGGACCCGATCTACCAGGCGATATCGGACCGGCGCCGCTATCCGGGCATGGAGCACTGGGCGCCGCTCTTTTTCCAGATGATGGAGACGCTGCTCGACTACCTCCCGCAGGCGGCGGTCAGCCTCGACCATCAGGCGGAGGAGGTGCTGGATTCGCGGCTGGAGATGATCGCCGACCATTACGACGCGCGCCGCACCCTGCCGCGGGACGGCGAGGTGCCGTACCGGCCGCTGCCGCCCGACCTGCTCTATCTCGACCGCGACGGGTGGGATGCGATGCTGGGGCGGGGGCCGCTGTTCGCCTTTAGCCCGTACGCGCGACCGGAAGCGGGTTCAGGGATCGACGCCGGCGGCCGGCCGGGGGTGATTTTCACCCGCGCCGGCCAGGCCAACGCCAATGCCACCGAGCAGCTCCGTGAGCAGGCGCAGACCTGGGTGCGACAGGGGCGGCGCACCATCATCGCCGCCTGGACCCGCGGCTCGCGCGAGCGGATCGCGGCGCTGCTGCGGGAGAACAAGATCCGGGCGGAGCCGGTCGAGGACTGGGAGGCCGCCCGCGCATTGCCCATCGGCACCGCGGCGCTGGTGGTGCTCGGCCTGGAGCGCGGCTTCGTCGCCGAGGATTTGGCGATCGTCGGCGAGCAGGACCTGCTGGGCGAGCGGATCAGCCGGCCGCCGCGCCGGCGCAAGCGGGCCGACCAGTTCATCGCCGAGGCGACCGAGATCGCCGAGGGCGACCTCGTCGTCCATCAGGACCACGGCATCGGCCGCTACGACGGGCTGGTGACGCTCTCGGTGAACGATGCGCCGCACGACTGCCTGCGCCTGCTCTACGACGGTGACGACAAGCTTTTTCTCCCGGTCGAAAACATAGAGATGCTGTCGCGCTTCGGCAGCGAGGGCGCGGGTGTCGGGCTCGACAAGCTCGGCGGCGCCGGCTGGCAGACGCGGAAAGCGCGCGCCAAGCAGCGCATCCGCGACATGGCGGGCGTGCTGATCCAGGTCGCCGCCGCGCGGAAGTTGCGCGATGCCGAGACGCTGGCGCCACCCGAGGGCACCTGGGATGAGTTCTGCGCCCGGTTCCCGTTTGCCGAGACCGAGGACCAGGCGCGCGCCATTGCCGACGTGCTGGAGGACCTCGCCTCCGGCCGGCCGATGGACCGGCTGATCTGCGGCGATGTCGGCTTCGGCAAGACCGAGGTGGCGCTCAGGGCCGCCTTCGTCGCCGCAATGTCGGGGAGCCAGGTCGCCGTCGTGGTGCCGACGACGCTGCTGGCACGCCAGCATTTTCGCACGTTCTCCGAGCGGTTCCGCGGCTTCCCGGTCAAGATCGCCCAGCTCTCGCGCATGGTGACCGCCAAGGAGGCGGCCGCGGTGCGCGCCGGCCTCGCCGACGGCTCGATCAACATCGTCGTCGGCACCCATGCGCTGCTCGCCAAGAGTGTCTCGTTCAGCGCGATCGGGCTGCTGGTGATCGACGAGGAGCAGCATTTCGGCGTCGCCCACAAGGAGAAGCTCAAGCAGCTCCGCGAGGACGTCCATGTCCTGACGCTGACCGCGACGCCGATCCCGCGCACGCTGCAACTCGCACTCACCGGCGTCCGCGAGATGAGCGTGATCGCGACGCCGCCGGTCGACCGGCTCGCGGTGCGGACGTTCATCATGCCGTTCGACGGCGTCGTGGTGCGCGAGGCGATCCAGCGCGAGCGGTTCCGCGGCGGGCAGGTGTTCTGCGTCGTGCCGCATATCGAGGATCTCGACCGCATGGCCGAACGCCTGCGCGAGATCGTGCCGGAGGCGCGGCTGGCGCAGGCGCACGGGCGGCTGGCGCCGACCGAGCTAGAGCGCGTGATGACTGAGTTCGGCGACGGGCGCTTCGATATCCTGCTCTCGACCAACATCGTCGAGAGCGGTCTCGACATGCCGGCGGTCAACACGCTGGTGATCCACCGCGCCGATCTCTTTGGGCTCGGCCAGCTCTACCAGCTCCGCGGCCGGGTCGGGCGCGGCAAGCAGCGCGGCTATGCGTATCTGACATGGCCCGCGAACCACCGTCTGTCGGCCGCCGCCGAGAAGCGGCTGACCGTGATGCAGACGCTCGACAGCCTCGGCGCCGGCTTCACGCTGGCGAGCCACGACCTCGACATCCGCGGCGCCGGCAACCTGCTCGGCGACGAGCAGTCGGGCCATATCCGCGAGGTCGGCATCGAACTCTACCAGCAGATGCTGGAGGACGCGGTCGCCGAGATGCGCACGGCACGCGGGCGGCGGCGGACGGACGAGCGGGACTGGACGCCCAACATCTCGCTCGGCCTGCCGGTGCTGATCCCGGAGGACTACGTGCGCGACCTGCCGGTGCGGCTCGGCCTGTATCGCCGGATCGGCAGCCTCGCCTCGGACGCCGAGAGCGACGCGATGGCGGCGGAACTGGTCGACCGCTTCGGCAAGTTGCCGGAGGAGGTGGAGAACCTGCTGCAGGTCGTGGCGCTGAAGCGGCTCTGCCGGGAGGCCGGGGTGGAGCGCGTCGAGGCCGGGCCGAAGGGGATGGTGCTCGGCTTCCGCGGCAATGCGTTCCGCAACCCGGCCGGCCTTGTCGGCTGGCTGGGCGCGAAGGGGAAGACGGCCGGGATGCGGCTGCGGCCGGACCACAAGCTCGCGATCGTGCGCGAGATGGACGTGGCGCAGCGCATCCGCCTGGCGCGCGACGTGCTGGGAAGCCTCAACCGGCTGGCGCAGCAGGCGGAGGCGGCCTAGGCGACCGCGGGCCGGGCCCTCATCCCGGCGCGGCGCCCTGAATATTGACGCGCAGCATGTAGATCGACTGGCTCGCCGTCATGAACAGGAAATCGCGCTTCGGTCCGGCGAAGCATAGATTGGCGCAGACCTCGGGCAGGCGGATGCGCCCGATCAGCTTGCCGCCGGGGTTCCAGACCGTGACCCCCGAATAGCCGAGCGGCGCATTGGAACTGACCCAGAGATTGCCGGCACGGTCGGCGCGCATCCCGTCCGGTCCGCACGGCACGCCGTCCACCATGCAGTCGGTGAACTGCCGCATGTTGGAGAGCGTCTTGCCCTGCACGTCGAACGCGAAGATGTTGCCCTTGCCGCCGTGGCCGTTGTCGCCCGGCCCCGGTCCGGTGCTGATCAGGTACAGCGTCTTGTAGTCGGGGGAGAAGCAGATGCCGTTCGGGTCCGGTACCTGGCTGCCCGGCACCACGATCGAGAGTGTGCCGTCGGGATCGCGGCGATAGGTGTTGGTGGGCAGGACCCGCTTGACCCCGCCGACCAGCCCGACGCCGCTGTTGCCGACCGTCGCGTCCTCGACCCCGTCGGGGTTGGCGCCCCCGCCGGCCACGTCGGGGTGGCCCTCGGAAATCGAGTCGCCATAGGGCGGGTCGGTGAACCACACGCTGCCGTCGGGATGCGGCGCGATGTCGTTCGGCGAATTCAGCCGCTTGCCCTCGAAGCGGTCGGCCAGCACCGTCATCGCACCGCTCGGCTCCCAGCGCACCAGCCGGCGGAAGAAATCCTGGCAGGAGAGCTGTCGTCCCTGGAGGTCGAACGAGTTGCCGTTGCTGTTCCAGGACGGCCGGCGGAACGGCGTCACCCGACCGGTCTCCCAGATGTAGCGATACTGCGTGTTTCCCTTCACGTCGCTGAACACGACATACTGACCCTCGCCGGACCAAGCGGGGCCCTCGGCCCATTGGAACCCGGTCCACAGCCGATGGATCGCAACTAGTCCGACAAGGTACTGATTGAAGCTCTTGTCGATCACCAGGATGTCGGGATCGGGATAGATCGTGGGCGGAGCCAGGCGGCCCCATTGCCGGGGTGGCCGCGTGATGACGCTGGGCGGCGCGGCAAGCTGGGGCGGTGCTTGCTGGCCCCAGGCCGCGGCCGGTGCCAGGGCTGCGGCACCAGCGATCACGCCGCGCCGCGTCATGTCACGTCTCATCGGTCGTCTCCCCCCTGCCTCGCCCGTTGCAGCGTTCGGGCTTACCCTTGAGCTTAAGCGGGATTCCCCCTCTGTCGCATGTACGACATAGGTGCAGGACCATCAATTTGCAGTGGGTTAGCCTCGCCGCGGACTGATTTCATTGCGGATACGCATCGTGTCGGCGTTCGCCGTTGGCGCAGAAATGCGTCCGGCACTCGCGGCCGTGGTTTGCCGCGGGCGGCGCGGACCTCTCTTCAGCCCTCCGCGCTGCCGCCCCGCAGGGCAGCCGTGCGCGCGATGCGGCGCTTGAGCGCCTGCGCCCCGGGCGGCAGACGCCGGTTCGGGGTGCCGGCCAGGAACGCGTCGATGCCGCCGTTGCGCTCCACGGTGCGAATCGCGCGCGTCGACAGGCGCAGCCGGACGGTGAAGCCGAAGGTGTCAGACAGCAGCGACGTCTCCTGCAGATTGGGCAGGAAACGGCGGCGGGTCTTGTTGTTGGCGTGGCTGACGTTGTTGCCGGTCAGCACGCCCTTGCCGGTGAGCTGGCAGCGGCGGGACATCGCAGGGACCTCGGAGCGGGGAGAGAACGGAGCGCGGCTTATGCGGAGCGGCAGCGGCGGCGTCAAGCGGCCGGCGGCGGAGCCGCCGTGAAGCGGCCGGCGGCGGCGTGGTGAAGCATTTGGCGGCGGACCCGCGGTGAAGCGCCCCGTGGAGCCGCCGCTCTCAAGCGGTTGCCGCCGGGCTCCCGCCATGCTCTTTCGCCCCGGCGCGGTTCGGGGGAAGGCTTGGCGTGACACTCGCGGCGTTCCTGCGCCACCTCGCCTTTGCGGCCGTGCTGGCGGGACTTTCGGCCAGCACCGTCCACATGATGATCGGCGTCGGCATCCTCGACCGGCCCGACCCGCGCAAGGCGCACGCCGTACCGACGCCGAAATGCGGCGGCGTGGGCGTGGTGGTCGCCTTCCTCGCGGGCATGTTCGTGCTCTACCACTTCGCCGACTTCGCCCGGCTTGGCGAGCCGTATTTCCGCGGCGTGATCCTGGCCTCGACCGGGATCGCGGCCGTCGCCTTCCTCGACGACCTGCGGGACTGGCCGTTCGCCGTCAAGCTCGTGGCGCAGGTGCTCGCGGCCCTGCTGGCGGTCGGCAGCGGCCTCTATGTCCGGGTCTATCGGCTGCCCTATATCGGGCCGGTCGATGTTGGCTGGCTCGGGCCGCCGGCGACGATCGCGTGGATCCTGTTCGCGACCAACGCGATGAACTTCATCGACGGGATGAACGGGCTCGCGGCCGGCGTCGGCATCGTCACCTGCGCCTTCCTCGCCTTTCTCGCCGAGCAGGCCGGGGGATGGTTCGTCTATGCGGCGGCCCTGCTGCTCGGAGCCGGGCTGGTCGGGTTTCTGCCGTTCAACTACCCGCGGGCGCGAATCTTCATGGGCGACGTCGGCAGCCAGTTCGTGGGCTTCGTGCTCGCCGTGCTCGGGGTCGCGGCCAGCCGCTTCGAGGGGGTGGCGATCTCGTTCCTGCTGGTGCCGCTGCTGCTCTCGCCCGTGCTTTATGATGTCGCTTTCACCCTTTTGCGCCGCGGCCTCGCGGGCGAGGACGTGACCGAAGCGCACCGTGGCCACCTCTATCAGGTGGCAGCGCGAGCCGGGATGCGACCTACCGAGGTTGCCGCGATCTACTGGGCGATGACGGCCTGGGGGGGTGTTGTCTGCCTGATTTTCGTCGCGGCATCCTCGGCGCTGAAACCGCTTGCGGCCCTGCTGCCGCTGCCTGTCCTCGTTGCCTGGACGCTCGTCGTGATGCTGCGCGCCCGCCGCGCCGGGCTCGCCCGCTGGTAGGCGGACGGGCTCGACGCGCGGGGGTCAGCCGGCCCTGCGGGCCGCGGACTCGCCGCCCTGGGCGCGCTTCGGGCTCGCCGTGGCCGCCTCCGACATGATCGTGCGCAGGTCGCGCAGGAAGGCGGCGCCCTTGAGGGTGCGCTGGACAAGCACGCTGCGGCGGTCCATCGGATCGATCTTGCGGCGGGCGAGGTCGAGTTCGCCGAGCCGGTCGAGCGCCCGCGTGATCGCCGGCTTCGAGACGTTCAGGTCTGCGGCCAATCCGCGGACGGTGTGCGCGCCTTCCTGCAAGTAGCAGGTGAGGAACACGCCGAGCTGTCGCGCCGAGAGATCCGGCCCGTCGCGCCGGACAAGTGCGACGATGGTGTCGCGCATGATGCCGACCAACTGGTCGGGCGACTGCGGTGCTGCTGCCATGACGAGATCCTTTCTCTGAGCAGTCGATTTTTCGGTCCCGGTCGCTTCGTCGTTCACATGACCCGGTCGCGGGCGAATCGGGCCGAGACGGCCTGCTTCCGAAGTAGTGTCATATCAGAGCGGCAACAGGGGCTGAACAGTTGCAAAAACGACATCGTTTTCCCAATCACGTGATGCGTACGTTGCTGTCGTGATCCGTCTCGGCGAAGCGGGCAGCAATCGCGGCCACCACGGCGCGCATCGCCTGCGCTTCGCCCCCTTCCGGCCGGCCCGGCCGGGTCTCGTCGTTCCAGGCATAGAGGTCAAGGTGCGCCCAGGGCGTGTCCGGGGCGAGGAAACGCTGAAGGAACAGGGCCGCCGTGACTGCGCCCGCCATCGGCTTGCTCGAGACGTTATTCATGTCCGCCATCGTGCTGGCGAGCCACTTGTCGTAGCCGGACCACAGCGGCAGCCGCCACATCGGGTCGGCCTCCGCCTCGCCGGCGGCGAGCAGGGCGGCGGCCCAGCCGTCATCGTTGCAGAACAGTGCGGGCAGGTCCGGGCCGAGCGCGACTCGCGCCGCCCCGGTCAGGGTCGCGAGGTCGAGCAGCAGGGCAGGGCGTTCGTCCGACGCCTCCGCGAGCAGGTCGCAGAGCACCAGCCGCCCCTCGGCGTCGGTGTTGCCGACCTCGACGGTGAGCCCACGCCGGGTGCGCAGCACGTCGAGCGGCCGCATGGCGGCCCCGGAGACGCTGTTCTCGACGCAGCCGAGCCGCAGCGCCAGGCGCACCGGCAGGTCGGCCTCCATCACCAGCCGCGCGATGCCGAGCGCAATCGCCGCACCCCCCATGTCCTTCTTCATCCGCAGCATGCCGCTCGACGGCTTGAGGTCGTAGCCGCCGGTATCGAAGCAGACGCCCTTGCCGCAGAGCGAGATCAGCGGTGCATCGGCGTGTGCATGGCTGCCGCGCCAATGCAGTACGACGACCTGCGGCGGCCGCTCCGAGCCGGCGCCGACGGCAGCGATGGTCGGGTAGTCGCGGGCCAGCGGCTCGCCCGCGACCACGCTCGCCTCGGCCCCGAGGCCGCGCCCGATCCCGGCCGCCGCCTCCGCCAGGTCCGCCGGGCCGAGGCGGTTGGCCGGCGTGTTGATGAGGTCGCGGACCATCCAGGCGGCCCGCGCGGTGCGCATCGCGGCGTCCTGGGCCGCCGGCGGCACCAGCCGCGTTGGCGCGGCGGTGGATTGCGGTGCGCCCGCGGGACGGTAGGCGCCGAGGCAGAACCCGAGCAACGCCGCGCCGGTGTCGAACGCGCCCGGCTCCAGCCGCCAGGCCGTGCCGGCGGGCAGTGCGGCGGCGAGCCCGCCGAAGCTCATCGGCCCCGGCTGATCACCCAGGCCGAGCACTGCTCCCGTGACGCCCGACCCGCCGGGCAGCAGCGCCATCTGATCGGACGCACCCGAAAAGCCCTGGTCTCGAAGGAAGCCGGCCTGGGCCGGTTCGCGCTCGGCCAGGAAACGGTCGAGCCCGGTCGGCCCAACCGCCCAGAGCGGGCGCGCCGCCGCATCAACGGGGGCAAGGCAATCAAGGTCACGGTTGAACGAGGGCAAAGCGTCATCGCTCCTTTGGCGAGAGGCCGAGCTTGACACGAGAGTGCAACAACCGCAATTGCCCGGCGGAAGCGGCAAGCCTAGGCCGGCAGCGCGCCGTTGGCGACCGCCCGCGGCGGCAGTTCCAGCGTGCGGCCGGGACGCAGCACCGTTCGGCCGCC
>DATAYA010000291.1:0-8257 GCA_036272815.1 Acetobacteraceae bacterium
CCCGGCGTTGTACGCCGCCAGGAAAGCAGGCGAGCCGTACTTGTCGTACATCTCGCGGATGTAGGCGGCACCCGCCATGATGTTGTCGTGCGGATCGTACGGATCGTCCCGGAGCCCATAGTGCGCGCGGAGGATCTCGTAGGTCTCCGGCATCACTTGCATCAATCCCATTGCGCCGGCGCTCGAGGTGATCGGCTGGCCGTCAAGATATTCGTGCCCGCCACTCTCCTGGCGCATGACTTCGCGGATCCAGCGGTCCGGGATGCGGAATCGGGAAGCCGCCTCGGTGATATACGGTCCCCACGGGTCATCCGGCGGCCCCGGCGCACGGTATTGCCGCCCCGACGCTCCGGACCAGCCGCCGCCCGGCCCATAGCCGCGCGAGGCACACGCGGCCAGCAGCGCCAGAAGCACCACCGCGCCGAGCGTCCGTCCCAACCGCACGGCACGGCGTATCGCCGCGCCCAGCGCGCTTCGCTGCATTGTCCCCCTCCCCACCTCTCGGGGGTCCCGTTGCAGAATGGCACAGGCAGGCTTTGCCTGTCCATCGTCGCCAATACGTTGAGCTGCGACCGCCTAACGGCGCGTGAACGCCGTCCTGCAAGTGCATGGCCGGGAAAGTGCGCAGAGGCTCTGCCCCTGCACCCCGCTCAAGGCCGAGCCTTAAGAATCCGCTCTTCAAGACCTTCGAATGAGCCCCGGATCAATCGACCCGCCATTGCGCCACCGCATCCTCGTCCAGCGCCACACCGAGGCCCGGCCCCTCCGGCAGCACGAGGCAGCCATCCTCCAGCCGCACCGGTGTGCGCAGGATGGTGTCGCGCAGCGGGTTCTCGCCGACGTCGTATTCCACCCAGGCCGGATGCACGACGTTGGTGCTGTGCGGCCAGTCCGGCAGGCTCGCCGTGAAGTGGCACGCCGCCGCCAGGCCGACCCCGCCGCCCCAGACATGCGGCGAGAGCCGCAGATTGTGCAGCCGCGCCAGCAGCGCGATCTCGCGGGCGGCCCGCACGCCGCCGCACAGTGTCAGGTCCGGCTGCACCACGTCGACGCCGCCCGCCTCGATCAGCCGCTGGAAATCCCACGCGGTGTAGAGCGCCTCGCCAGTCGCAACCGCCATCGGCGCGCGCCGGCGCAGTGCCGCGTATCCGGAAAAATCCTGCGGCGGCAGCGGCTCCTCGAACCAGTGGATGTCGGCATCCGCGATGCGCCGCATCGAGTCGAGCGCCTCGTCCACCGTGTAGTTGCCGTTGGCGTCGACCAGCAGCAGCACGGCCTCGCCCAGCGCCGCCCGCGCCGCGCGCACCCGCACCGCATCCGAGCGCCCGCCGAGGCCGATCTTGATCTTCGCCGCCCTCGCGCCGCTCGCGGCCAGCGTCTCCAGCATTGCCGGAAAGTCGCGCTCCGGTTCCGCGGTCATGTAGCCGCCCGAGGCGTAGACCGGCAGCCTTGTGCGCGCGATCCCGCCCAGCAGCCGCGCCACCGGCAGCCCGTGCAGGCGCCCGACGGCATCCAGCGCCGCCATGTCGATCGCCCCCAGTGCCGCGACGAGCTGGTTCTGGATGCCGGCATGATAGAATTGCGCCAGGAGGCGGGCCGCCACCAGCTCGACATCATGGACGTCGGTGCCGATCAGCAGCGGCCGCAGCATCTCCAGATGCGCGCGTGTCACGGCCGCCGGACCCCAGGCTTCGCCCAGCCCCTCCGCCCCGTCCGCCGTGCGCAACCGAAGAAGTGTCGACTGCCGCGAGCCCATCAGCCCGCGTGCCATCCCATAGGGCCGCGCGAGCTGCGCCAGCAACGGGATCAGCGTGATTTCGGTTATTTTCGACATGGCGTCCTCCGGAGGCTTCCGCGACGCTGGCCGCGCATCCGCACCGCGTCAATCCGCCGCCGTGACGCGCTGCCGCCCGCGTGCTACCGCCCGCCAATGCCCAGCCACCTGCCCGCCGGCCCGTGCTGAAACGCCTGCTCCGCAGCCACGGCGCGCAGGCCGCGCTGGCGCGGGTGCTCGGCGCCTACCTCGATCTCGCTCTCTCGACCACGCGCTGGACGCTGGACGGGGCCGAGCACCTCGCCCGCGCCGCCGCCGGACCCTGCGTCCTCGCCTTCTGGCACGAGCGCCTGACCCTGATGCCGATGCTTTGGCGCCTCGGGTCCTGGCAGCACGGCGACGTGGGAACCAGGCTCCGGGCGCATGTGCTCGTCAGCCGCCATCCCGACGGTCGCTTCATCGGCGCCCTGATGGCCCGCTTCCGGGTCGAGACGGTGCATGGCTCATCCTCGCGCGGCGGTACGGTTGCCATGCGGGCGCTGCTCGGCCTGCTCGCCCGTGGCGACCACGTGCTGATAACGCCCGACGGGCCGCGCGGGCCGCGACGGCGTGCGGCCCCCGGCGTCGCCCAGATCGCGGCCTTGTCCGGCGCGCCGGTGCTGCCGGTGAGCGGCCAGACCAGCCGCCGCCGCACCCTCGGCACCTGGGACCGCATGGTGCTGCCGCTGCCGTTCGGCCGCGGTGTGATCGTCTGCGCCGCCCCGATCCCGGTCGCCCGCGAGAACTGGCGCGGCGCCCTACCGGCGATCGAGGCGGCACTCGACGCCACCGCTGCACGGGCCGACGCGTTGTGTCGCGCGTGATGCACGCGGCCTATGCCGCCGCGACGGCGCTGGCCGAACCCGGCCTCGTGCTGCTGCTCCGCCGTCGCGCGGCGCGCGGCAAGGAAGTCCCCTCCCGCCTGCCGGAACGGCAAGGCCGCGATGCGACGCCCCGCCCACCCGGCCGCCTCCTCTGGCTGCACGCGGCAAGCGTCGGCGAGGCGCAGTCGGTGCTGCCGGTGCTGGCAGCGCTCGACCCGGGGCTGCACGTGCTGTTCACCACCGGCACGGTCACCTCGGCGCGGCTGCTGGCGCGGCGGCTGCCGGAGCTGGGCCTCGCCGGGCGGGTGATGCACCGCTTCGTGCCGCTCGACGTGCCGCGCTGGGCGGCGCGCTTCCTCGACCATTGGCGGCCGGACGCCGCGGCCTTCGTGGAGGCGGAGCTGTGGCCCAACCTGCTGGCGGGATGCCGCGCCCGCCGCATTCCGGCAGCCCTGGTCAACGCACGCATCTCCGCCCGCAGCGCTGCAGGGTGGCGGCGGCGGGCGCCCGGCCTCGCGCGGACGATGCTGGGCGGCTTCGCCTGGATCGCGGCGCGCTCGGCCGAGGACGCGGCGCGGCTGCGCGGCCTCGGCGCCGCTTCGGTGACGGCGCCGGGCGACCTCAAATTCGCCGCCGCCGAGCTGCCCGCCGACGCGGACGCTCTCGCCGCCCTGCGCGATACGATCGCGGGTCGTCCGGTCTGGCTCGCCGCCAGCACGCATCCGGGCGAGGAGGCGCTGGTCGCGCGGGTCCACGCGACCCTGGCACAAGCCCATCGCGGCCTGCTCACCATCATCGTGCCGCGGCATCCGGAGCGTGGCGTTGCGATCGCCGCCACGCTGGATGCGCCCCGTCGCAGCGCCGGCGATGGGCCACCCGATTCGGGGGTGTGGGTTGCCGACACGCTAGGCGAATTGGGCCTGTTCTACCGCGCCGCCGGCATCGTCTTCGTGGGCAAGAGCCTGGTCGGGCATGGCGGGCAGAACCCGCTGGAGCCGGCGCGCCTCGGCTGCGCAGTCGCGATCGGCCCACACACGGACAACTTCGCTGACGCCGTCGCCCTGCTCGCCGATGCCGGCGGGCTCGCGATCGTGGCGGACGAGGCGGCACTCGCCTCATGGGTCGACGCGATGCTGCGCGATCCGGCTCGCCGGGAGGCGGCGGGCGCCGCGGCCCGGGACGCGGCGAGCCGCCACGCCGGACTGCCGGCCGAGATCGCGGCGATGCTCGTCTCCCTAGCGATGGGCGCCGGCTGATGCGTCCGCACGATTTCTGGCAGCAGGACGGATTTCCCGCCTCCCTGCTTGCCCCCCTTGGCGCGCTCACCGCGGCGGCCACGGCGCGGCGCCTCGCGCGGCCCGGCTGGCGCGCGCCGATTCCGGTGATCTGCATCGGCAACGCGACCGTGGGCGGAGCGGGCAAGACCACGGTCGCACTCGACCTCGGCGCCCGGCTGACCGCGCGTGGCATAGCGCTCCATTTCCTCTCGCGCGGCTATGGCGGGCGTGAGCGTGGGCCGCTCCTTGTCGACATGGCACGTCACGATGCACGCACGGTCGGCGACGAGCCGCTGTTGCTCGCCGCGATCGCCCCGGCCTGGATCGCCGCCGATCGCGAAGCCGGCGCACGCTCCGCCGTGGCGGCCGGTGCAGAGGTGCTGTTGCTGGATGACGGGCTGCAGAACCCGTCGTTGCACAAGGATCTGTCCTTGCTCGTGATCGACGCGGCGACTGGCTTCGGCAATGGCCGCCTGCTGCCCGCGGGGCCGTTGCGTGAGCCGGTCGCCGCCGCCGCCGGGCGCTGCGCCGCCGCCGTGCTGATCGGCGAAGGCACGCGCCCGCTCGACCATTTGCCGCCCGCGCTGCCAGTCCTGCGGGCGCGGCTCGAACCCGACGATACGGCGCGCGATCTCGCCGGCCGGCGCGTGTTCGCCTTCGCCGGCATTGCCCACCCGGCAAAATTCCACGCGACCTTGCGTGGCCTCGGCGCCGAGCTGGCCGGGCATGCCGATTTCCCCGACCACCACCCCTACAGCGTGCTCGACCTTGAACGCATCCTCGCCCGCGCGCGCGCCTATCATGCCGTTCCGGTCACCACCGCGAAGGACGCCGTGCGGGTCACGCCCGACATCCGCGCGATGCTCACGGTCGTGGGCATCCGGCTCGCCTGGCACGACCCGTCAGCGATCGAGGCGGTTCTGCGCCGGGGTCTCCCTTGAACCTTCGCGAGCGGATCGAGGCGGCAGTGCTGGACGCGGCGCTGCGCCTGCTTCGGGCGATCGGGCCGGTGCGCGCTTCCAATATCGGCGGCGCCGTCGCGCGCACCATCGGGCCGCGCCTCCCGGTCTCGCGCGTGGGCCGGATCAACCTGCGTCTGGCGCTGCCGGATTTGGATGCCGCCGCGCATGCCCGCATCCTGCGTGGCGCCTGGGACAATCTCGGCCGCACCGTCGCCGAGCTGCCCCACCTGTCGCGCCTCGATCGCACCGCCTCGGGGCCGGGCTGGGAGGTGGCGGGAGAGGAGCATGCCGCCGCCGTCGCCGCCGCGGGAGGACCTGCGATCGTCATGGTCGCCCATCTTGCCAACTGGGAGATCATGCCGCGCATCGGCAGCGCCCTCGGGGTGTTCGGCTCCGCCGCCTACCGCGCGGCCAACAATCGGCGGGTCGATGCGATACTGACCCGGCTGCGGCGGGAGGCGGCGGGCGTCGACCTGCCGCTGTTTCCCAAGGGTGCGCGCGGCGCACGGGCCGCGGTCGCGCACATGGCCAAAGGCGGCACGATCGGCTTGCTGATGGACCAGAAACTCAACGAGGGCATCGCAGTCGATTTCTTCGGCCATCCCGCCATGACCGCGCCGGCCCTGGCGGCCTTCGCGCTGCGCTTTCGCTGCCCGGTGCTGCCGGTGCATGTCGAGCGCATCGGCCCGGTGCGCTTCCGCCTCATCGTCGATCCGCCGCTCGAACTGCCCGCGACCGGCGACCGCCAGGCCGACATCCTGGCCCTCACGCGGCAGGTCAATGCGACGCTGGAACGCTGGATACGCGCGCGTCCGCAGGAGTGGCTATGGCTGCACCGGCGTTGGGACCAGTCCCACTACCGAAAGTAACAGCGTCTCACGGCATCGGAGACCGCGCCGCCGTTCCGCGCTGGCGCGGCATCAGGATCAGCTTCCAGTGGCTCGGCATCTCGCCGACCGGTACGTGCACCAGTGCCGGCGCATCCAGCGCGAACGCCTCGCGCAGCGCCCGCTCGAGCTCCGCGTCGGTGCGGGCGCGGAATGCGGCGATGCCGAAGCTCTCGGCGAAGCGGACGAAATCCGGGTTGGTGAGATCGCTCGCGATCAGCCGGTTGCCATATTGCTCCTGCTGGATGCGACGGACGTTGCCGAAGGCGCCGTCGTCGAACACCACCACGACGACCGCGAGGTTGTGCCGCTTCGCGGTCGCCAGTTCCATTGCCTGATAGGCAAACCCGCCGTCCCCCGCGATCGAGAGCACGGCCCGATCCGGACAGGCGGCCTTGGCACCCAACGCGGTGCCATAGCCATATCCGAGATTGTCCTGATAGCCGGAAAAGAAACTGCGCGGCCGCAGCACCGGGAACGCCAGCCGGGCGACGAACCCGACCTGCGTCACCTCGTCGACCAGGATGCCGTCCTCCGGCAGCGCCGCCCGCATCGCACGCAGGAAGCCCATCTGCGGCTCAAGCACGGCCAGCTCGGCGTCGAACCAGGCCCGGTGTCGCGCCAGTTCCTCCTCACGCGACGGCCGGGCGCGGCTCGCCCCCGGCAGCTTCGCGAGCAGCGCCCGCAGCACCTCGGCCGCATCCCCCAGCACCGCGCAATCCGACGACCGCAACCGGCCCGGCTCCTCGGGGTCGATATCCACCCGGATGATCTTGAGCGCCGCGTCGTGGCCCCAATCCGCCTGCTGCACATAGAGCCGGGTGCCGATCGCGAGCACCGCGTCGGCATCGCGCCAGAGCCGATGGCCGACGGGATAACTCACCGCGAGCCGATGCGCCGTCGGGATCACCCCGCGCCCGCGCCGGTAGCTGACGACCGGCGCTTCCAGCAGCTCCGCGATCCGCTGCACCTCGGCCGAGGCGTCCTGCGCCCCGCCCCCGACCACGATCAGCGGCCGTTCCGCCGCGCCGAGGATTTTCACCGCCCGCGCGACCGCATCCTCGTCCACCGGCGGCCGCTCGACAGGCAGCACCGCGCCGGGCGCCGCCGGGCCGGATCGCGGCCAGACGTCGATCGGCACCTCCAGTGCGACCGGCCCCGGCCGTCCCGAGAGTGCTAGCTGGATCGCGCGCGAGATCGCCGGCCCTGCTTCGTACGGGGCAGCGACCCGCGCCGCGTGCTTGGTAAGGTGCCCGAGCAGGCCGAGCTGATCGCGGATCTCGTGCAGGTGTCCGAAGCCGCGCTCCAGAGCGAACGAAGGGATCTGCCCCGCCAGCGCCAGCACCGGTGCGCCCATCCCGTAGGCCGTCAGCAGCGACGCCGAGGCGTTCAGCAGCCCCGGTCCCGGCACAACCACGAACGGCGACGGCCGCCCGGTCGCGAGTGCCGCGCCGAGCGCCATGTAGCCCGCCGTCTGCTCATGCCGCGCGTGGAGGATGCGGATGCGCGCCTGTTCGCCGTGCAGCGCATCGAAAAAAGGATCGTTGTGAACGCCGGGGACGCCAAAGACCGTCTTTATCCCGTGCCCGATCAGGGTCGCGACCGCCGCCTCCGCCGTCGTCATCCGGGTCAAGCGCGTCAGCCCCGGTAGGTCCGCATCACCGCCAGCCCCTGTTCCAGGTCAGCGATCAGGTCGGCGGTATCCTCGAGCCCGACATGGATGCGGCAGACAGGGCCATCGAACGTGCCACTCCCGGCGGTGCGGGTGACGAAACCCGTCGTCGGCAGGATCAGGCTCTCATAGCCGCCCCACGACGCGCCGATGCCGAACAGACGCAGCGTATCGACCATCGCCTGCGTCGCCTCGGGCGAGAATTCAGGGCGGAAGACGACACCGAACAGACTGCACGCGCCGTCGAAATCGCGCTTCCAGATTTCATGCCCGCGCGCGCCGGGGAGTGCGGGATGCAGCACCTCAAGCACCTCAGGCCGGTCACGCAGCCATTCAGCCACCTCGATCCCCGAACGCATCTGCCGATCCAGCCGCACGCCGAGCGTGCGCAGGCCGCGCAGCGTCAGCCAGCAATCGTCGGGCGAGGCATACTGCCCGAGCGCCATCGCGGCCCCGCGCACGGTCTCCCAGTCTTCGTCCGCGGCGACCGTCACCGAGCCGAGCAGCACGTCGGAATGGCCGCCGGCATATTTGGTCAGCGCCTGGATCGAGACATCAACGCCATGGCGGAACGGCTGGAAGAAGTGCAGCCCCCAGGTGTTGTCCATCAGCACCTTCGCTCCGTGCGCGTGCGCGACGCGCGCCAGCATCGGGATATCCTGCACCTCGAAGGTGTGGCTGCCCGGGCTCTCGGTGTAGAACACGCGCGTGTTGGGCCGCAGCAGCGCGGTCGCGGCCGCCTCGCCGATCTCGGGATCGTAGAACGTGGTCTCGATGCCGAGTCCGACCATCATGCCGGTCGCGAAATTGCGGGCCGGGCCA
>DATAYA010000292.1:0-7260 GCA_036272815.1 Acetobacteraceae bacterium
GTCATAGAATCGGGCGTTGCACGCGACATATGAGGCAGTTCCTCGCACGAACGCTGCCCTCGGCAAGGATGTGCGCCGCTCCCCAGCAGGGAAGTCAAAAACCTCGGTAGGCCCCGCGCACGACCGGTATCGACATTGACCTCAACACTCATCCCAGCGCGCAGCGGAGGCAAATCGCTATCGCTTGTATCGACGCGCACCCGCATCGGAATACGCTGCACGACCTTCACCCAGTTACCGCTGGTGTTCTGCGCCGGCAAAAGAGAGAATTCTTGGGACGCAGCAGGGCTGATGCTGTCAACGGTGCCTTTCCATTGCACATTCGGATAGGTATCCGCCGTCACCGTCACCGGCTGCCCTGGGCGGACATACGTCAATTCCGTTTCCTTGGGGTCGGCATCGACCCAGACGTGATCGGTCGCGACGAGATAGAAGGCGGTTGCCGACGCCGCGAGATATTTGCCAGGCGCAATCGACGGGACATTTGTCACAATGCCCGCGAACGGCGCCCTGACGATGGTGTGAGCAAGTCGACGGGCGGCCTCGTCGCGCTGAGCGACGGCGTCGGCATACCGAGGGGTCTGCTCCACCGGGCCATCGGGATCACCGTTGAGGTTGGCTGCGATCGCGGCGAGCTGCTGAATGAGAGAGGCACGCTTCCCCTGAGCGTTCTCGAGGTTTCGGCGCGCCCTATCGAACGCGGATTGCGACGCGACATGCGCGTTCAGAAGGTCCTGTTGGCGGTGGAGTTCCGTTGCGTAGTACTCGATGTCATGCTGGGCCTGCTCGATCCGTGCCTGCATGTCCCTGTAGTTCGCCTTGAGCGCGTTGAGGGCATCCTTGACGCTGCCCACTTGGGCGGTGGCACGCGCTAACGCGAATCGAAACGTGGCGTCGTCGAGGCGGTACAGCACCTGGTCGAGCTCGACATGCTGATTCTCCGTCACATCGATGTCTTTGACGATCCCGGAAACATCCGTGGAGATGCCAACTTTGTCAGCCTCGGCGTAGGCGTCATCCGTCGACATCACTTGGCCGCCACTGATGTACCAGTAGGCGCCGCCGACCAGCACGAGCGGCAACAGCATAAACAATCCCTGCCGTAAGCGGCGCTTCGGCACAGAACGCCGCCCAGCCGGGTCATTTGCGCGTCCTTGCGGCGCTTCGGTTGTTGTGGCCGGTGCTTGAGCCGTATCGGAGTGCGAAACCCCTCTCCCGTCGTCGGGCATATAGGCTCCTTCGCCTGAACGTGCGCGACGCGAAGGTGTCGGCTATGGACGGCAATGAAAACCCCCTGATTATCGTATTCGCTGTTGAGAGGAATTCAGGAATGGAGCGCCGTAACCTCGCCGATCTGACCGCATTCATCGCAATTGCCGATCACCTTAGTTTCCGGGTTGCCGCAGCCCGCATCGGGGTCACGCCATCTGCGCTCAGCCACACGATGCGACAACTCGAGGAGCGCCTCGAGGTGCGCCTGCTGCACCGCACAACTCGCAGCGTGTCGCTGACGGATGCTGGCATTCGTCTGCTGGAGCGGCTGCGGCCGGCAATCGATCAGATCGCCGATGCCTTGGAGAACTTGAACCAAGAGCGGAGCCGGCCCTTTGGGCGGCTGCGGATCCATGCAGTCCATACGGCGGCTGTGGCGGTGATCGCACCGGTTTGGCAGCGCTTCTTATCAACCTACCCAGAGGTCCACCTCGAGCTGCACGTGGGGGAGGCGCACGTCGACATAGCGGCGGGGGGATTCGACGCCGGTATCGGACCGCGGGACCGGGTGGCGGCCGACATGATTGCCGTCCGGGTAATGGGGCCGGTGAAAATTGCCGTGGTTGGGGCGCCGTCCTACTTCGCGCAAAGGAGCCGGCCGCGCATCCCCGATGATCTCGCCCGTCATAGTTGCGTCCAATATCGTCGCGGTACCGATGGCACCATGTTCGACTGGCCGTTCGAGCGAAATGGTAAGTCGCGGAAAATCTCAGTGGATGGCCGGGTTATGGTCAACACCCCTGATTTGCTCGCGCGTGCAGCGGTCGATGGGTTGGGCATCGCATATACGATCGAAGCGACGGTCGAACCATTTCTGCGCTCAGGGCAACTGGTCCGTGTGTTGGAGGATTGGTCGCCCTCTTTCGAAGGACTCTTTCTGTATTATTCGAGCTATCGGCAGGTTCCGGCTGCCCTGCGCGCTCTCATCGACATGATTCGGGCCGCACACAGCCCGACCCCGACCAGGAATCCGCTCGAGAACCCCTTCACGACACGCTAGACCCGATGTTCGCGGGATGGAGGATCTGGCGGCCCGTCCCGCGGCACGCCCTCATCGAGGGTTGCGCCGGGCACTGGCAAGTTAACGGTGGGTGGCGCCTGGATTTGCGCGCGGCCGCACGTCCAGCATGCGTGGGGCGCGCCCGCGGGGTCATTCGAGCGTCTGACGCCGGGTTCAGGCGTTCGCCTCGACCAGCGCCGCCAGCGCGGCCAAAATCTGCAGCGGGCTCGGCGGACAGCCGCGGATCGCCAGATCGACGGGCAGCAGCGTGTCCACACCGCCCAGCACGGCATAGCTGCCGCGAAACGCGCCGCCATCCACCGCGCAATCCCCGACCGCGACAACCCATTTCGGGTCGGACATGGCGTCCCACGTCCGCTCCACCGCCTCGCGCATCGCCCCGGTGAGCGGGCCGGTGAGCAGCAGCACGTCGGCATGGCGCGGGCTCGCGACGAAGCGCAGGCCGAGGCGGGCGAGGTCGTGGACGGCGCCGGCGGCGGCGCGCAGCTCCAGCTCGCAGCCGCCGCAGCTCCCGGCATCGACGTGGCGCAACGCCAGGCTGCGGCCGAGCCGGGCCTGGGCCGCCGTGTCGAGCCGACCCTTGAGCGCCTGGACGAGCGCGGCGTCGGGCGGCGGCGTGGGCGTGATCGCGACGCGGCGGATCACAGATCGACCCCCGCCACGCTCGCACCGATCGACGCCGCGATCGGGCTGGCATCCTCGGCCGCCGCGCCGGCCAGCGCCGCCTCCAGCACCGGCCATGTGAGCCAGCCGGGATCGAGCGGGAAGCAGGCGGCGATCAGGCCGCCATCCAGGCGCAGCCAGTGCCAGACGGGATCGCTCCCGGCCGCGGCAAGCCCCTCGCCGCTGCCGACCGGGAGTGCGACCGAGAGCGGTCCGTCCGGCACGTCCGCGAGCGCGGGGACGAGGGCCGCGGCGGCTTCCCCGGCGGATCGCAGCCGTGCCGCCGCGCGGGCCGCGACGTCTCCGGCGAGAGCGTCAGGGGCGCCGAAATCGGCGGCCGTGCCGGCCTCGACGCAGCCGATGCCGGCCAGGTCGGTCGCGGCGAAGCGACGCCCGATGGCCTGGAGTGCGTCCAGAACGGCGGTCGCGGCGGCCCGGACCGCCGGCACCCCGTCCGGTGCGATGTCGGCGACGAGGCCGCCCGGAACGACCGCATCCATCATCATCCGATGCCCGAACGCCGCCTCCGCGGCGCGTGCAAGCATCTCGCGCGCCCGCTCGCACTCGGCCGCCGCCGACGCGGCGCCGGCGGCAGCGGCGATCGCGGCGAGGGTGCCGAGATGGTTCGCCGTGCGCTCCATCAGCAGCATCGCGTCGCGCAGCGCGGCGGCGCGCGGCGGCGCCTCGGTGTCGAGCGCCGCCTCCGCCGCACGGGCGAAGGCGGTGGCGTGCGCGACCGTCGCCTCGCCCGCGAGGCGGGCCACGAAGCGGGCGGCGGCGCGCGGGGACTTGCCGCGCATCAGCAGCGGAATGCCGCGATGGGTGTAGCCGAGACGCGCCTCGGCCCGCACGATCCGCCCGCCGGCGCAGGAGAGGCGGAGGTGGGCGGCGGCGGTGATGCCACCCCGGACCGGGCCGAGCGGCAGGATGTGCAACCCCGGCGCGGTGGCCGGCAGGAACACCGCGTGAGGTGGGGCGCCCTCGCGCGGCGCCGGTCGGGCGGCCATCGGCGGCGTGGCGGGCCAGTGCCCGTGATCCAGCCAGGGCCGCGCGTCGGTGCCGCCGGTGGCGTGGTGGCCCCACAGGTCGTGGATCATGCGCTCGAACCAGGCGGCGGCCGGCCGGGCGGGGGACAGCGCCGGGAAGGCCCCGCCCTCGACCGGCACCGAGGCGAGGTGCGGCGTCCCGGTCGCACGGTCGAGCAGCAATGCGTGGACCTGGGCGGCATCGGCCCAGAGACCGAGCAGCGCCGGCTCCGGCCCAACGCCGAGAGCGGCCGCCATCGTCCGCCACGTCTCCGCCGTCAGCGCGCGGCGGCTCAAAGGCGGCACGCAACCGCGGGTGCGGCGGCCAGCAGGTCGAGCGCGGTCATCCTGCAACCGCCGCACGCAGCCACGCCAGCACGGTCCCGGGCATGGCGAGGCCGAGGACCGCAGCCGCCGCGAGCGGCAGCCACGCCGGCGCGAGGCGGAGCAGTGCCGCACCAGCCGGCCGCACCGCGACAGCTTCAGGCGAATGCCGCAGCACGCCCGCCATCGCCAGCACGGCGCCGATCCCGAGCGGCAGCGCGAGCAGGGGTGCGCGGCCGATCGTGGCCCAGAGAACCAGGATCAGGCTGCTGAACGGCCCGAACGGCGGCAGTCCGGAGAGAGCCAGCAGCGCGGCCTTGCGGTACGGGCCGGATGTTCCCAGCCCGCGACAAGCGGCACTCCGCCCAAGCGCCGCGAGCAGCAGGTGCAGCAGCCCGGCGAAGGTCGCGGCCGGGCCGCCGAGCCCGAAGGCAACCGCCGCGACGCCACCCTGCGCCGCCGTCGCGAGCGCCAGCATCCGCCGCCCGGCCGGCCGGCTCCGCCACAGCCCGACGGCGGCGAGCAGGAGCGCCGTCAGGCCGACCGCGACCAGAAGCGGCATCAGCTCGGGCTGCTCCTGCCGCAATCGCAGCAGCAGCACCAGCGGCACGCAGGGCATCGCGCCTGCGAGCAGCATCGCCGCCCCGTCCGGCGCCCGCAGCGCTGCCGTCGCCAGCCAGCCGCCCGGCGGCAGCAGCCCCGCAAGTCCGCCATAGCCGGCCAGGACCAGCACGAGGCCCAGCGTCGGCTCCGCCCGGTTGCCCGCCAGCAGCGCGCTTCCCGCCAGCGCCAGCGCCGCCGACGCGCCGGTGACCAGCAGCACGCGCCGTCCCGCCCCCGCCGACCAGCCGCGCGCGAGCCAGGACGCGGCCAGCGCCGCAGCCAGCACCGCGACCGCCGCGACGCGGGTATCGGCCGCCAGCGTCGCGAGCAGCAGGAGGCCGACCAGGACATGCCGGCGCGACGCGAAGCCGCCGCGTCCCGACGCCATCAGGCTGATGAAGCCGACCAGAGCGGCAACCGCCACCGCGAGCGGATCGGCCCGCATCCAGCCCGACGCAGACAGCTCCGGCAGCAGGCAGGCGAGCGCCAAGGTGGCCGCGGCGGCCGCCGCGTCGGCGAGGTTCGCGACCCGCCCGGCCGGAAGAACCGCGAGCAGCGCCGCGCCGGCCAACGGCCACCCCGGCAGCAGCGCCGCGATCATGCGCGCGCGGCCGCCGCCGGCAGGGCGAGCGAGGCCGCCGCCGGCAGGGCGAGCGAGGCGGCGACGACCAGCGCAGGAACCGGGCCGGCCGGCGCCGTCAGTGCCGCAAGCACGACGCCGTTTGCCATCGCGCCCAGCCCGGCCGCCTGCGCCGCCCGCGTGCCGCCGCTCGCCGCGGTCGCGAGCAGCCCGGCGAGCAGCACTCCGGCCGCAAGCGATCCGAGGTCGGCGAGCTGCACGGCGGCAAGGACGACGAACAGCAGGGCCCCGGCCAGCCACCCTGCGCGCTGCCGCATCGGCTCGGCGGCCGCGCGACGCAGCACCGCGGGAATGGCGAGCCCACCGATCGCCAGCACCAGCAGCGCGGCCGCGCCGAGTGCCGGAGATCGCTGCGCCGCCGCCTCGGTCCCGGCGGCGGCCGCGACGGCGGCGGATTGCGCGGCATAGGCCAGCACCGCCGTCCCGCTCCGCCGTGCCGCCAGCAGGACGAAACCGAACAGCAGCGCCAGGCCCGCCGGGAGCATCGCCGCCGTCATGCCGCAGCCTCGGTCGCGAACAGCGCCAGCGCCGCCAGCAACCCGAGCACCGCCGCCAGACCGAGGATCGCCGGCCCGCGCGCCAGCGGCACCCGCACCCGCGCCGCCTGCCAGGCGGCGAGCGCCGCCGCCAGCACCACCGTCCGCGCGAGCCAGCACGCAACCCCGATCGCCCACGCGAGCGCGCCGCCATCCGCCGTCGCCATGCCGGCCGGAAAAACCGCCACGCCGAGCAGGTCGAGCCACAGCAGCAGACGCAGCTGCGCGGCAGCCTCGACCAGCGCCAGATGCCACCCCGCCACGTCGAGCGGCGGCGCGCCCGCGATCATGGCGGCCTCGTCGCATCCCGCCTCGCCGGGCACCAGCCCGGTCTCGACCAGGGCCACCAGGCCGAGTGCGGCGGCGACGAGCGGCAACGCGGCGAGCTGCGCCGGCCCCACAGAACCCGCGATCGCGTCGATGCCCGCGATCGCGTCGATGTTGGTGCTGCCGGCCGCGAGCGCCAGCGCGAGCACGACCAGCAGCAGCGCCGGCGCCGCGGCGACATCCAGGCCCAGCACGCGCGCCGCCCCGAGGCCGCCGAACGGCGCCCCGGCATCCAGCGCCGCCAGCACCAGCGCGGCCCGCGCGAGTGCCAACAGCCCGAACACCGCGATCAGGTCCGCACCCGCTTCACCCGCCATCCCGCTGGTGAACGAAGGCACCAGCAGCGCGGCCGCGGCGGTGGCGGCGAAGGCGATCCAGGGCGCCGCCGCGGCCAGGGCGGAGGCCCCCTCGGCCAGCACCGGCTGCTTCCGGACGAGCCGCAGCAGGTCGCGCCAGGCCTGGAACGGCGGCGGCGCCGCAAGGCCGAGCAGGCGCGCCCGCAGCACCGCCATGAGCCCGGCGAGCAGCGGTGCCGCGGCGGCCAGCAGGGCCGTATGCAATGCCAGCGCCAGCAGGCCGGCGGCGAACCTCATCCGTGGACCCAGGATCCGTGCGCCGAGGCGGCGGCGAGCAACAGCAGCGCCGCCACCACCGCCAGCGTGCCCGCCAGCGGCGCGCCGGCTCGCAAGCGCGGCAGCCGGGGTCGGCGGCCGCGCAGTCCCGTCCGCAGGCGCCGCATGCTGGCCCGCAGCGGCATGCACGGCGCCACCCCCATCTGTGCGAGTGCCGCCGGCCCGATCTGGGTCAGAGGGTCGCCGAACGGCAGCCAGGGCGGCGGCGCCTCGAAGC
>DATAYA010000293.1:0-1705 GCA_036272815.1 Acetobacteraceae bacterium
GTCCGAGCCTGGCATCTCCACGGCCAGCGACTGCGATCCGCCGTTGCATCTCTGGCTGCGTGATGGGCCGGACGGCGCAAGACACCTACGCGCGACGAATGCAGTTGCAGTATACGAGCGCGCGGTGCGCAGGGTGTCCGAATCGTTCGCGCCGAACTGGGGGTTCATGGTGCCGATCGGCGCCTGAACCGCGGCCGTGCTGGATTGCCGACGCGGATCGCGGGGACCGCGTCTCGGGCCATCAAAGACGAACGCCATTTGCCAAACCGACGGAGACGTCAATGCAGACCGGCCCTCTCGGCACCACCGGCCCGCGGATCTCTGCCATCGGCCTCTCCTGCCACGCGCTCGGTGTTGGCGTTGCCGCCTATGGCGCGCTCGCGCGCGGGCTGCTCTGCACGCTCGATCTTGACCTTGGCCCAGCCGACCTCGCGCCGATCGAAGCGGCGGTGCAAATGGCGCATCTCGACAGGGAGGCGCCGCAAGCATGACCGCTCCGCATTTCGACCTGCTGATCCGTGGCGGCGCCTGCGTGCTGCCCTGGGGCACCGAGACCGCCGATATCGGCGCGAGTCACGGCCGCATCGCCGCGATCGGCGCTCCGGCGGATGCGACCGCGCAGACGGTGATCGACGCGCGCGGACTGCATGTGCTGCCCGGCCTGATCGACGCGCATGTGCATCTGCGCGACCCGGGCGATCCTGCCGTCGAGACAATCGCGACCGGCACCCGCGCCGCCGTGCTCGGCGGCATCGCCTGCTTGTTCGACATGCCCAACACGAGCCCGCCGATCACCGACGCGGACCGGCTTGCCGCCAAGCAGGCGCACGTCGAGCGAGTTGCGTGGTGCGACATGGGCCTCTATGTCGGCGCCACCAAATCCAACGTGCCCGACCTTGCCGCGCTGGAGGCAGCCGAGGGCGTTTGTGCGATCAAGGTCTTCGCCGGCAGCTCGACCGGCGAGCTGTTGGTGGAGGATGACGAGAGCCTGGAACGCGTGATGCGCGCGGGCCACCGCCGTATCGCCTACCACAGCGAGGACGAGTATCGTCTGCGTGCCCGCCGGCCGATGTTCCACGCCGGCGATCCGCACATCCGCCACATGGAATGGCGCGACGAGGAATGCGCGTTCCTAGGCACGCGCCGGCTGATGGCGCTGGCCCGCAAGACCGGCCGCCCGGCGCACATCCTGCACGTCAGCACGGCGCAGGAACTCGCTTATCTCGCCGATTTCCGTGACCTCGCAACGGTCGAGGTGCTGGTCAGCCATCTCACCCAGGCGGCGCCGCAGTGCTACGAGCAAGGCCGCGGCTATGGCGTGATGAACCCGCCGATCCGCGGGCCGGAGCACCGGGCGGCGGCCTGGGCGGCGGTGCGCGACGGCACGGTGGACGTGGTCGGCTCCGACCACGCCCCGCACAGCCGCGCGGCCAAGGAGCGGCCGTGGCCGGATTGTGCGGCCGGGCTCACCGGTGTGCAGACGATCGTGCCGGTGATGCTGGATCACGTCGCTTCCGGCCGGCTGAAGCTGGCGCGGCTGGTCGACCTGATGTCCGCGGGTCCAGCGCGCGTCTATGGCGCGGTCGGCAAGGGGCGGCTCGCGCGTGGCTACGACGCTGATTTCACGCTGGTCGATCTTGCCGCGCGGCGCTCCATCGAGGACTCCTGGATCGCTTCGCCCTGCGGCTGGACGCCGTTCGCGGGA
>DATAYA010000294.1:0-12439 GCA_036272815.1 Acetobacteraceae bacterium
GCGGACCTGCGACTGCGCCTCGAAGAAGCTGCACCCGCCCAGGAGCGGCAGCATCAGCAGCAGTATCGCGAACAGAATCGCGGCGCGGCGATTGGGGAGAGGCAAGCCTGATCCTCGCGTCGATGCGGTGCGATGGCGCGGGCGGGCGACGGGGCCGGCGATTGACCCGGCGACTCGGCGCGCTATCTGAGGCTCCGTTCCCACGACCGGCCGGGCGGAGTCAAATCCTGCGTGATGGGGTGGGATGAATGGGAGATCGCCATGTTCCGTCGCGGCCGCCACGAGCGGGCCGGGTTTCAGCTCTACGGCGCCGCGGTCGCCGCCGCGCGCGATCCGTTCTTCTATGCAAGGCTCGGCGTGCCGGACACGCTGGACGGGCGCTTCGACCTCGTCGGCCTGCACGTCTGCCTGCTGATCCGGCGGCTGCGCCACGACGCCCCGCCCGGCCCGGCGCTGGCGCAGGCGGTGTTTGACGCGATGTTCAGCGACATGGACATCAACCTCCGCGAGATCGGCGTCAGCGATCTCTCGGTCCCGAAGCGGGTGCGGGCGATGTGGGAGGCCCTGAACGGCCGCGCCCGCGCCTACGAGGCGGCGCTGGACGCGGCCGACATGGCGGCGCTCGCCGCGGCGCTCGGCCGCAATGTCTGGCGCGATGCCTCGGCAGGGGCCGCGCCGGAGACGCTGGCGGCGATCGCGCGGGCGCAGGCGGCGGGGCTCGCGGGTCAGCCGCTGGACGCCTTGGCGCGTGGCGAGGCATCGTTCCTGTGCGCCGCCGAAGCGGCCGTCGCCGAAGCGGGCGCCGCATGAGGCCGGAATTCTCGCGCCCGCTGTCACTGGCACGGATCGGTGCCGGGCAGACGGTTGCGATCGAGGCGACGCCGGCCGAGCGGACCGGCCTGGCAAAGCGGCTCCAGATCCCGGAGCTGCCGGCGCTGGATTGCAGTTTCGTGCTCCGTCCGGTCGCGTCCGGCGTGGTGGAGGCGGAAGGGGTTCTGCGGGCCCGCGTCGTCCAGGAGTGTGTCGTCTCGCTCGACCCGTTCGAGGCAACGGTGGAAGAGAGATTCGCGCTCCGCTTCGTCCCCGAGGGCCGGGAGAGCCCGACGATCGACCCCGACGCGACCGACGAGGTTCCCTATCCGGGCAACACGATCGACCTCGGCGAGGCCGCGGCGGAGCAGTTGGCGCTCGCCCTCGATCCCTATCCGCGCAAGCCCGGCGTGGCACTGCCTGAAGGCGTGGAGACCGAACCGCCGGATATCCAGCACTGAGCGGCGGCCCCGCCCCCGGGGAGGGCAAATCTCCCCGGGGCAGCCGGCTCAGGCGGCTTCCGCCATATGTCCGTTGATGACCAGCCCGTCATGGCTTGCCGAGACGCGCACCGTCTCGCCGTCATGGACCGCGCCTTCCAGGATCAGCCCGGCGAGCGGGTTCTGCAGGTTGCGCTGGATCACCCGCTTCAGCGGCCGCGCGCCATAGACCGGATCGTAGCCTTCCGCCGCCAGCCAATCGAGTGCCGCGCGGTCGAGTTCGAGCGTGATGTTGCGATCCTTCAGCAGGCTGCGCAGGCGGCCGAGCTGGATATCGACGATGGTCGCCATGTCCTCGCGCTGCAGGCGGCGGAACAGGATGATCTCGTCGAGCCGGTTGAGGAACTCGGGCCGGAAATGCTGGCGCACAATCGCCATCACCTGCCCCTGCACCATCGCCGTGTCCTCGCCTTCCGGCTGGGCGGCCAGGATCTCGCTGCCGAGATTGCTGGTCAGCACGATGATGGTGTTGCGAAAATCCACCGTCCGGCCCTGGCCGTCCGTCAGCCGCCCGTCGTCGAGCACCTGCAGCAGCACGTTGAAGACGTCCTCGTGCGCCTTCTCCACCTCGTCGAACAGCACGACCTGATAGGGTCGCCGCCGCACCGCCTCGGTCAGCACGCCGCCCTCGTCGTATCCCACGTAGCCGGGCGGCGCCCCGATCAGGCGAGAGACGGAATGCTTCTCCATGAACTCGCTCATGTCGATGCGCACCATCGCCCGCTCGTCGTCGAACAAAAATTCGGCGAGCGCCTTGGTCAGCTCGGTCTTTCCAACCCCGGTGGGGCCGAGGAAGAGAAAAGAACCAATCGGACGATTCGGGTCCTGCAAGCCGGCCCGAGCGCGCCGCACCGCGTTGGCGACGGCCCGCAGCGCATCCTCCTGGCCCACCACGCGGGCGCGGAGATTATCCTCCATTCGCAGCAGCTTGGCGCGCTCGCCTTCGAGCATCTTCTCAACCGGAACGCCGGTCCAGCGGGAGACCACCTGCGCGATCTGTTCCTCGGTCACCGCCTCGTTAACCAGCGTGCCGTCCGCCTCGCTGTTTATCTTCTTCTCCAGGTCGGGAATGACGCCGTAGCGCAGCTCCGATGCCCGCGCGAGGTCGCCGCGGCGTTGCGCCACCTCCTCTTCGCTGCGCGCCTGATCGAGTTTTTCCTTGAGCTTCTGGGTCTCGTTCAGCCGGCCCTTTTCCGCCTGCCACGCCGCCGTCATCGCGTTGCTGCGGTCCTCCAGCTCGGCGAGCTCGTGCTCAAGGCGCTCCAGCCGCTCGCGGCTGGCAGAGTCCTGCTCGCGCTTCAGCGCCTCCCGCTCGATCTTGAGCTGCATCAGCCGCCGGTCGAGTTCGTCGAGCTCCTCCGGTTTGCTGTCCACCTGCATCCGCAGCCGGCTCGCCGCCTCATCCACGAGGTCGATCGCCTTGTCGGGCAGGAAGCGGTCGGTGATGTAGCGGTTCGACAGCGTCGCGGCCGCGACCAGCGCGCGGTCGGTGATGCGCACCCCGTGATGCGTCTCGTACTTGTCCTTGATCCCACGCAGGATGCTGATCGTATCCTCGACCGAGGGTTCGCCCACGAACACCGGCTGGAAGCGCCGCGCCAGCGCCGCGTCCTTCTCGATGTGCTTGCGGTACTCGTCGAGCGTGGTCGCCCCGATGCAGTGCAGCACGCCGCGCGCCAGCTCTGGTTTGATGATGTTGGAGGCATCCATCGCGCCATCCGCGCGCCCGGCGCCGACGATACTGTGCAGCTCGTCGATGAACAGCACGATCTCGCCCGCCGCGCCCTCGATCTCCTTGAGCACGGCCTTCAGCCGTTCCTCGAACTCGCCGCGGTATTTCGAGCCCGCGACCATCGCGCCGAGGTCGAGCGAAAGCAGCTTCTTGCCCTTCAGCGCCTCCGGCACGTCACCGTTGACGATGCGCAGCGCGAGCCCCTCGACGATCGCGGTCTTGCCGACGCCGGGCTCGCCGATAAGAACGGGATTGTTCTTGGTGCGGCGGGCAAGCACCTGGATGGTGCGGCGGATTTCCTCGTCCCGGCCGATCACCGGGTCGAGTTTTCCTTCGCGCGCCAACTCGGTGACGTCGCGCGAGTATTTCTTCAGCGCGTCAAAACTGGACTCCGCATTCGGGCTGTCTACGCGGCGCCCCTTGCGGATGTCGGCGACGGCCTTTTCCAGAGCCTGCGGCGTCGTGCCGGCGCTGCGCAACGCGCGGGCGGCCGGGGTGTCGGACGCGGCCAGCGCCAGCAGCAGCCGGTCCTGGGCGACGTATTCGTCGCCCGCCTTCTGCGCGGCCTGCTGTGCCGCGTCGAGCACACGCACCAGTTCGGGCGTTACCTGCGGCTGTCCGGCGCCGGCTCCCTGCACCTTCGGGATGCGCCCGACCTCGGCATCGGCCGCCCGCTTCGCCGCCGCCGGATCGCCGCCGGCGGTGCGGATCAGGCCGGCGGCCGCACCCTCGTCGTCGTCGAGCAGGGCCTTGAGCAGGTGCTCGGGGGCGAGCCGCTGGTGGAACTCGCGGATTGCGATCGTCTGCGCGGCTTCGAGGAAGCCCCGTGCACGCTCGGTGAATTTCTGGATGTCCATGTCGTGTTTGGTCCCCTCGATCAGGCGACAAACGCGCACCATCCCTCGCTCAGGCAACGTTGCGCGACCTATGCTTGGCGAGATGGTAGATTCGTCCGGCCGGCTCAAGAGGGGACATCATGCGCGTAGAACGGCTCTATCGCTATCCGGTGAAGGGGCTGACCCCGGAGGCCCTCGACGAGGCGGCGGTGGAGGAGGGCGGGTGCCTGCCCTGGGACCGCGCCTTCGCCCTCGCGCAAGGCGACGCGCCGTTCGACCCGGCGCGGCCGGAGTGGCTGCAGAAGAGCCATTTCATGTGCCTGATGAAGAACGCCCGGATCGCCGCGCTGCGGTCGAACTTCGACCCCGCGCGCGGGAGGCTCGCGATCCGGGCACCGGACGGCGACGCGGTCGAGGCGAACGCGCTGACCGAGGCCGGCCGCGCCCGGATCGGCGCGTGGCTCGCCGCCTTCCTCGGGCCGGAGGCGCGGGGCGTCCCGCGCTTCCACCACGTCGAGGGGCACAGCTTCTGCGACCAGCGTCGCAAGGTCGTGAGCCTCATCAACCTCGCGAGCCTCGCCGAATTCGCGGCCCGGGTGGGCGCGCCGCGGGAGAAGCGCCGGTTCCGCGCCAACCTCTATTTCAGCAGCGGCGCGCCCTGGGCGGAACTCGACTGGATCGGCCGCACGATTGCCGTCGGCGGCGCGCGGCTGCGCGTGGTGCGCC
Source organism: Acetobacteraceae bacterium (assembly GCA_036272815.1). Taxonomy (GTDB): domain Bacteria; phylum Pseudomonadota; class Alphaproteobacteria; order Acetobacterales; family Acetobacteraceae; genus DATAYA01. The sequence continues at coordinate 4,605 of DATAYA010000294.1, forward strand.
CGATCTCCCGCTGCCCGGCGACCGAGGTGAACCCGGCGACGGCCACCCGCGACGCGGACCCGGTCGCGGAGTTGCGATCACTCTACGGGCACATCGATCTTGGTGTTCATGCGGTGGTGGAGGATGGCGGCGTGATTGCGGCGGGGGATGGGGTCGAGGTGTTGCCGGGGTAGGCGTGTGGGCGCTGCCCGCCCGCTTCTACTCGGTGGCGCTTGCCGCCGCTTGACCCGCCGCCCCAAGGCTCGCCATTCTCCGCGCCAACCGACGGGGAGATAGGGTGATGCCGCAGGTATCGCTGAAGGTGAACGGCAAGCAGCATTCGGTCGAGGTCGAGGGGCGCACTCTGCTCGTCGAGCTGCTGCGGGAGAAGCTCGGGCTGACCGGCACGCATGTCGGCTGCGACACGAGCCAGTGCGGCGCCTGCGTCGTCCATGTCGACGGGCGGAGCCTGAAATCCTGCACCATGCTCGCGGTCCAGGCCGCCGGCAGCGAGGTAACCACCATCGAAGGCCTCGCCGCCGCCGACGGCACGCTGCACCCGATGCAGGAGATGTTCCGCGAGCACCACGCGCTGCAATGCGGCTTCTGCACGCCGGGCATGGTGATGTCGGCGATCGACCTGGTGCAGATGCACCCCGAGGGCCTCTCGGAGGAGCAGATCCGGCACGGGCTGGAAGGCAATCTCTGCCGCTGCACCGGCTACCACAACATCGTCAAGGCGGTCGCCGCGGCATGGCCGCTCATGCACGACAAGACGATGGCAGCAGCGGCGGAATAGCCACATCAACGACCACACCCGGGCAAACCGGGGCAGGGAGGGTTCCGGCATGGGTTTCGAGGGCATCGGCGCCAGCGTCCGGCGCAAGGAGGACGGGCGCTTCCTGCGCGGCCGCGGCAGTTACGTGGACGACATGAACCGCCCCGGCCAGCTCCACGCCATCATCAAGCGCTCCGACCGCCCCCACGCCCGCATCCTGGGCATCGACACGGCGGCGGCGAAAGCCGCCCCCGGCGTCGTCGCGGTCTATGCGGGCGCCGACATGGCCGCCGACGGCGTCGGCGGCGTGCCCTGCGGGTGGCAGCTCCACAACAAGGACGGCAGCCCGATGGCCGAGCCGCCGCATCCGGTGATCGCGGTCGATCGCGTCCGGCATGTCGGCGACCCGGTTGCGGTGGTGATCGCCGAGACCCGTCAGCAGGCGCGCGACGCGGCCGAGCTGCTGGACATCAGCTACGAGGACCTGCCCGTGATCGGCACCATGCGCGACGCGATCGCGCCGGGGGCGACGACGCTGCACGACGGCGCTGCCGCCAATCTCTGCTACGACTGGGAGATCGGCGACCGCGCCGCGGTGGACGCCGCCTTCGCCCGCGCCGCCCGGATGGTCAAGCTGGACCTCGTCAACAACCGGCTGATCCCGAACGCGATGGAGCCGCGCGCCGCTATCGGCGAGTGCGACAGCGCCGGCGACTACACGCTCTGGACCACCAGCCAGAACCCGCACGTCATCCGCTTGCTGATGGGCGCCTTCGTGCTGCACATCCCGGAGAGCAAGCTGCGCGTCGTCGCCCCCGACGTCGGCGGCGGCTTCGGCAGCAAGATCTACCACTACGCCGAGGAGGCGATCGTCACCTGGGCCGCCGGCAAGCTCCACCGCCCGGTGAAATGGACCGCCGAGCGCGCCGAAAGCTTCATGTCCGACGCCCACGGCCGCGATCACGAGAGCACCGCCGAACTCGCACTCGACGCCGACGGCAATTTTCTGGCGCTGAAGGTCGCGACCCTGTGCAACATGGGTGCCTATCTCTCGACCTTCGCGCCGGCGGTGCCGACCTACCTCTATGCGACGCTGCTCTCTGGCGTCTATCGCATCCCCGCGATCTACGCCGAGGTGAAGGCGATCTTCACCAACACCGTCCCCGTCGACGCCTATCGCGGCGCCGGGCGGCCGGAGGCGACGTTTTTGCTCGAACGGCTGGTCGATGTCGCGGCGCAGGAGGCGGGGATCGACAAGATCGAGCTGCGCCGCCGCAACTTCATTCCGGCCGACGCCTTTCCCTACCAGACGCCGGTGGCCCTGCAATACGACAGCGGCGACTACGAGAAGACGCTTCATGAAGGGCTGAAGGCCGCCGACTGGGCCGGCTTCGAGCAGCGCCGCGCCGCCGCCGCGCGGAAGGGCAAGCTGCTCGGCATGGGCATCTCCACCTATGTCGAGGCCTGCGGCATCGCGCCATCGCACGTCGTGGGCAGCCTCGGCGCCCGCGCTGGGCTTTTCGAAGTTGCCAACATCCGCGTCCATCCCACCGGCAGCGTCACCGTGCTGACCGGCACCCACAGCCACGGCCAGGGGCACGAGACCACCTTCGCCCAGCTTGTCTCCGACCGGCTCGGCGTGCCGCTCGACCAGGTCGAGGTGCAGCATGGCGATACGGGAAAAATCCCGTTCGGCATGGGCACCTACGGCAGCCGCAGCCTCGCGGTCGGCGGCTCGGCGATGGTGCGCGCGATGGACAAGGTGATCGCGAAGGGGAGGAAGATCGCGGCACACCTGATGGAAGCCTCGGTCGAGGACATCGACTTCAAGGACGGCAAATTCTCGGTCTCCGGCACCGACAAGTCGAAGACGCTCACCGACATCTCGCTCGCCGCCTACGTCCCGCACAACTACCCGATCGAGGAGCTGGAACCCGGTCTCGACGAAACCGCCTTCTACGACCCGAAGAACTTCACCTTCCCCGGCGGCTGCCACGTCTGCGAGGTCCAGATCGACGTCGAGACCGGCGTTGCCGAGGTGGTGAACTTCACCGCCGTCGACGACGTGGGCCGCGTCATCAATCCGATGATCGTCGAGGGGCAGGTGCAGGGCGGCGTCGCCCAGGGCATCGGGCAGGCGCTGCTGGAACACGCGGTCTATGACGACCAGGGCCAGCTCGTCAGCGGCAGCTTCATGGACTACACGATGCCGCGCTTCGACACCGTACCGAATATTACCGTCGGCACCGAGGTCACGCTCTGCACCCACAACCCGCTCGGCGTGAAGGGCTGCGGCGAGGTGGGTGCCATCGGCAGCCCGCCCGCGGTCATCAATGCGGTCGTCGACGCGCTGCGCGACTACAACGTGCGGCATATCGAGATGCCGGCGACGCCACAGAAGATCTGGTCGATCATCCAGTCGAACGCGCCGCGCATGGCGGCGGAATAGGGGACGCGATGTACGAATTCACCTACGCCCGACCCACCAGCCTCGCCGATGCCGCGAAGGCGCTCGCCGCCGACGCCGAGGCGAAGGCGCTTGCCGGCGGCATGACGTTCATCCCGGTGCTGAAGCAGAGGCTGAACAAGCCGACGCAGGTGCTTGATCTCTCAGGTCTCGGCTTGGCGGGGATCAAGGCCGAGGCGGGAAAGATAACGATCGGCGCCATGACCACGCACCACGCCATCGAAACATCGGAGGAAATCCGCAAGTCGCTCCCCGGCCTCGCCAAGATGGCGTCTTGGATCGGCGACATCCAGGTGCGCAACCGCGGCACGATGGGCGGGTCGATCGCCAACAACGACCCCGCCGCCTGTTACCCGGCAGCGGCGCTGGCCCTCGGCGCCACCATCCGCACCGACAAGCGCGCGATCGCGGCGGACGACTTTTTCCAAGGCATGTTCACGACCGCGCTGGAACCGGGCGAGATCATCACCGCCATCGAGTTCCCGATCGCGGAGAAGTCGAACTACGAGAAATTCCGCAACCCCGCCTCGCGCTACGCCATCGTCGGCGTGTTCGTGGCCAAGGGGCCTGCGGGCGTGCGAGTCGCGATCACCGGTGCCGGGCAGAACGGCGTGTTCCGCCACAAGGAGATGGAGGCGGCGCTGGCGAAGAACTGGTCGGCAGACGCGGTTGCCGGGATCAAGACGCCGGCCGGCGGGCTCAACTCCGACATCCACGCCAGCGCCGAATACCGCGCGCATCTGATCGGCGTGATGGCGAAGCGCGCTGTCGCAGCAGCCTGAAACGCCCGGGGCGGCGCCCCGTGCGCTGCCCCCGTGCGCTGCCCCGGGGCGGTTGGGCTACGATCTTCCCAGGAGCCCCTCGCGACGGAAGCTGAGCCAGCGCCCGTTCCCGACCACCACATGGTCGTGCAGCACGATCGAGAACATGCCGGCGGCATCGGCGATCTCGCGCGTCATCTCAATATCGGTGCGCGACGGCGTGGGATCGCCGCTCGGGTGGTTGTGGACCAGGATCAGCGCCGTCGCGTGGAGTTCGAGGGCGCGCTTGACCACCTCGCGTGGATAGACCGGCGTGTGATTGACCGTGCCACGCGCCTGCGCCTCGTCAGCGAGCAGCCGGTTACGGTTGTCGAGGAACAGGATGCGGAACTGCTCCACCCGCTCGCGCGCTAACGCCGCGTTCAGGTAGTCCATCAGCGCATCCCAGTTGGCGAGCACCGGCCGGCCGATCACCTCCGCCCGCGCCAGCCGCAGCGCCGCCGCCTGCACGGTCTTGAGCGCCGCGAGCCCCGCCTCGCCCAATCCCTCGATCCCGCGCAGCTCCGCCGCCGGTGCGGCGATCGTGGCGGCATAGCTGCCGAAGCGGACGAGCAGCGCGCGCGCAATTGATTTCGTATCCCGCCGGGGCAGGGCGAGGAACAAAACCATCTCCAGCAGCTCGTGATCGGCGATCGCCTCCGGCCCTGCCGTCAGCAGCCGCAGCCGCATCCGCGCGCGATGCCCCTCGGACCCGGCGGGAGCGGCCGGCGGCGAGGCCGGCGCCCGTACCGAGTGAGCCAGTGCTTCCAGTTCGTCGAGCAGCCCTGCCGTCCTGATGGCGTCCTGCGCCATTGCAGCCTCCTCGCAGGCGGGCAGGATGGCACGCAACCCATCAGCGATAAAGAAATGTCTTGTTCGCTCAGAGGGCGGCCAGTCCGAGGGCCGCCAGTCCCAAGGTCGCAAGTCCCTGTGCCGCAAGTCCCTGTGCCGCAAGTCCCTGCGCCGCCTGGCGCAGCGCAAAGCCCAGCCGGTTGCGTGCCCGCACGGCTGAGACGGCCAGGAACCGGGCCGCATCGCTGCCCGCCTCCGCCGCGGCAAGGTCGCGCAGCGGTTGCAGCGCGGGCCAGGATGCCAACGGCAGCGCCGCGTCGTGGCCGAAGCGGTCGCCGGTCGCGGCATCGACCGGCACCAGTGCGCGGGAGGCGCGCATCAGGGCGAGATTGATCCGGTCGGGGTCGCCGGCGCTCGCGCGAAGGCCGATCGCCGCTTCCCGCACCGCCTCGGCCTCCCGTACCAGCGGCGCGAGATCGAACCGATCTCCAAGGTCGTCGCGCAGCCGGCCCAGTTCGGCCAGCAGCGGCCGCATCTGCGCCGCATGGTCGATCGGCAGCACCGGCTCGCACAACAGGCGCGCGAGCACGGATACGAACACCCGTGTGTCGCGCACGAGGTTCGCCGTGTCGATCTTGTCGATCAGGTCGTGCGGCGTATGCCACCACCAGCCGAGCGCGTTGCGCATCCCGCGCGTCGCCTCGGGCGGCTGTTCGGAGAGCGCGCCCAGCATCGCCGGCAATCCGATCCCGTTGAACGACTGGTCGGACGATCGGCTCATGCGCCTGCCGGCATAATCGCCATTGGTCTCCGTCCCGATCGCGGCCTCGGCCAGCGCCGCCAGTTCCGCCGAGCTTGCCGCATTGCGCAGCACGCTGGCGCCGACGCCGCCGGTGCTGTCGACATTGACATGCGCGACGCAGCGCCGGTCCAGCTCGTCCCAATGAGCGTCGGCATACCAGGTCGAGCCGGAATAGCGGCCATGCGAATGGCCCGACCAGAAGCAGAGCCGCAAGCCGCGCCGCCACGACGCCCGACTGCCTGCGAGGATGCGCGCTGCCTCGAGCATGGTGGCGTTGGCCGCACCGTTGTCCATCACGCCGAAATACCAGGTGTCGTGGTGGCCCGAGAACAGCACGAACGGCGCATCGGCGTCGGCTCGCGGCCCGTCGTGGTCGGCGACCAGGATCGGCGTCTGCCGCCAGCCGGTATCCACCGCGGCCTCGATCACCACCTCCGGCGCCGCACCGGACGCGAGCCGCGCGCGAAGCGAAGCGCCATCGGCGGCGCTGATCGTAGCCGCGACGGTGCGCGGCAGGTCGTGCAGCGTTTCGGCCGACGGGCTGCCCCACACCGGGGAGATGCACATCTCGTGCAAGTGCTCGTGCGGGCTGGCGTGAAGCTGGGCCACCGCACCCGCGTCCGAGGCGCGGCGCGCGACGGCCGGGCTCGCGATCCCGGTTGCGAGCACGATCGCGCCGCGCAGGTCGCGCCCGGCGAAATCCGATTCTGTTCCTTCGCCGACATCGACCAACCGCCCTGTGATGCCACCGGCGGGGGAGGGGCGGGAGAAAGAATGGGTGATCGCCGCCAGGGTCGTGCCATCAGCGGTCACGCGTGCAGGTCCGGGCAAGCTGATATAGGCGTCGTGCATCAGCATCGTCGTGCGGTAGCCGAACCCGTCGAGCACCGCCTGCGTCTCGCGAAGGCTGGCAAGTTCGTCGCCTGTGCCGGAGAGCTTCACCCAGCGTGCGAGGCGTTCCAGATGTGCCATCAGCCGCGCGCCGTCGACGGCGTCGCGGAGTGTGTCGGGGTGTGTGTCTGGCATGGGCTCGCTCCGGCTGTGCCGGGACAGGCTGCCGTGTGACGGCGGCGTCGGCAAGCGGGGGTCAGAAGTTGCGCAGCTCGATCTCGCCGTAGCGGCGGCAGCAATAGATCACGTACGACGGAGGCAGCCCAGCACGTCGAACACCACTCTCGCAGCGCTCCAGGAGCCTAGGCGTGGACATGCGAGTGGGTGGCCACGCCCGACCCGTGGTCGTGCCGGGCGTTCGATACCCGTACTGGAACCATGTGCAGATTGGCATGACGCACGCCCCTTTGTGCCGTCAGCACGTCGGCCAACCCACGCACCGCTGCCGCGCTGCCCTTCAGCACTGACACTTCCAGGCAGCTTTCGTGATCGAGGTGGACGTGCATCCCGGCGACGGCAAGATCGTGGTGGTCGTGCAACGCTTGCGTGAGCCGTTGCGCCAGGGCGCGCGTCTCGTGATCGTAGACGTAGCCGAGCACGGCGACGCAGGGCACCGCGTCCATGGACGAGGCCTCCTTCGTCGCGGCGTCGCGGATGATGTCCCGCACCGCATCCGACCGGCTGGAGTAGCCCCGACGCTGCACGACGGCGTCAAGAGTTTCCAACAGGCTATCGTCGATCGTGATTGTGATGCGCTGCATGGTTTTCCCGGCCGGAGTGAGGGCCGCATTTTCCACTGGACGTAATACTTTTCAAGCAAATAGTGTTCTAGAGGCGACCAGTCAGGGAACGGCCATGCGGCGTGTCTTCTCCGGCATCTTCAGTGAGCAGGGTGACAGCCTCCTATTGAGGATCGCGGGTCTATACGCGATCCTGATCGCCGCCCACGTTGCTGTGTGGGTGTGGACCCTGGTGGCGCTCCGTCAACACCCGGTATTGCTCGGCACGGCGCTGCTGGCCTACGGCTTCGGCCTGCGCCACGCGGTCGATGCCGATCACATCGCAGCCATCGACAACGTCACCCGCAAGCTGATGCAGGAAGGAAAGCGGCCGGTCGCCGTCGGCTTCTTCTTCTCGCTCGGCCACTCGACCATCGTGGTGCTCGCCTGCGTCGCAATTGCCGCGACGGCGACGGCATTCAAGGGCCGATTCGATGCGTTTCAGAATATAGGCGGGGTAGTCAGCACGTTGGTCTCCGCATTGTTTCTTCTGTTCATTGCGATCATGAACATCGTGATTTTGGCGACCGTGTGTCAGACGTTCCGC
>DATAYA010000295.1:0-4247 GCA_036272815.1 Acetobacteraceae bacterium
CCGATCGAGGCCGCGACCGCAGTCTCCATCGTGATCCCCGTAGCGTGCCCCGGCGCTGCCGCAACGCAGCCCGGCACCGGGGTTTCCAGGGCTTGACGCCACTCACGAAGCCCGGTGAAACCGGAGCAGTGGCCAGGAGAAACCCATGCCCCGTCGCGTCCTCGTCACTGGCGGCGCCGGCTTCGTGGGAAGCCATGTCGTGCTGGCACTGCTCGAACGCGGCGATGCCGTCGCGGTGCTCGACGATCTGCGGCTCGGGCACCGCGCGGCGGTCGCGCCGGGGGCGGAACTGGTGGTCGGCCAAGCCGGCGATCGGGCGCTGCTGGACGGGTTGCTGGGCGGTGGCCACTGGGATGCCGTGATGCATTTCGCGGCCCTCTCGCAGGTCGGCGAGAGCATGGCCGACCCGATGCGCTACCTCGATGAGAACGTGGGTGCCGGCCTGCGGCTGATCCGCGCCTGCGTGGCGCACCATGTGCCGCGGTTCGTGCTGTCGTCCACCGCCGCGCTATTCGGCCGGCCCGACGCGCTGCCGATCGCCGAGGACGCCGCCGTGGCGCCGGAAAGCCCCTATGGCGAGAGCAAATGGGCGCTCGAGCGGGCGCTGGCCTGGGCCGGCCGGCTGCACGGGCTGCGCGGCGCCTGCCTGCGCTATTTCAACGCCGCGGGCGCCGATCCGGGCGGCCGGCTCGGCGAGGACCACCGGCCGGAGACGCATCTGGTCCCGCTCGCGATCGACGCCGCACTCGGGCGCCGGCCGCCGTTGCCGGTGTTTGGCGACGACTACGCGACGCCGGACGGCACTGCGATCCGCGACTACGTGCATGTGACCGACCTTGCGCAGGCGCATCTGCTGGCGCTCGACCGGCTCGACGCCGGCAGCGTGACCTACAATCTCGGCAGCGAGCAGGGCTATTCCGTCCGCGCGGTGATTGCGGCCGTCGCGGAGGCGACCGGCCTGCGGGTGCCGCACGCGATCGCGCCGCGGCGCCAGGGCGACGCCGCGGCGCTGGTCGCCAGTTCGGCACGTATTCGCAAGGAGACCGGCTGGACCCCGCGCCATTCGAGCCTGGCCGAGATCGTCCAAACCGCGGCTTCGTGGCGCCGCGCCCACCCCCACGGATACGGCGACTGATGCGCGGATTCGGCGCGCGGTCAGCCGTTGGAGATCGAGCGCGCCTCCGGACCCTTCGCACCCTGAACGACCTGCATGCGCACGGTCTGGCCTTCGTTCAGCCCGGGCATGCCGCTGCGCTCCAGCGTCGAGGCGTGGATGAACACGTCCTTGCCGCCGCTCTCGGGCGTGATGAAGCCGAAGCCCTTCGTCGAGTTGTACCACTTCACGGTGCCGGCCATCTCGGTTGCGTCGCCGCCGGCGCCGCCGCCGAAGCTGCGTCCGCCGCCAAAGCCGCCGCCCCCGCCAAACCCGCCGCCACCTCCGTAGCCACCGCCGCCGCCATAGGCGGGGCGGGGCGGACGCGACGCGGCCGGGTTGCCGGTGATCGGACCGATCTCCATCACCTCGACGACCTGCGGACCCTTCTGGCCGCGGCCGACCTTGACCTTCAACGAGGCGCCGGGGCTCACCGTGCTGGCGCCGGCGCGGGTCAGTACGCTGCCGTGCAGGAACGCGTCGCGCCCGTCGGTCAGGGTGACGAAGCCGAATCCCTTCTCGGGGTTGAACCACTTCACCTCGCCACTGGTCTCCTCGTCGGCGGTGGCGCCGCCACTTTCGCCGCCGAAGCCCTCGAACCGCCGGGGCGGCCCGCGGAAGCGGTCCCCACCGGCGGGAGGACTGCTCGGCGGCCCGCCGAAATCCTGCTCAAAACCGCCCCGCCGCGGCCGCCGGGGACGGTCGCCCCAATCGTCGTTCCTACCCATTCCACTCAGTCCCGATCACAGACGCACATGGTCCCGGTCGAGGCCCCGGTATTGGCCCATCATTCCGCTGCGGCGATGTAGCGCAAAAAATCGTCGCCCCCAAGCCGCTCGCACAACCGCGCGCCAGTTGCAACTACCCTCGGCGCAAAGGGCGGCGAATGATGGCGCTGTCCACGCCGGCGGCGCGTCACAACCTCGGCATCGGCCCGGGAACAGGCGAAGCCGCCGCCGCGGCCAGCCATTCCGCCATCGCGGCGCGGCCCGCCTCGCGAAGCCGCAGCAGCAACGGCAAGTCGGCCTGCAGCGGATTAATCTCGGCGAGGTCCGGCACGCTCCGCTCGGCGACCAGCCGGTGCAGCCGCAGCCGCCCGAGCTTGCGCGCCAGCGCCGGGCCGAAGCGTCCGGCCTCGCGGCTCAGCGTTTGCAGGTCGGCGAGCGCCGCCACTTCGGAGTGCAGCGCGGTGCTGAACGCGATCTCGCCGAACCGACGTGCGACGTCGGCGCTGCCGCGCAGGATGTCGCCGTTCCGCTCCGGCAGGATCTGCACCAGCAGAATGTCGTCGGCCGCCGTCTCCATCGCGAGCGCGCGCAGCGGCGGATTGGCGGAGAGACCGCCGTCCCAATAGGCCTCGCCGTCGATCATGATCGGGTCGTGCAGCATCGGCAGGCAGGCGGAGGCGAGCACGCCATCCAGCGTGATCTCGCTGTTGCGGAACAGCCGCAGGCCGCCGTCGCGCACCCGGGTCGCGGCAATCATCAGGTCAAGCGGAGCGGCGGCTCGCAAGGCCTCGAAATCCACCATCTGCTCCAGCGGCGGACGCAGCGGATGGGCCCCCATGCGCGCCATCGCGAAGGGCATCGCGAATGCGGAGAGGGTCGCCATAAGCCCGCGTGACGGGCTCGTGGTCCCGACCTCGCGCCAGAACGCGTCGAGCTGTCGCCGTGCCTCCTCCGGACCGCCCGCGGCGAGGCCGGCCGCCATCACCACCGCATTGACCGCGCCGGCGCTGGCGCCGCTGGCGGAGACGATCGCGACGGTGTCGTCCTCCAGCAGCCGGTCGAGCACACCCCAGGTGAACGCGCCGAGCGCGCCGCCGCCTTGCAGCGCGACCGCGATCGGTCGTCTGCCGAGGGAGGCGGAAGCCGGGGTGCCGCCGACCAGCCGCTCCACGATGCGGCCAAGTCCACTGGCGAGGGCGGAACCTTGCCCGACGCTCGCAGCGGAGGCGGGGTTCGTCGTTTCGTCGTCGTCCAAGCCAGCCTCCTTGCCATCGCCGGTGCATGTGGTGCTACCACGCGCACTTCGCTGCAATGCAACATCACGAAATCGGGAGCCGCACGATTGCGCGATCTTTGGGCGCGGCCTCGGCACGCGTGCAACCTCCCCGGGGTGGCGCGCTTCCTGGCATTGGGACGAGGGCTGGGAGAAGGTTCCGTGCACGGCAAGATGGCAGGGCTGCGATGAGCGAAGCGAGCACGACCACCGACCATGCGGCGATCCGCCGCTGGATCGAGGAACGGCAGGGGCGGCCGACCGTCGTCCGCAATACCGAGGGGCGTGACGGGGAGGGCATCCTCCGCGTCGATTTCCGCGAGCCGGACGAGAAACTGGAACCGATCGACTGGGACACGTTCTTCAAGACGTTCGAAGACCGCAAACTCGCCTTCCTTCATCAGGACCGCACCGCCGGCGGCCAGGTGAGCCGGTTCTTCAAGTTCGTCCGCCGCGAGCGCTGATCGCCGTACGCGGCGGATCCGCCATACCGGGGGCAGGGTAGTAGACGCCGGCTTCGGTGCCATATCGCGTCGCGGCAACTGCGACGGACACCGTTGATGACCGACCTGTTCACGCCCGTGCGCCTGGGCGATCTCAATCTGCCTAGCCGGATCGTGATGGCGCCGTTGACCCGCAGCCGGGCGGGACGCGGCGACATCCCCGGCCCGATGAACGCCGAATATTACGCGCAACGAGCCGATGCCGCGCTGATCGTCAGCGAGGCGACGCAGGTGAGCCAGCAGGGCAAGGGCTATGCCTACACGCCCGCGATCGAGACCCCGGGGCAGGCCGCGGGCTGGCGGCTGGTCACGCGCGCGGTCCATGCGAGGGGTGGCCGCATCTTTCTCCAGCTCTGGCATGTCGGGCGTATCTCGCATCCGAGCCTGCAGCCCGGTGGCGGCCTGCCGGTGGCGCCGTCGGCGATCCGCGCGGCGGGGCAGGCCTTCACCGAAGGCGGCTTCAAGCCGTTCGAAACGCCCCGGCCGCTGCGCACGGACGAGATGGCCGCCATCGTCGCGCAATACCGGAATGGTGCGGCCCTCGCCCGCGAGGCGGAATTCGACGGCGTCGAGATCCACGGCGCGAACGG
>DATAYA010000296.1:0-1806 GCA_036272815.1 Acetobacteraceae bacterium
GGAGCACGCGGCGGATGGTGGCGTGCCTGGGATCGGCGGATCGGTCGGGGCGGCGGACTGGGCGTCCATCGGGGTGCCGCGGCCGGGGCGGGGCGTCGCGGTCGGCGACGATGCGGGCTTCGAGCGCGATCGTCTGCCGCACGGCGCGGGTGACGCGGGCGAAGGCGAGGCCGGGGTCGGTGCGGCTGGGTGGTGCCGGGGCCGGGGCTGGTTCGGGGGTTTCGGGGGCGGGCGGCGCCAGTGCCGCCAGCGCCTGCTCGCCGAGGGCGCGGGCGAGTGCCATGCCGATCCCGGCCAGTTCCCGCAGCATCGCCAGATGCCGCGCGGTCCGCTCTGCCGCCGTCTCCTCCGGCGGGGTGGGCGGGATGGCGTTCATCGTGGCTGGGGGTGGGAGGCAGCGTGCATGAACGGAAGATGAACATAGTTTGCCGGTTCGGGCAAGGAATTGATTCTTGCCGGCCGGCCAGGTTCTTCGCGGCCCGAGCTTGCCGGTGCAGGGCGGCCGCGCCAGGGTGCGGCCCGCCGGCCCGGCTGCCGGGCAAGCGTTAAGGGATGGCGGGTTGGGCGAGGCACACGAGGTCGCGGTCTGCGTGGTGGGAGCGGGGCCGGTGGGCGGCACGCTCGCCTGCCTGCTGGCGGCGATGGGTGTGCCGACGGCGGTGGTCGACCGGGCCCCGCTGCCGCCGATGGAGCATCCGGATTTCGACGGCCGCGCCTATGCGGTCGCCGCCGGCTCGCGGCGCATCCTGCAGGCGTCCGGACTGTGGGATGCGCTGCCGCTGGCCACCTGCCCGATCCACGACATCCGCGTCTCCGACGGCCGCATCGGCCGGCCGGCCTCGCCGCTGCACCTGCATTTCGACCGCCGCGAGGTGGGTGCGGAGGCGTTCGGCTGGATGGTGGAGGCGCGCAGCCTGCGGATGGCGCTGAACGCGCACATGGCGCGTGCCGAGCGCCTGTCGGTGTTCGCTCCCGCCGCCGCCGAGGTGAGGTTCGCGCCCGACGCGGCGCTGATCCGGCTCGGCGACGGGCGCGCGATCCGGGCGCGGCTGGTGGTCGCCGCCGAGGGACGCGACAGCCCGCTCCGCCGGCAGGCCGGCATCGCCGTCACGCGCTGGCCCTATCGGCAGTCCGGCGTGGTCTGCGCGATCGCGCATGAGCGGCCGCACGACAACGTGGCCCTGGAGCATTTCCTGCCCGCCGGCCCGTTCGCGCAGCTCCCGATGGCGGCGTCGGAGCCGGGCGAGCACGTCTCGGCGATCGTCTGGACCGAGGCGATCGGCACGGCCCGACGGCTGATGGCGCTGCCCGACGCGGCGTTCGGCGCCGAGATTGCGCGGCGGCTCGGCGGCCATCTCGGCGCGGTCCGGCCGGTGGGCCGGCGCTGGCGCTACCCGCTCGCCGCGCTGCACGCGCATCGCTACGCCGCACCACGGCTCGCGCTGGTCGGCGACGCGGCGCACGCCATTCATCCGATCGCCGGCCAGGGGCTCAATCTCGGTTTTCGCGATGCCGCGGCGCTGGCGGGGCTGGTGGCCGAGGCGGTGGGGGCGGGCGACGATCCTGGCGCGGCCTCGCTGCTGGCGCGCTATCAGCGGGCGCGTCGGCCGGACAATCTCGCGATGCTGGCGACGACGGACGCGCTCGACCGGCTGTTCAGCACCGACGCGCCGCCGATCCGCCTCGCGCGCGACCTCGGGATCGCGGCGGTGAACCGGATCGGGCCGCTGAAGCGGGCGTTCATGCGACAGGCGATGGGGGCGGGGTAGTGACGGTCGTCCGGCAGGGCGCTGATGTCTGACGGTT
>DATAYA010000297.1:0-3416 GCA_036272815.1 Acetobacteraceae bacterium
GCAGGCGCAGGTGAAGGCGTCGATGCGTCCCCCCGTCTGCGCCCAGATTTCCGGCCCGGTGGTGCTGCGGTGGCCCTCGCGGTTGGCCAGGTTGTCGAACTGGTTGGCCCAGATGGCGTTGCCGGTCTCGGCGGCGAGTTCCTCGGCGAGGCGGCGGGACACGTGGACGTAGTTGCCGGGATCGCGGTACGGCTTGGCCGGCACCAGGCGCAGGTCGGCGCCGATCATGCGCAGGAACTCGATCTTCTCGCGGCTCTGGGTCTCGGGCATCACGATCACGCTGCGGTAGCCACGGGCATTGGCGACCAGCGTCAGGCCGATGCCGGTGTTGCCGGCGGTGCCCTCGACCAGCGTGCCGCCCGGCTGGAGCGCGCCGCTGCGTTCGGCATCGAGGATGATCGCGAGCCCGGCGCGGTCCTTGACCGAGCCGCCGGGGTTCATGAACTCCGCCTTGCCCAGGATGTCGCAGCCGGTCGCCTCGGAAGCGCGGCGCAGGCGGATCAGCGGCGTGCCGCCGATCGCGCCGATCAGCCCGTCGCTCCGCCCGTGCCACCCTTGCTCGACGGGTCCTTGCTCGGCAGGTCCTGGCGCGGCCGGGCCTGGTTGGTTTGTGCTTTCGGACATGCTGGGGCACCCTTGCGGAGAGCTGGACCGAACCGGCGTAGGAGGCAGACATGGTGGACGACGTGGCTCCCAAACAGGCCTGGGAGAGCCTCAGCCGCGACGCCGAGGCGAAGCTCGTGGACGTGCGGACCGATCCGGAATGGACTTTCGTGGGCGTACCCGACCTCGCGGGGGCGGGCAAGCAGGCGGTGCTGATCCCCTGGCAGGTCTATCCGTCGATGCAGGTCAACGGCGCGTTCGCCGACCATCTCCGGCAGGCCGGCATCGCGGAGGGCGACAAGGTGTTCTTCATCTGCCGCACCGGCGGGCGCAGCCGGGCCGCGGCGGAGATGGCGGCATCTGCCGGGTTCAAGCACGCGTTCAACGTCGCCGGCGGCTTCGAGGGGCCGCCGGACGGGGAGGGGCATCGCGGCACGGTCGCCGGCTGGAAGGCGGACGGCCTGCCCTGGCGGCAGAAATAGGCTTGGACAACGTCCCCGGCGACGGCGCCTCCGACACCGAGCCGCTGTACCGCATCACCCGCGAGCGGCTGCTCGACGGGTCGCTGATGCGCGAGTTCCGTGCCCGCGCGCTGCCGGGCACCCCCATCCGCAGCGACGCGGAGCTGGAGGCCTCGCTCGACGCCACCCTCGCCGGCCATGATCCGGCGTCCGACGTGTGGCTGTTCGGCTATGGCTCGCTGATCTGGAACCCGGCCTTCGTCTTCGCCGAGCAGGTGCCGGCCTTCGTGCGCGGCTATCACCGGCGGTATTGCCTGTGGATGCCGATGGGCCTGGGCACGCCGGAGCAGCCGGGGCTGATGCTTGCACTCGATCGCGGCGGCGGCTGCCGCGGGGTCGCGTTCCGCATCCCGGCGCCGGCACGGGCCGAATTGCTGCTGGTCTGGCGGCGGGAGATGCTGGGCGGCGCCTATCTGGCGCGCTGGGTCCGCGCCGAGACGCCGCACGGCGTCGTGCCTGCGGTCACCTTCGTCGTCGATCGCAGCTATGTCCGCTATGCGGGCCACCTTTCGGACGACGAGGTGGCGGCGCGCATCGCCACCGCGCGCGGGCCGCTCGGGAGCTGTGCCGACTATCTCCGGCGGACGACGGAGAAGCTCGCCGAGATGGGCTTCAAGGACCGCGGCCTGGAGCGGGTGCGCCGCGCCGTCGCACGGGTGCAGCCGGCCGCCTGACATCGAAGCGTCCCTTGCCGCCGCCGGGAAGCTGCGCCATTGCCGGGCAATGATCGTCTTGCCCCGCCGCGCCCTGCTCGCCGGTGCCGCAGCGCTGCCCGCGTCCGCGCGCGCCGCGACGGCGCAGACGCTGGTGCTCTACACCTCGCAGCCGGACCGGGTGGCGGCCGGGACCGTCGCGGCCTTCAACCGCGTCCATCCCGGCATCCGCGTGCAGGTGTTCCGCTCCGGCACCACGTCGGTGATGAACCGGCTCGAAGCCGAGTTCCTCGCCGGCCGCCCGAAGCCCGACGTGCTGCTGATCGCGGACGCGATGAGCATGCAGGCGCTGAAGGCGCAGGGCCGGCTCGCCGCCTATCCGGGAGCGGATGTCGCCGGCCTGCCGGCGCAGGCGGTGGACCCGCAGCGCACCTATTTCGGCACCAAGCTCATCACCACCGGCTTCATGGTCAACAAAGCCGCGCCGCTTCGGCCGGCGCGCTGGACCGACCTGCTGCGGCCGCCCGCGAAAGGCAGCATCGTACTGCCGAGTCCGCTCTATTCCGGGGCGGCGATGATAACCGTGGGCGCCTTGGCGCAGAACGCGACGCTCGGCCCGGACTACCTGGCGCGGCTCGCCGCCAATGGTGCCACCGCGGTGCAGGGCAACGGGCAGGTGCTCACGGCGGTCGCGGGCGGCCAGGATTTCTTCGGGATCGGCGTCGATTTCATGGCGATCAATGCGGCGCGCAAGGGCTCGCCGCTGACCTTCGTGTTCCCCGCCGACGGCGCGACGGCGGTGACCGAGCCGGTCGCGATCCTGGCAACCGCCCGCAATCCGGAGAGCGGCCGCGCCTTCGTCGATTTCCTGCTCTCGCCCGACGGTCAGGCGCTGGCGGCGCGCCAGGGTTTCCTGCCGGCGCGCGCGGGGACCGCCCCGCCGCCGGGCTTCCCGCCGCCGGCGTCGATCCGGCTGATGCCGGTCGATATCGCCCGGGTGCTCGCCGACAGCGACGCCCTGAAACGGCGATTCGCGGCGCTGTTCGGAGGCTGAACGCCTGACCCGGCCGCTGACCCGACCCCTGGCCCGACCCCTGACCCGACCCGGGGAGCGGGCGCTGCTCCGGCTTGTGCCGCTGGCGCTGGTGATCCTGGCGCTGGCACCGCTTGCCGGCGTGCTGGCCCGCGTCGCCGTCGATCCCGCGGCCGCGTTCGCGGTGCTCGCCGCACCGGCCACGCGCACGGCGCTGCGGCACACGCTGGCCGCCGGCGCTGGGGCGACCGCGATCGCGACGCTGCTCGGCGGCGTGATGGCGCTCGCCTGCGCGCTCACCGACCTGCGTCTGAAGCGGGCGCTCGGCGCGGTGTTCGTGCTGCTGCTGCTGATGCCGGCGCAGGTGACCGCCCTCGCCTGGACGGATCTTCTGTCGCCGTCGAGCCCGCTGCTGGCCCCGCTCGGGCTGGCACCCCGCGCGGGCCATCCCAATCCGCTGTTCGGCGGCGCCGGCATCGCCCTGCTGCTCGGGATCGAGCAGGCGCCGCTGGTCTTTCTCCTGTTCGCGGCCGGCTTGCGGGCGATCCCGGCGGCGCAGGTGATGGCGGCGCGCAGCCTCGGCGCGCGGCCGGTGAGGGTGCTGCT
>DATAYA010000298.1:0-4632 GCA_036272815.1 Acetobacteraceae bacterium
GCCGAACACGTTCACCGGCTTGCCGAAATCGACCAGATGCACATGCGCGTGGCTCGGCCCGATGCGGCCGCCGATGATCTGGAAATCCTTCGCCAGCATGTCGCAATCGCGAAAACTGCCGTTGGTGACGCAGCCCTGCGCGCCGAGCGCCTTGTGAACCGCGGTATGCACCTCGCCCCACCAGGCGCCGTAGCCGGGCCGGTCGTCGAGGTCCTGCAGCACCACCACGGTCGGCAGGTCGGCATCCGCCACGTAGTCGTACCAGTCGACGCGGGACGCGACCGGACCGCGCGGCGGCTCCTTGGCGCGGATCGTGCCGACGCGGGCGAGGCCCACCATCGGCGGCAGGCTGCGGTCGGCGGCGAACATCGGCTCGACGGTGAAGCCGACAGCGCGGCGCTCCGGGACGACGATCTCGAGGCCGTTGCAGATCGTCGGCGTGTCGAAGCGGCGCAGCGCCTCCAGATCGGCGCGCGTGTATGGGCGGTCGGTCATTCTCTCTCGTCCCCGGAGCGTGTGCGGCCAGTGTCGCGCCAGAGACGGGACGCGGCAAGACGGGACGCGGCAAGACGGGACGCGGCAAGACGGGTCGAGTGAAGCGCACGCCGCTCGCAGCTAGGCCGCCCCTGGCGCGTGCCCATCCAGCAGCGCATCCGGCAGCACCACCGCCTTCGCCCCCTGCGTCCACACCAGCGCGCAGCGCACCGGCCGGTCCGGGTGGATCGCCCGCAGCACCGCGCGATAGGCCGCCATCTGCCGCAGATAGGAAACCGGCGTCGCCTCGACCCGCGCGGGGGCGCCGCGGCCGGTCTTGTAGTCGGCGATCAGCACCGCATCCGGCAGCACCGCGAGCCGGTCCACCATCCCGGCGACCACCCGCCCCGAGACCACGCCGGCGAGCGGCACCTCCGCCCGCGCGCCCGGCCCGAACAGCGGTGCCAGCTCGGGATGCGCCAGCACCGCCAGCGCCTGCCCGGCCAGCGCGCGCGACTCCGGCAGCCCGGCGGCGGCGCGGGCGGCATGGGCGTGGGCGGCCGCGGCGCGATCTGCCTCCGGCAGCGCCGGCAAGTGCTGCAGCAGCCCGTGGACGAAAGCACCGGCCCGCAGCCGCATCCCCCGCGCCTCCCGCGACAGCGGCGAGAGCGCGGCGGGCACCGGGCCGTGCTCGATCCCCTCCGGACGGCTCGGCGCCAGCGGTGTCGGCAGCGCGGGCTCCGCGGGCGGGGCGGCTGCGGTCCAGTCCGGCGCGGCGCCGGCCCAGGCGGGCAGTCTCGGGGCCGGCGGCGGCTCCCCGGTGCGGAGCGTCGCGACCGCCGCACCGTTGGCGAGCCGCAGCCGCTCGCCGGGCCAGGGACCGAACGGCGCGGCTTCGGCCGACGCGAGCCGGGCCATGCCGCGCCCGACCATCGCGTACCAGCTCCCGTCATCGACCTTCTTGCGCGGCTGCCAGCCGCAGACCAGCAGCCGGTCCTCGGCGCGGGTCAGCGCCACGTAGAGCAGGCGGTTGTGCTCCTCCAGGCAACGCACCCGCGCCGCCGCCCGCAGCGCATCGACGGCGCTGCAGCGGTGTTCCTTCTTGGGCGCCCAGAGCGGCAGGCAGAGCCCCTCCCCCGCATCCGCCCAGACCGGCCCGGTCTCGTCCGGCGGCAGGCCCGTGGTGTCGGGCAGGATCACCAGTTTCGCCTGCAAGCCCTTGGCGCCGTGGACCGTCATCACCCGCACAGCATCGCCCGCCCCCTCCGGCTCGCGCTTGATCTCGGCCGCCGACCGGCCGAGCCAATGCAGGAAGCCCTGCAATGACGGCGGGTGCCGGCTGGCAAACCGCAGGGCGGCGGCCAGCATCTCGTCGACCGGCTCCGCCGCCTCCGGCCCGAGCCGCGCCAGCAGCCGTGCCCGGCCGCCGAGCGGCCCGAGAGCCTCGGCGAACAGCCCATAGGGCGTCGCGTAATCCACCCGCGCCAGCAGCGCGGACAGGAACCGCCATGCCGCCGCCCACTCCGCACGCTCCGCCGCCCGGCCTCGCAACGTCTCCCACAGCGAGCCGGTGCGGGTCGCCGCCAGCTCCATCAGGCTGTCATCGGACAGAAAACCGAGCGGGCTGGTCAGCACCTCGGCCAGCGTCAGGTCGTCCTCGGGCAGCAGCAGCGCGGCGCCGAGCGCCATCAAATCCTGCACCGCCACCTGCTCAGTCAGCACCATCCGGTCGAGACCCGCGACCGAAACGCCATTGGCCTTGAGCCGCCGGACCAGGGCGCGGGCGAACGCGTCGCGGCGGCGCAGCAGCACCAGCACCTCGCCGGCGCGCACCGCGCCGCCATCGATCTCGCGGGCGATCCAGAGGGCGAGATGATCGGCCAGCGCCTGCTTCGCGCTGCGGCTGGTGATGTAGTCGCGCGGCGCCTCCCAGAGCGGCGGCGGGTCCTCGGGCGGCGGCGGCGCCAGCGGCCACAGCTCCACGCTGCCCGGCGCGTCGCCGCGGTCGGCAAAGTGGCGCAAGCCGTCCTCGACGCCGGCCCGCGCGGCGGGGTCCGCGAACACCGCATCGACCAGCGCCAGCACCGGCGCCGTGCAGCGAAAGCAGACGTCGAGCGTCACCTCCCGCCAGGGCTGGCCGGAGGCGGCGACGCGGCGCTCCAGCCCGGCGCGGGCGGCGGCGAAGGCGGCGTGGTCCGCGCCCTGGAACGAATAGATGGATTGCTTGGCATCACCCACCGCGAACACGGTGCGGGTTTTTTCCTGGGCGCCGAGCCCGGAGAAAAACTCGTCGGTCAGCGCGGCGGCGATGCGCCACTGGGCCGGCGCGGTGTCCTGCGCCTCGTCGAGCAGCAGGTGGTCGAGACCGCCGTCGAGCTTGTAGAGCACCCACGCGGCGCCCGGCTCGCGCAGCAGGTGCTCGGTGCGGCCGATCAGGTCATCGTATTCCAGCAGGCCGCGCCGCTCCTTGGCCGCCGCCATGCCGGCCAGCGCCGGCGCGGCCAGCGCCAGCAGGGCGGCGGAGAACGCCACGACGTCGAAAGCGCGGCATTCATCCTGAATCGCGGCAATGCGCGCCTGCTCGGCGGCGAACGGTTCGGCAAGGTCCAAGCGCTGGGCAAGCAGCTTCGGGTTGACGAAGGCGCCGGTCGCGCGCGGATCGCCGCTGCCGGTGAGGAACTCGCAGCACCACTCGGCCCAGTTGGCGGCGCGGTCCTCGACCCCGCAGGCAAGCCAGTCCAGCATCCGCTGCGCCCGTGCGGCGACCGCCGGCGCACCCGACTGCACAACCACGCGCGCGGCGGCGGCAAGCGCCTCCTGCTCCGCCCACGCGACGGCGCCGGCGATCAGCGCCTCCGGATCGGCCGCACGACAGCCACAGACGCGCCGCAGGGCGGCGAGCCGGGCGCGCTCGGGCAACGCCACAACCGGCGCCAGCGCAGCCGCACGACGATGCAACTCCGCCAGCAGCTCCTGGAACCGCGCGGCGGAGACCAGCCCGGCGAGCGCCGCGATCGCCGGGCGCAGCGCCGGCCCCGCGTCGGCGAGCGCGGTCTCGCGGGCCTCGTCGAGCGCCAGGCCGGTATCGGCGTCCTCCATCAGCTCGAAATGCGGCGACAGCGCCGCCTCCAGCGGGAAACGGCGCAGCAGCGACTGGCAGAAGGCGTGGATGGTCTCGATCCGCATGCCCCCCGGCAGATCGAGCACGCGCGCGAACAGGGCACGGGCGCGGGCGAGCACCGCAGGGTCGGGGGCGACGTCGAGCGCCCGCACGGCCGCCGCCAGGTCCGGGTCGGGCAGCGTCACCCAGTCGCCGAGGCGGCGTTGCAGCCGCACCGCCATCTCGGCTGCCGCTGCCTTGGTGAAGGTGAGGCACAGGATGCGCCCCGGTTCGGCACCGCCGAGCATCAGCCGCAGCAATCGGTCGATCAGCAGCTTGGTCTTGCCCGAGCCCGCCGAGGCGGCGACAAAGGCCGACACGGCGGGATCGGAGGCTTGGCACTGGGCGGCCTCGGCGCGGGCGCGCGGCGTCGTCATGCCGTCTCGTCCCCGGCCGACGCCCACTCCGCCACCCGCGCGAGCTGCGCATAGTCGGAGAAGCGGGGCGCTGCGCCGGGATGCGGGGCGGCGAGATAGGGCTGGTGCGGGTCGTCGAAGGCGGCGATCCGGTCGATCAGGTTGTCGCGCACCATCGCCGTGGCGGCGGCGATCTGGTCCGGCTCGAGCGGGGCGTGGGCGGTGCCGGCCGGCGTCGCGCCCGTCATGTGCCAGTAGGCGAGTTCCGCCGCCTCGCCGGCCAACCCCGGCCCGAAACTGCCGGCGGACGCCATCGCGGCCTCCAGCGTGAGCTGCGGCGCATGTCCGGTGCGGACATCGGCGGCGGCGGGCGGCGCGCCGGTCTTGTAGTCGAGAATGGCGAGGAACCCGTCGCGCCGCCGCTCGATCCGGTCGGCACGGGCGACCAGCAGGAAATCGCCGGCGGGGCCGGGCAGCACGAGGCGGCCCTCCACCTCCGCGGCGATCGCCTCCGGCGGTGCATCGGCGCGGCGGGCGATCTCCGTCGCGGCCACCCAGGCGGCGATGCGGCACAAGCGCGGCCGCCACCAGGCGAGCAGCGCCGCGCGCAGGCCGCGCGCCTCCAGCGCCGCCAGCAGCGCC
>DATAYA010000299.1:0-3801 GCA_036272815.1 Acetobacteraceae bacterium
GCGGCCTGAAAACGGCAGCAAGGCTGGGCTCTGCCCAGACCCGCCAAAGGGCAGTCGCCCTTTGGAAACCCTGAACGAAGAGAGCGGGTCCAGGGGCAACGCCCCTGGCTGCCGCCATCAATCCGCGCCGACAGCCTCGTACTTGGCTAGCCGCCACTCAGCCGGCTCCATCGCCGCCGCGGCGTACCATTCGACCAGCAGCGGATGCGCGCGCACCGCCGTGCAATAGGTCCGGCTCGCCTCCGACAGCGGCGGCTGGTAGCTCAGGAACCGCGCCACCACCGGCGCATACATCGCATCGGCCGCAGTGAACGCGGCGCCGAACAGGAACGGCCCGCCGGCGCCGAGCGCTTCGCGCGTGCGCGCCCAGATCGCCTCGATGCGCGCGACGTCGGCGAGCACCGCCTCGCTGCGCCCGACGCCGGGCTTGTCGGCGCCGAGGTTCATCGGCATCGCCTGCCGCAGCGCCGCGAACCCGCTATGCATCTCGGCAGCGATCGAGCGCGCCTCGGCACGAGCGGTGCGGTCGGCGGGCCAGAGGGCCGGTTCGATCTCGGCGCAATATTCGCAGATCGCGATGGTCTCCCAGACCCGCGCGCCCCGGTGTTCCAGATAGGGCACGAGGCCGTTGGGCGAGATACGCTTGACTTCCGCCGTCTCCCCGTCGCCGCCGAGCGGGATCGTCACCTCCAGCGCCGCGAGCCCGGCGAGTTTCACCGCGAGCCAGCCGCGCAGCGACCACGACGAGTACCGCCGGGTGCCGATATAGAGCGTGCCGTCCGCCATCGCGCGTCCTCCGATCCGGGTGCGGACCATGCCACCCTGACCGCTTCGCGCAACCCGGCTTGCGCGCGGGCGCGGCGGGCGCTTGTCTGTGTCGAACCCGCGAGGCCCGATCATGAACGAGATGTCGTCGCCGCGTCCGAACAATCTCGACGCGTTCTGGATGCCGTTCACCGACAACCGCGCCTTCAAGCAGGCGCCGCGCCTGCTGGAGCGCGCCGAGGGGATGCACTACTACACGCCGGAAGGCCGCGTGATACTCGACGGCACGGCCGGGCTCTGGTGCGTCAACGCGGGTCACGGCCGGCGGGAGATCACCGAGGCGATCCAGGCGCAGGCGGCGCGGATGGACTTTGCCCCGTCGTTCATGATGGGCCACCCGATCGCCTTCACCGCCGCCGCGCGCGTGGCCGAGATCACGCCGCCCGGGCTCGACCGCGTCTTCTTCACCAATTCCGGCTCGGAGAGCGCCGACACCGCGCTCAAGATCGCGCTCGCCTACCACCGCGCCCGCGGCGACAGCGGCCGGGTGCGGCTGATCGGGCGGGAACGCGGCTATCACGGCGTCGGCTTCGGGGGGATGTCGGTGGGCGGCATCGGGCCGAACCGCCGCCAGTTCGGCGCCCTGCTGCCCTATGTCGACCACCTGCCGCACACCCACGACCCGGCGCGCAATTCCTTCTCCCGCGGCTTGCCCGAGCACGGCGCGGAACTCGCGGGTGCGCTGGAGGCGCTGGTCGCGCTGCACGGGGCGGACACGATCGCGGCCGTGATGGTCGAGCCGATCGCCGGCTCGACGGGCGTGCTGATCCCGCCGCGCGGCTATCTCGAACGGCTGCGGGCGCTGTGCACGAAGCACGGCATCCTGCTGATCTTCGACGAGGTCATCACCGGCTTCGGCCGGCTCGGCGCCAATTTCGCGGCCGAGCGCTTCGGCGTGCTGCCCGACATCATGACGATGGCCAATGGCCTGACCAACGCCGCCGTGCCGATGGGCGCGGTCGCGGTGCGGGAGGCGGTCTATCAGGCCGTAGTGGAAGGCGCGCCCGCAGGAATAGAATTGTTCCACGGCTACACCTATTCGGCGCATCCGCTCGCCTGCGCCGCCGCGATCGCCACCATCGACCTGCAGCGCGCCGAGGACCTGCCCGGCCGGGCGCGGGCGATGGAACCCTATTGGGAGGACGCGGTCCACAGCCTGCGCGGCCTGCCGAACGTCGCGGACGTGCGCAATCTCGGTCTGGTGGCGGGGATCGAACTCGCGCCGCGTCCGGGCAAGCCCGCCGATCGCGCCGTGCGGGTGCTGGCGCGATGCTTCGACGCCGGCGTGCTGATCCGCACGACCGCTGACATCGTGGCGCTGTCGCCGCCGCTGATCGTCGAGCGCGGGCAGGTCGACCGGATCATCGGCACGCTCGGGGAGGCGATCACGGCGGAGGCGGCGTGACGTGCCGTTAAGCCCTCCTTCAACTCCGACCCCCACACTCCCGCCCCGGCGCCATGACGGCGCACTCCCGGGCGGGTTGCATTGCAACGCTTCGCATCCGACGTCGTCGCCGCACTCGACCTGATCGACGACATCATCCTCGTGCTGGCGCCGGGCGCCGACGGGCCCTGCGTGCTCGACGTCAACGAGACCTTCACCCGTGTGGCCGGCCACAGTGCGGAGGCGATGCGCGGCCGCCCCTTCGCAGACCTCGCCGGCAAGGACACCCTGCCCGAGACGCTGGCCGAGATCGCCCGCTCGGTTGTCGAGATCCGCGGCCTGCGCACCGAGGTGGCGCTGGCGACCAGCGCCGGTGCCACGTTCTGGCTCGGCTTTCACATGACGCCGGTGCTGCCCCGGCCGGGCGAGCGCGGCCATTTCGTGCTGGTCGGCAAGGACATCACCGAACGCCGACGCCGCTCGGTCGCCGACCACGCAATCCAGGCGCTGCTGACCGGCGTGTTCGTCTCGATCGACGCGGCCGTCGCGGTGACCGCGGCCGACGGGCAGATCCTGGCCGCCAATCCCTGCCTGCACGCGCTGCTCGGCCACCCCGAGGGCGCGATGGTCGGCAGCCATCTCCGCCAGCACCTCGCCCCCGAGGCTGCGGCGGCCGACGCGCGCGCCAATGTCGAGGCGCTGGCCCGGACCGGAGGCCAGACCGCCGCCCAGACGACCGCCCGGGCCGGAACCCAGGTCGGAACCCAGACCGGAACCCAGGCCGGGCGCAGCTCCGCGCGCATCATGTGGCAGCGGCGCGACGGCGGCACCCTCGCGGCTCAGGTGACGTCCGCGGTGATCGAGCGGCCGGACCTGCAGCGCGTGCGGGTGCTGACCGTGCATCCGCTCGACGGCCCGCCCGCCGACCAGCCGCGGCTGATCGGGCGCGCGGCCCATGTCGGCAAGCTCAGCGTGATCGGGTTGCAGGCGATCCGCGACGCCTATGCCGGGCAGTGGCCGGCGGTGCGCCACCGCTCGCTGCTGCTGGCGGAGGGCATCATCAAGCGCCGCCTCGCCCCCGGCGACACCTACACCCGCACCGAGGATTGCGCCTTCGTCGTCTGGTTCGCAGACGGCACGGAGGAGGAGTGCGCGCTGCGCGGCGCCCGCATCGCGCGCGAGGTGCGGATCGGGCTGCTGGCCGAACTCGGCGACGGCGCGGCGGCGGCGGTCACCTCGATCACCGAGCGCGTGACGGTGGCACCCTAGGCGGCCGCAGGCGCTGTTCCGTCCGGGACACGCGTCGTACGAGCTCGTGCCCGGCATGGTCGAATTCCCGCGGCAGCCCCGATCGAGCGATTCGCTTGGATACTCGCAGGCCAGCCCCTCTTCGCAATTGTGGATCGGCGTTCCGATTACGCCCTACCGAGCCGGCTCGGCCCTGACGGCACATCACGAGCCCGCCCGAGGACAGGCTCCGGCCGGCCATCCACGACTTTCTCGCGGCGGGATCGAAGCAAGTCGTGGATACTCGGCCTTCGCCTAGCATGACGATGGCAGAGCAAGGACTCATTTGTTCAGGCGGTTGGTAT
>DATAYA010000300.1:0-2859 GCA_036272815.1 Acetobacteraceae bacterium
CGCCACGCGAACCACCCTCTTACCGCTCGCCTCGAACACTTGCGGACGATCAACAAGGGAGGCCGGCGGGACACGCGCAGGGGCGAGCTCGAGCATGATGCGCAGCCGCGGTGCCAGAAAAACCCGCGAACATCTTGCCGAGGCTGCCCGCTCGCAGCGCGGCGCGGAACCGCCCCGGGTACGGCAGCATAAAGGCGAGCTGCGCGCGCAGCAGTCGATCAACCAGCGGTCGTCGGTAGTTTTGCGCGATGTGATGCCGCGCGTGATCGACCACGTGCATGTAGTTCATGCCCGACGGGCAGGTGGTCGCGCAGGCGAGGCAGGAGAGGCAGCGGTCGATGTGCTTGACCGTCTCGGCGTCGGCCTGGCGATTTTTCTCCAGCATCTCCTTCATGAGGTAGATGCGGCCGCGCGGGCTATCGAGCTCGTCGTCGAGCAGCACGTAGGTCGGGCAGGTCGCGGTACAGAAGCCGCAATGGACGCACTTGCGGATAATGCTTTCGGATGCCGCGAAGTCAGGTTTCTCGAGGAGATCGGGAGCAAAGTTGGTTTGCATGGGGTCAGGTTTCTGCGGGCTGGAACCGTGAACTGCCGTCATTGCGAGCGGAGCCAAGCGATTCAGGGCAACCGGACAGAGGAGTGTCGCGCGGCCCTGGATTGCTTCGTCGCTCCGCTCGCCCCGTCAATTGAGTGAGGTGCACGACCCGATGGTTACGAGCGATACAAATAGTCACTGCTATCATATCCCGCCATGCATGCGCCCGGGGTTCCGCACCCGGAGCGGATCGACGCTTCCCTTCACCCGCGCGATCAGTGTGGAGAGCGGGCCGGCCAGCGGCTCGAAGACCGGCACGGATGCGCGCACGGCATCGGGGGCGCGCACCAGCGTCGCGTGTCCGCCGCCGTTCGCGGCGAGGGCTGCGCGCACGATCGCGTCACCGGCTTCAGCCGCGTCGGAGGCGAGCGCGAACCACACCAACCCGCCGCCCCAGTCGAACACCCCATCAGCCGAGGCCTGCGCGGCGACGGCGGCGGCAAAGGCAGGACCCGCCGATGGTGTCAGCGAGACACGCCAGACCGGCCGCGCCGACGGCTCAACGAGCGCCGCCGCATCGCCGATCTCGCGCCACAGCAGCGCGCTGTCTTCCCGGCCGAGCAGGTCCGTCTCGCGCCGGCCGCGCAGCATCGCGACGATCTCGCCTGCGCGGTAGGTAACCGACGGCGTGTGACCTTCCACGCGCACTGCCGCCATGCCACTACCCGCCCCGGCGACCGGCGCGACCCGCGACCGCGCAGCAGTGGCGCGCGGTAGGAAGGCCGCGCCGGAGAGTTCGTACGGCGAGTTCGGGCACTCGGCAAGTGCCGGTTGCCACGCGCCTTCGTCCGCGCAACGCAGGACGACGGTGCGCACCGTCTCCGGTCGCGGCAGCACCTTCAGCGCCACCTCGGTCAGCGCGCCGAGCGTGCCGTAGGCGCCGGCGAACAGCTTGCACAGGTCGTAGCCGGTTACATTCTTCACCACCTTGCCGCCGGCGCGGAAGATTTCGCCGCGTCCGTTCACCGCCTCGAAGCCGAGGAAATGATCGCGCGCGGCACCCGACTTGATCCGCCGCGGGCCGGCAAGGTTGCAGGCAATCACACCACCGAGCGTCGGCGCGGTGGTCTCGCTGCCGAGCAGGCGGCGCCAGTCCGGCGGCTCGAAGGCCAGCATCTGCCCGTGGAAGACCAGCGCCGCCTCAATGTCGGCGAGCGGCGTCGCGGCCGCCGCCGTCAGCACCAGTTCTGCCGGCTCATATTCGACAATGCCGGCGACACCGGAAACGTCCAGCACCGTCTCGACCTGCGTGGGCCGGCCGAGGCCGCGCTTCGAACCACCGCTCCGGATCTCGACCGGCTGCGCGCCGGCCATCGCCGCGGAAACGACTGCGGCCACTTCCTTCGCGGTGGAAGCCCGAAGGCACGTCATCACCGGTCAGACC
Source organism: Acetobacteraceae bacterium (assembly GCA_036272815.1). Taxonomy (GTDB): domain Bacteria; phylum Pseudomonadota; class Alphaproteobacteria; order Acetobacterales; family Acetobacteraceae; genus DATAYA01. The sequence goes on from DATAYA010000300.1 coordinate 1,980, forward strand.
CGCGACAAGTCGGGGAAGCGCGTCTCACCGCGGCGGACGTGCACACGGCCCAATTCGGCGCAGCGATGCAGGCGTGGGAAAATCTTGCCGGGGTTCAGCAGCCCGTTCGGATCAGACGCGCATTTCAGCCGCTGCTGCTGGTTCATGTCCGTCTCGGCGAACATCGCGTCCATCAGGTCGCGTTTCTCTACGCCCACGCCGTGTGCGCCGGTCAGCACGCCACCCACCTCGACGCACAGGCGCAGGATGTCGGCGCCGAACTCCTCCGCGCGCTCCAGCTCGCCGGGCTTGTTGGCGTCGTACATGATCAGAGGATGCAGGTTGCCGTCGCCGGCGTGGAACACGTTGGCGACGCCCAGTTGATGCTTTTCCGAGAGCGCGCGCATCCGGGCGAGCACCAGCGGCAGTGCGCGGCGCGGGATGGTGCCGTGCATGCAATAATAGTCGGGCGAGCTGCGGCCGATCGCCGGGAAGGCGGCCTTGCGTCCGGCCCAGAAAAGTTCGCGCTCGGCCTCGTTGCGGCTGATGCGCGCGTAGCTGGCGGCGTTGCGCCCTTCAATCGCCTCCGCCTGCTGGATCAGGTGATCCACTTCGGCACTGCAACCGTCCAGCTCAACGATCAGCAACGCCTCGACGTCGCGCGGGTAGTCGGCATGCACGAAGTCTTCAGCTGCGTGGATCGCCGGTTTATCCATCATCTCCATGCCACCGGGGATGATGCCCGCACCGATGATGTCGGCGACGCAGCGGCCGGCATCCACGGTCGTCGGGAAGCCGAGCAGCACCGCCCGCGCGGCTGGCACCCTGCGCAACAGCCGAACGGTGACCTCGGTCACCACGCCGAGCAATCCCTCCGAGCCGGTCATCACGCCGAGCAGGT
>DATAYA010000301.1:0-4907 GCA_036272815.1 Acetobacteraceae bacterium
CCTCGCCGACAGCCACGATCTGCGGATTGATCAGCACCAGCGGCGCGGGCTTGTCGTCCGGCATCAGGTCGAGCACGACGAGGCGCAGGCCGGTGCCGACCTGCGGCGCCGCAAGCCCGATGCCGGGCGCCCGATACATCGCGGCGAACATCCCGGGCACCAGCGCGCGCACCGTCTCGGCGTCCTGCGGCCCGACCGGGCGCGCGCGGGCGCGCAGCGACGGATGCGGGACGACCAGGATCGGCAGCGGATCGGCGGCCGCCGCCGCGCCAGGCGCAGGAGGATGCGTCATGGGACGCAGCGGCACGGGGTCAGGCATCAGGCGCATGTAGCGCCCGGCCCGGTGCCAATCAACGCTCCGACATCACCGCTGCCCGGCGATGCGCGGCGGCGGCTCTTGCATACGCAGGCGTCGCTGCCAACATCGTCGCTGTCGGGGTGCCAGACGGGCCCCGGCGGATGCTTCGCTCGCAGGAGGGGGCTAGATGATATGACGACCCGCATGTTCACCTCGCCGCTGTTCCTCGGCTTCGACCATCTCGAGCAGATGTTCGAGCGCGCGTCGAAGACCTCGGCCGACGGCTACCCGCCCTACAACATCGAGCAGACCTCGCCCGCGAGCCTGCGCATCACGCTCGCGGTCGCCGGTTTCACGATGGACGAGCTGCAGATCACCGAGGAGGACAACCAGCTCGTGATCCGCGGCCGCCAGGCGGAGGACTCGCAGGATCGCGTGTTCCTGCACCGCGGCATCGCCGCCCGGCAGTTCCAGCGCTCCTTCGTCCTCGCCGAAGGGATCGAGATCAAGGGCGCGTGGCTCGAGGCCGGGCTGCTGCATGTCGACCTCGTCCGCCCGCAGCCCGAGACCCGGGTGCGCACGATCGAGATCGGCAGCCGCGATACCGGCGCGAGCGAGATCGGCGACCGGGGAGGACTGTCCGGGAACCTGACCCGGGTGCTGCACGGCAAGCGCCAGGCTTGACGCCGCACCCACCCGACACACCGAGGGCCGCAGGGCGCGGCCCGAACCACAGAGGGGGCGCCGACGTTGGCCTTGTCGAAGCCGGCGCCTGCCAAAGGAGTCGCACGAGATGACATTCAATGACAGGACCGCCCCGGCGGACGAGACCACCGACGAGGCCGAGGCGCCGACCCTGCTCGACATCCGCCACCTGACGGTGCCGCAACTGGCCCAGCTCGGCGTGTCGCAGATCGCCTATGTAAAGCCGGTCGTGTTCAATGGCACGCCGGCCTTCGCGATCCATGCCGCGGACGGCACGCCGATGGCGGTCACGGGCGAGCGCGACGTGGCGCTCGCGGCGATCCGGCAGCACGAAATGGTTGCAGCACTCGTCCACTGATCCGCCAACGCCCGCCGCGAAGGCGGCGGGTCAGGGCCGGTCGCCCGCCGCGAAAAGGCGGCGGGTCAGGGCCGGCTCGGGTCGATCCAGCCGATATGCCCGTCGCTGCGGCGATAGATCACGTTGAACTCGCCGCTCGTGCTGTTGCGGAACATCAGCACCGTCTGATCGGCAAGGTCCATCCGCATCACCGCCTCGCCGACCGAGAGTCGGCTGATCTCGGCGGGTGATTCCGCGATCACCGTCGCATAGGTTTCGGCGGCCGTGCGGCCGTCGCCGTCCGGCCCCTCCTCCTCCTGCCGCAGCACGTATTGCCGCCCGGCCTCGGGACGCTCGCGGTGCGCGAGGTCGCGGGCGTGCTCGTTGACCCGGCGGCGATAGCGGCGCAGGCGCTTGGCGAGGTGCTCGGCCGCGTCGTCGAAGGCGGCGTGCGCGTCCGCCGCCTCCCCTTCCCCGCGCAGCGACAGGCCGCGGCCGGCATGGACGTTGACGTCGCAGGTGAAGAAGCTGCGCGCCCGGCCGAAGGTGACCAGCGCCTCCAGTGCATGATCGAAGTATTTGCCCGCGATCGCCTCGAGCTGCTCGCCCACGCGCACCCGGAGTGCGTCCGAGAGATCGACCTGCTTGCCGGATACCGTGATCTGCATCGCCTCTCCTCCCGCCTCGATGGCCGGTCCGGTCCGGGTACGGGGCGCCCCTGCCGGTCAGGCCGGCACCGCCTTCTCCCGCTTGCGCTGGACCGAACTCGGGATGCGCAGCGCGTCGCGGTATTTGGCCACGGTCCGTCGGGCAATGTCCACGCCCTCCCGCCGCAGCGCCAGCACGATTGCGTCGTCCGACAGCACCTCGTCCGTCGGCTCGGCGGCGACGAGGTCGCGGATGCGGCGGCGCACGACCTCGGCGCTGTGGGTCTCGCCGTTGGTGCCGGCGATCGCGGTGCTGAAGAAATAGCGCAGCTCGAAGATGCCCCGCGGCGTCGAGATGAACTTGTTGGAGGTGACGCGGCTGACGGTGCTCTCGTGCATCTCGATCGCCTCGGCCACCTCGCGCAAGATCAGCGGGCGCAGATGGGTGATGCCGAAATGAAAGAACCCGTCCTGGCGGCGGACGATCTCGGAGGCGACGCGCAGGATGGTCTGCGCCCGCTGCTGCAGCGAGCGGACCAGCCAGGTGGCGTTGGCGAGGTGTTCGGCGAGAAAGGCGCGGTCTCCCCGCGCGAGAACCGGGCCGACCCGCGCAGCATAGCGCTGGTTCACCAGCACGCGCGGCAGCGTGTCGGGGTTGAGTTCCAGCAGCCAGGTGCCGTCGGGACCGGCCCGCATCAACACATCGGGAACGACCGGCTGCGCCGGCACCACCTCGAAGGTCGCGGCCGGCTTCGGATCGAGCGCGCGCACCTCCGCGATCATGTCGGCCAAGTCGTCGGCATCGACGCCGCACACGGCGCCGAGGCCGCGCAGGTCGCGCCTTGCCAGCAGCTCGAGGTTGTCGAGCAGCGCCGCCATCGCGGGGTCGAGCCGGTTCCGTTCCGCGAGCTGCGCCGCGAGGCACTCGCGCAGGTCGCGGCAGAACAGCCCGCTCGGGTCGAAGCGCTGCATCCGCGCCCGCACGGCTGCGACGCGCGCCGGGTCGATCCTGAGGGCCGCCGCGATTGTATCGGTCTCGACCGGAACCCGGCCGGCGCCGTCCAGCAGCGCGATCAACTGGGTGCCGATCAGCCGGTCGACCGGATCGCCGAAGCTGAGGCGGAGCTGTTCGTCCAGATGCTCGCGCAGCGTGCGGGTGCCGGCCGCCACGTCGTCCACGCCGCGGTCCGGCCCGTCGAACCCGGCGCCACCGCCGCCGCCCGGCTCGGCGCCGAGCAGCGGGCCGTCGGCGTCGAACGTGTTCGACCAGTCGGCATCGAGCGGTGCCTCCTGCGGCAGCCGGTCGGAAGCGACGAGGGACGCCGCGTCAGCCTCGCCCTCGGCGCGGACGGGAAGCTGGTCGGGGGCGGGCCGCTCGGCCGGCATCTCGGGCGCGTCGTCGCGTTCGAGCAGGGGATTGCGCTCCAGCTCCTCCTCGACGAAGGCGGCGACGTCGAGATTGGAGAGCTGCAGCAGCTTGATCGCCTGCTGCAGCTGCGGCGTCATCACCAGCGTCTGCGACTGGCGCAGATCGATGCGGGGACCGATCGCCATGCGCGCGCTCAGCCCATCTTCGCGATCAATTCGGGCGCGCAGCCGCGCTCACGCCCCGGACGGGCGCGCGCGATGCTGGCGCGGCGCGGTCGATCTTCACCATCGCCGGCTACTCTACAGGCTGAACCTTTCCCCGAGGTAGACGCGTCGCACGTCCTGGTGCGCCACAACCTCGTCCGGCCGGCCCTCCATCAGCACCTCGCCGTCGTGCATGATATAAGCGCGGTCAATGATTTCCAGCGTTTCCCGCACGTTGTGGTCGGTAATGAGCACGCCGATGCCGCGATCCTTGAGGTGGCTCACAAGGTCGCGAATTTCGCCCACCGCGATCGGGTCGATGCCGGCGAGCGGCTCGTCGAGCAGGATGTAGCCGGGCTGGGTCGCCAGCGCCCGGGCGATCTCGACCCGCCGGCGCTCGCCGCCGGAGAGCGCCAGTGCGGGGGTGCGTCGCAGATGGCCGATGCCGAACTCGGCGAGCAGCTCGTCGAGCATGAGGTCGCGGCGGTCCGGCTCGGGCTCCACCACCTCCAGCGCCGCCAGGATGTTCTGCTCGACATTGAGGCCGCGGAACACGCTGGCCTCCTGCGGCAGATAGCCGATGCCGAGGCGGGCGCGGCGGTACATCGGCAGCGCGGTGATGTCGGCGTTGTCGAGCGTGATCGCGCCGGTGTCGGGCCGGACCAGCCCGGTTATCATGTAGAAGGTTGTGGTCTTGCCGGCGCCGTTGGGCCCGAGCAGGCCCACCGCCTCGCCGCGGCGCACCGCGATCGAGACGTCGCGCACCACGGCGCGGCCCTTGTAGGTCTTGCCGACCCCGGTCGCGACAAGGCCCGAGACGGTGAGCTCGTCGTCGCCGGGCGCGAGCACGCGGCTGGTCTCGTTCATTGCGGCGTCCCCGCAGTCCCGGGCTGAGCCGTGACGACGCCCGGCTTGACCACGCCTGGGGTCGGGGCCTGCGTTTGCGTGCTGTTCGGCATCACCAGCCCATGTACCCGCACACCCGGCTCCGAGACCAGGCGCGACCGCCCGGTCTTGAGGTCGACCACCGCCTCATTGCCGTTGAGCTGGTTCGGGCCGCGCGTGATCCGGACGTGGCCGACCAGGACCGCGATCCCGGTCGCCGGGTTATAGACGCCGCGGTCGCCGCGGACGATGTCGGTCTGGGTGTGGATCAGGACATTGCCGAACGCCTGCGCCTGCTTGAGCTTGCCGGAGGCCGCGATCGCCTCGTCGCCGGGCGGCCGCGCCGCGGCGGGTTTCGCCGGCGCGGTGCCGGCAGGCGGCGGATTGCCGGGAGCCGTGTTGCCGGGGGCCGTGTTGCTGGGGGTCGTATAGGCCACCAGCACGTCGGCCGTGATCCGCCGCC
>DATAYA010000302.1:0-5179 GCA_036272815.1 Acetobacteraceae bacterium
GGTTTGCTGGCCCAGCTGCTCTCGGCACATGCTGCGACATCCGCGCGGCGTGCGCCAGGAAGCCCCCGATGCCGGCCACCCCGTCTCCACGACCCGCTGACGCTCGCAACCAACCCGCCAGTCGTGAACGGCGCCTATTATGTCTCCTCCGGGCACGCTCCTACCGCGATCTACGGCCTGTCGCCGACGCCTGGACCCTCAGCACCACGTCGCTTATCGAGAATCCGACGACCACGGTCGCGAGCACGGGCTCGGTTGCCTCCGGCATCTCGCTCGCGAACGGCGGCAATGTCACCAACACGGCCGGCGTGACGATCGCCGGCTATGCCGGCGCGATTACCGCGCTTGCAATGGCCGCCGGCGGCATGGTGAGCAACGCGGCGGGCGGCACGATCGTCGGCTATTTCGACGGCATCGACGCTTTCGGCGGCAACACGACGCTGCTCCTCTCCGACCATACCAGCGTGACGCTGGTGGGCGTCAGCGGGCTCTCGGCCGGCAAATTCGTGTAGCGCGCGATCACATCGGCTCCTTGATCCCGGCGCGCAGCAGCCACCAGTTCACCGGGTAGGCGGTGGCAAAGCCGCACAGCATCGCGATCTGCATCATGAACCAGAACACCGCAGTGTTTGTCTGCAATCTCGCCCCGATCCAGTCGCGGAAGATGACGAAATTGGCAAACACCATGAAGCCGTACATGCCGATCTGCCAGGCGGTGAGCGAGAGCGTGTCGGCCTTGCCCGCAGCGATGATCCCCCGCCCGAGCGAGAGATTCCGCATCGGCGCGATCGTGAAATACTGGAACACGATGCCGAACGCATAGGCGAAGACGTAGTCCACCGCCCAGACCGCGAATATGCGTGCGCCGAACAGGCTGTGCCAGCCGAACCAGACCGCGACCACCGGGGCGGCGAACACCAGCCACTCCGCGACGATGTCGCCGAGCGTGCAGCCGCTGCCGCAGTGGAGCGTGCCGTTCGCGACCGCGTACCGGAATGGCGTCTCGTGGCCGCCATGGCCGGCCTGCGAAGGTGCCGCGCGGCCGTGTCGGGCATAGAGCAACAGCAGGATCGGACCACCGAACAAGGCGCAGACCGGCCAGACCACATTCATGATCCACATCCTCTGCGGGCGCCGCGTGAGGTCGACCACCAGCAGGATCGCGCAGACGGCGCCGACCGCGAGGGAGAGGATCGAGAGCGCGTTGAGCCAGCCAGAGACCCGGCCAGCGTCACGCGCCCTCGACCTCGTAGCCTTCCCCGCGGATCGCATCCACCACGGCTTCGCGTTCGGGCGAGCCCGCGACGAGCACCTGCCCCGCCGCGAGGTCGACGGCGACGCTCTCCACGTCCGGAACCGCCTCCACGGCCTGCGTTACCGCGCGCACACAATGCTCACAGGTCATGCCGGACACTTTAAGCTGCATCATTCGCATATTTTTCCACCCGCCGCGTCGCGTGCCCGACGTGGAGGTTCCCGTGCGGTAAGGTCAAGCCCTCCGGGGGATCAGGAGAGGGCGCGAAGCGCCGCCCGGGTGCCATTCGCATCAGCCCCCGGCAGCAGCGCCTCGACCGCGCGCTGGTTCGCCTCCCAGACCGGGACGGCCTCGCGCAGCAGCGCGCGTCCGGCGTCCGTCAGCCGCAGGATGCGGCCGCGCCGATCCGCAGGGTCGAGCGAGACATCAACCAGACCTCTGCGCCGCAAGGGCTTCAGCGCCGCGGTCAGGGTCGTGCGGTCCATCGCCAGCAAGGCGGCCACCGGACCCATCGACGGCGGCTGCGGCCGGTTCAGCGACATCAGCAGTGAGAACTGGCCGCTGGTCAGCCCGACCGGCCGCAGCGCCGCATCGAACCGCCGCGCCAGCGCCCGCGCCGCCCGCTGCGCATGCAGGCAGAGGCAAGTGTCGCGCACCAGCAGCGTCGTCGCGAAGGGGATTTCAGTCGGGCTTGACATCGAGCAAATTAGGTTGATACCAATCTATCGCGTATTCAAGTCTGGCGAAAACACAAGGGGAGACAGACGGAGGATGCAGCACAACCCGATCGTGTCACGCGACGAGTGGCTCGTCGCTCGCAAGGCGCTGCTGGCGCACGAAAAAGAAGCGACCAGACAGCGGGATCGCGTCAATGCCGAGCGCCTGGCGCTGCCCTGGGCCCGGGTCGAGCAGGACTACGCGTTCGACGCGCCGGACGGGCGCAAGCGCCTCGGCGACCTGTTCGGTGGCCGCAGCCAGCTCGTCGTCTACCACTTCATGCTGGGTCCCGACTGGAGCGCAGGCTGCCCTGGCTGTTCATTCCTGGCCGACCATCTCGACGGCGCGTTGCCGCACCTGGAGCATCACGATGTCAGCCTCGTCGCGGTCTCCCGGGCACCGCTCGCGAAAATAGCCGCCTACAAGGCGCGCATGGGCTGGCGCTTCCCGTGGGTCTCGTCCGCCGGCAGCGACTTCAACTTCGACTTCCATGTATCCTTCACGCCGGCGCAGCTCGCGGGCGAGGCCGTCGACTACAACTTCCGGGCAACGCCGGTCGCGAACGCCAACGACGAGCTGCCGGGCCTGAGCGCGTTCTACCGGGACGAGGCGGGCGAAGTGTTCCACACCTACTCCTCCTACGCGCGCGGTCCGGAGGAGCTGATCGGCACGCTGATGATCCTCGACCGGGCGCCGAAGGGCCGCAACGAGACGACGATCATGGAGTGGGTGCGCCGCCACGACGAATATGAGACCGCGGCCGGATGACGGCGGCGGTCGCATCGGACCTCGCCATTGCGGCGCGGTGGGAGCGCATCGGCCCGGTGCTGCACGCCGCGGTGGAGGGCGGCAACGTGGCCGGCCTCGTCGCGCTGGTCGCGTGGCGGGAGGCCGTGCGGGCCGAGGCGGTCGGCGTGCAGGACATCGCGACCGGCACGCCGATGCGGCGCGACAGCATCGTGCGCATCGCCTCGATGACGAAGCCGATCATCGCCGCCGCGGCGATGATGCTCGTCGAGGAGGGACGGATCGCGCTCGACGACCCGGTCGAGAGCTTCCTGCCGGAACTGGCCGACCGCCGCGTGCTGCGCACACCCGACTCGCCCCTCGACGACACGGTGCCGGCACGACGGGCGATCACGCTCGACGACCTGCTGACGTTGCGGTTCGGCCTCGGCATGGCGATGATGCCCCACGATCGCACCCCCCTACATGCGGCGATGGCGACGCTCGGGGTGGAACCGGGCCCGGACCCATTGCCGGTCGGCCCCGACGAGTTCATGGCGCGGATCGGCCGGCTGCCGCTGATGCACCAGCCGGGGGAGGCTTGGCGGTATCACACCGGCGCCGACGTGCTGGCGGTGCTCATCGCCCGCGTGGCCGGAATGCCGCTCGAGGCGTTCCTGCGCCAGCGCATCTTCGCCCCGCTCGGGATGCGCGACACCGGCTTCAGCGTGCCGCCCGAGGCCCTGGACCGACTGACAACGTGCTACGTCCGCGGCGCCACCGGCCTGGAGGTGCTGGACGCCGCGCGCGGCGGTCGCCATGACGGGCCCATGGCCTTCCCCAACGAGCTGGTCTCGACGGCGGACGACTATCTCGCCTTCGCGCGGATGCTGTTGGATGAGGGCCGCCACCCGCGCGGCCGGCTGCTTTCGGCCGACAGCGTGCGGCTGATGATGACCGACCACATCACGCCGGCGCAGAAAGCCGTCTCGCCGTTCTTCCCCGGCTTCTGGGAGCGGCAGGGGTGGGGGTTCGGCGGCGCCGTCACCACGGCCGCCGGCGCCGGTATCGGGAGCGTCGGCAGCTATGGCTGGGCCGGCGGGTTCGGCACCAGCATGCTCCTCGATCCGCGCGAGGGGACCATCGCGATCCTGCTGCCGCAACGTTTGATGCGCGGTCCCGACGACGCCGCGCTAAACGGGCGGTTCACCACCCTGGCCATCCCGGCCGGCAACACCTGAAACCATTCCGCATGGCACCGAAGGAGAGAGATCCGCATGGCACCGAAGGAGAGAGAAATGTCCGACCATCACGGCCAGTTCGTCTGGTGCGAGCTGATGACGACCGATGCCGATGCCGCGACTGACTTCTACACGCGCGTCGTCGGCTGGACGGCGGCGGATTCCGGGATGCCCGACAAGCGCTACACCATCCTCAGCGCCGGCGACACGCGGATCGGCGGCGTGATGGAGCTGCCCCGGTCGGTGCTGGAGCGCGGCGCCCGGCCGGGCTGGGTCGGCTACATCGCGGCCCGCGACGTCGATGCCGCCGCCGCGCGCGTGCGCGATGCCGGCGGCGCCATCCATCACGGGCCTGAGGACATCCCTGGCATCGGCCGCTTCGCCGTCGTCCAGGACCCGCAGGGCGCGGTCTTCACCCTGTTCCGGGCCGCGGATGGCGGGGCTGCTCCGCCGCCGGCGGCGGCGATGCCCGGTCACGTGGGCTGGCACGAGCTGCGCGCGGCCGACTCGGAGGCGGCCTTTGCCTTCTACGCCGACCTGTTCGGCTGGACCCGGGCGGAGGCGTTCGACATGGGCCCGATGGGCACCTACCAGCTCTTCGCGCCGGCCGGTGGCCGCGCGATCGGCGGCATGATGACCCGGCCCGATCCCGCCGACCGGCCGTCATGGGGCCACGTCTTCAACGTCGAGGGTATCGACGCCGCTTCATCCCGTGTGGCCGAGGCGGGCGGCCGGGTCACGGACGGCCCGCATGAGGTCCCCGGCGGCGCCTGGGTCGTCCGTTGCACGGACCCGCAGGACGTCACTTTCGCCCTGGTCGCGCCAGTGCGCTGAACGCCCCTTGACCTTCCCATGATGGGAAGCCCCATCTGCCCTGACGGACGGATGGGGATTTGTCATGGATGCGCCGGTGACGGATCGGCCGGCGACCGAGGGTGCCGGCGCCGAGATTGATCTCGCGATCGAGGGGATGACCTGCGCCTCCTGTGTGCGGCGCGTCGAGCGCGCGCACTCCCGCGTGCCCGGCGTGTCCCGCGCCGAGGTGAACTTGGCGACCGAGCGCGCCCGGGTGCGCGGAATGGCGGACCTCGCCCGGCTGACGGAGGCGGTCGCGGCGGCCGGCTATGCCGCAAGCCCGGTGGCGCAGGTTCGCCCCGAGGCGGCCCAGGCCCGCGACACGCGCGCGCTCCGGCATGTCCTGATTGCGGCCGTCCTGTCAGCGCCGCTGCTGCTGGGCATG
>DATAYA010000303.1:0-6318 GCA_036272815.1 Acetobacteraceae bacterium
AGCCGTGCTGGCGCCGTCAGGCGCGACTATATTCATGCGGACACATTACCTCGCTGTTCGTTGGGCGCTGCAGCGGACGATGACCGCCCATGTCCGCCGTTCGGCATGCTGATGACCTTCCCCGAGAAAGATGCGGCGGTGTTTGCCGCGGGCGGACGGAAGCGCGGTGTGCGCTGTTCCCCGCCCTCTCAGAGAGGGTCGTAGCCCGGCTTTTTGAACAGTGTGCCGGCTTTGCCGACGATATCTGGCTTGTAGACGGTCTCGACCCAGTCATGAGGCTCGACATCTTCGATGCTGACTGACACGGCCGCTTCCGCGCAGTTCGCTGTCGCCATGACGGCCTTCGTCACTTCCTCCGCGATGCCGCGTTTCTGTTGATCGGACCGTCCGGACTGAAGCTTGATGATCACGTGCGGCACTTTCCTGTCTCCTGAAAGACGCGTCGGTCAACGCCGGTACTGGGCGTCGCTGACATGCTCCATCCAGTGCACGGGCGAGCCGTTCAGCCGTTCCTGGACGGCGATGTGGCTCATCGCCGTGGTGGCAGAGGCGCCGTGCCAGTGCTTCTCGCCCGGGGCGAACCAGATGACGTCGCCGGGCCGGATCTCCTCGACCGGTCCGCCCTCCCGCTGCGCCCAGCCACAGCCGGCGGTCACGATCAGGGTCTGGCCGAGCGGATGCGTGTGCCATGCGGTCCGCGCACCCGGCTCGAACGTGACCAGGGCCGTAGCCACGCGCGCCGGATCGGGCGCGCTGAACAGCGGATCGATCCGCACCGTCCCGCTGAACCAGTCCGCCGGCCCCTGGCCGGAAGCCTGACTGCCGGCTCGCCTGATCTCCATCATCCGACTCCTTCGGTGGCACTTGACGGTCGATGTAGTGGGCGCGCCTGCTGCTTATTAGGCGCTAAAGTCCGAATGGACCTAGAAGCTGGACTTCTGAATGCCGCGCACGGACCTGAATGACATCGTGGCCTTCCTGGCCGTGGCGCGGGAGCGAAGCTTCACCCGTGCCGCCGCCCAGCTCGGGGTCTCGCAATCGGCGCTGAGCCAGACGCTGCGTGGGCTCGAGGCGCGGCTCGGGCTGCGGCTGCTGACCCGCACGACGCGCAGCGTGGCACCGACGGAGGCGGGCGAACGCCTGCTCCGCGCCGCCGGCCCGCACCTCGACGAGATCGACGCCGAGCTGGCTGCACTCAGCGAATTGCGCGAGAAACCCGCGGGCACGATCCGCATCACGGCGCACGACCACGCGGTGCGGACGCTGCTTTGGCCCGCTCTGTAGAGGCTGCTGCCGGACTACCCGAGCCGCCGCCAGCCGACGCCGGCTTTCCCCCTGCTCATCGATGCGTTGCGTTATCGAGCCTGAACATCACGCGAAGGGTCGACAGCGGCCGGAACAGCTGCGCACCCTCAACCGCCCCGAAGACACAGCCGCATACCAGGTGCTCAACGGCTCGCAAGAGCGATTATCCAACGATTGCAAGCAATATCTCGTATCGGGCCGCTGGGCCAGAGTTACGGAGGCAACCATGTCAGTGCCCGGCGTACGCCACGTGGTCGTTCTGATGCTCGAGAACCGCTCGTTCGACTGCATGCTCGGTCAACTCTATCCGGCTTCCGACGCCTTCGATGGACTGACCGGAGCCGAAGCCAACATCTGGCACAACGGGAACGAGCAGAGCACGGTCGCTGTCTGGACCGATCCGGCGATGGGTCCTGGAGCCGTGCTGGTCCCCGATCCCGATCCCGGAGAGCTTTTCACCGACATCCGCGAGCAGATCTCGGGCAAGCTCGGCTTCAGCGCGGCGATGGGCGGGTTTGTCGACAACTATATGTCGCAGCCCGCCGCTCCGGCGTCACCTCGCCCCGAGGCGGTGATGCAGTACTTCACCGAAGGCCAAGTCCCCGTCATCAGCCAGCTCGCTGGTGCCTTCGGCGTCTCGGATCGGTGGTTCGCGTCGGCACCCTGCCAGACGTGGCCAAATCGATTCTTCGCCCACACCGGCAGCGCGGGTGGAGACGTGAACAACACGCCTCTTCACGTGCCCTACATGATGCCGACCACCTTCGAGCGGGTCGCAGCCGGCGGCAAGACCTGGGGCATCTTCTTCCATGACGTCCCGCAATCTGCGACCTTGGGACGACTGTGGTCCCACACCGGGGGTTTCCACAGGTTCGACGACTTCGTGCTCGATGCTGCGTCAGGAAAGCTGCCCTCGTACAGCTTCATCGAGCCCCGGTATTACCCCGACGTCATCGGCAACAAGATGCCGAATGATGAGCATCCGCCCCACAATGTCGCCTATGGCGAAGAGCTCATCGCGACTGTCTACAACGCTCTTCGTGCTGGACCCGCTTGGCGGAACACCCTCCTGATCGTCACCTATGACGAGCACGGTGGCTGCTTCGATCACGTGCTGCCGGGGCAGGCAGCACCACCTTGCGGCGCAACGCCAGACGGGTTTCGCTTCGGCTCGTTCGGCGTCCGAGTGCCCGCCGTCATCGTCTCTCCATACGTCGCCGCCGGAAGCATCATCCGAGCGCCGGATGCGACCCCCTTCGATCACACGTCCATCTTCAAGACGTTGCAGGAGCTTTTCCGGCTCGACCCGTCGCCGCTCACGCCCCGCACAGCGGCAGCACCATCCTTGCTTGGAGCGCTCTCCGCGTCCCCAGACAACGACGGTCCGGAGCATGTCACCTCAGCGGCTCCGCAACCCGATCCGGCGGACATCGCTCGGCTAGCGGCCCTTCCGCCCAATGGCATGCAGCAGAGCTTGAGCAAGGCCGCGGTCAAGCTCCCGACCGTTGGAGCGGACCCAACACTGCATATCCGACGCCTTGCCGCCGCCCCGCACATCATGCCCGAACATCCGACGGTCGCCTCCGCCGCCGCGGCCGCGATCGCTCACGTTGGCGCGTTCCTCGGCAAATAGCTCACAACAGAACCGGACCCGGCTCGAGCGCGGCCAGCTCCCCCAGCGTGATCGGCTTGATCGGCGGCCGGATGCGGAGGAAGCCCGTCTCCGCCACGCTCACGCCGCGCTCGGCCGCGATGATCTCCGAGACGACGGGGCCGCACATGCGCCCCTGGCACGGACCCATGCCGGCGCGCAGGAACGCCTTCGCCTGGTTCGGGCCGAGGCAGCCCTGCCGCACCGCCGCCCGGATCGCGCCGGCGGTCACTTCCTCGCAGCGGCAGACCGCGACGTCGTCGGCCGGCGTCAGGATCGCCGCCGGCGGCGCATAGAGCGCATCGAGGAACGGGCGGAGCGCACGGTGCGACGCCAGCGCCTGCCGCTCCGGGGCCGCCAGCCGGTCGCGCGCCGCCGCGTCGAGCCGGCCGAGGCGGTGCAGCGCCGCCAGGGCCGCGAGCCGGCCGGCATGCTCCGCGGCCCGCGCGCCGCCGATGCCGGCCGCATCGCCCGCCACCAGCACGCCCGGCACGCTGGTCCACCCCGAGGCATCCGCGGTCGGTCGAAAACAACGGGCGGCCGCGTCCCACTCATGCTCGCAGCCGATCGCGCGGGTCATCTGCTGGGCGGGGATCACGCCCTCGTGCAGCGCCACGAGCCGGGTCGCGATCCGGTGCTGGCTGCCGCCGGCGGCGAAGCGGATGGCACAGGCGGTCCCATCTGCGGCCTCGATCGTCAGGTCGTGAGCGGCACGGTGGATCGGCACGCCGGCGCGCTGCACCGCGGCCATCGCGGTCAGGCCCTTGGCGAGATAGCGCCATCCCGCGCCGCGCAGGCCGCGCGGAAGGAGACGCAGGGCCGCGAGCTGAGCGGCGCCGGTGTTGGTATCCAGCACCGCCGCCGGCCGGCTGCCTGCGGCGAGGCACTGGGCTGCCACCAGCCAGAGCAGCGGCCCGGCCCCGGCCAGCACGAATTCGCCCGGCGCGGGCCGCAGCGCGGCGGTCTTGAGCAGCGCCTGCACCCCGCCTGCCATCATCACCCCCGGCAGCGTCCAGCCCGGCACCGGCACCGGCCGCTCCATCGCGCCGACCGCCACGATCACCACAGAGGCCGAAATCCGGCCTGAGGTGTCGGCGCGGGTGAACCAGATTTCGCGTTCCGGCGTCACCTGCCAGACCGTGCTCTGCGGGCAGAACTCGGCGCCGCTGTCGCGGAGCGCGGCCGTGAGGCCGGCGCCGTGGCGGTAATCCGGCCCGAGCACGTCGCGGAGACGCGGAGACGCCAGCTCGATCCCGCGATAGATCTGGCCGCCCGGCGTCGCCTGCTCGTCCAGCAGCAGGACCGAAGCGCCGTGCCGCGCCAGCAGCGTCGCGGCCGCCATGCCGGCCGGGCCGGCGCCGATCACGATTGCATCGCGCGCCTCCGTCGCGACCGCATCGCGCTCCTCCGTCACACCAGGTCCCGCGCGCCGGTCTCACGGCGGATGTGCATGCCGTCCGCGGCGGGCACCAGGCAGGCCTGCCGGCCGCCCACGCCGTCGATCTCGACGACGCACTCGAAGCAGACGCCCATCATGCAATAGGGGCCGCGCGGCGCACCCGAGACGGCGGTGCGGCGCGTGGCGAGCACGCCCGCCGCCAGCAACGCCGCGGCGACGCTGTCGCCGGCGCGGGCCTCGATCGTCCGGCCCTCGAAATCGAGGCGCAGCGCGGCGCCCCCGTTAATGCGCTCGAACATGTCAATGCGCTCGAACATGCAGCCGCCGGCTGGAGAACGCGTTGAAATCCGCCGGCAGCCGGCCTTCGAGGATCGCCGGCGCCAGGGCGAGCGCGTGCGCGCCGGCCAGCGTCACGCCGCTGTGGCAGGTGGCGGCGAAGGCGCCGGGATGGCGTTCGGACTGCTCGTAGATCGGGAACCCATCCGGTGTCATCACCCGCAGCGCCCCCCAGGCACGGACCATCCGCGCCTGGGCCAGCGCCGGGAACACCCGGACGGCGCGCGCCGCGATGTGGTGCAGCACCGGCACCGTCACGCCATTGTCGAACCCCGCCGCCTCGTGGCTGTCGCCGGCCATCACGGAGCCTTCCGCGGTCTGCCGCAGCGTGTGGGTGGCAAAGTTCAGGAAGGGTTGCAGCCGCTCGGTGACGATGATCTGCCCGCGCAGCGGCTCGACCGGCATCGCGAGCCCGACCATGGGTGCCAACCGCCGGCTGCCGAGCCCGGCCGCGATCACCACACGCCCGGCCGCGAATGTCTCCGCATCGCTGTGGACGACGAAGCCCTGCGCCCGCGGCACGATCCGCTCGACGCCGCGGCCCGGCAGATAGTCGCCGCCGGCACGCGCCAGCCCGTCATGCAGGCCGCGCAGGGTGGTGAGCGGGTTGGCCAGCCCGTCACGCGGACAGAACGAGGCGCCGAGCACGCCGTCGCCGAGGCCCGGGACCATCCGGTGAACCTCCTCGCGCGACAGCAGCCTTGTGCCGATGTCGCCGCTTTCGTTGTGCATCCGGTGCATGCGGCTGGCGCAGCGTTCGAGTTCCGCCTCGCTGAGGCAGAACATCAGGCCGCCTTGCTGGCGCAGTGCCGCGTCGATGCCGGTGCTCTCGTAGAGCGCCGCCTGCAACGCGGGCCATAGCGCGGCCGAGCGGCGGGTCCATTGCGCATAGGCGGGCATCCCCTCGCCCTTGCCCTGCACCCAGACGAGGCCGAAATTGCCGCGCGCGGCGCGATGGGCGACGTCGCCCTCGTCGAGCAGCGCCACGCTGGCGCCGAGCCGCGCCGCACCCCACGCAATCGCGCCCCCCACCAAGCCGCCGCCGATCACCAGCAGATCGTATCCGGCCACACGCCGCCTCCGCCGCCCAGCATCCGCCATAGAGCGGGGCGGCGGGATTGAGAAGGGCTGTTATCCGCGCCCCGGTTTCTCTCCTGTGCGGCCCGGGCCGGTGGTGCCGGTGTGGGCGGGCGGGTCGCTTGCGGGGAAGCTGTCCTCGACTGTCTCGTCCTGCTGGCGGTCCGGCGAGGGCGGCGGCTTGGGCGACGGCTGGGGCGACTGCTTGGGCGGCTGGGGGTCAGGCATCTCGCTGCTCCTTTATGCCGGCCCAACGACGGCGGGCGACGGCCGGTTGCCGCGCGCAATGTCGGGCGAACGATGCCGCTTACCGCGCGTTCGCCGGGGGACCGCAGAGCGAGGCGCCGACCCATGCGACCGCAGGCACAAATCGAACGGGTCGAGGCCCGTGCCTACACGATCCCGACCGACCGGCCCGAGTCGGACGGCACGTTCGCGTGGGACAGGACGACCTTGATCGTCGTTGACGTCACGGCCGGTGGCGTGGAGGGCATCGGCTATACCTATGCCGATCCGCCGACCGCCGCCGTCGTGTCCGGCGCGCTCGCGG
>DATAYA010000304.1:0-1753 GCA_036272815.1 Acetobacteraceae bacterium
ACGCGGCGGGCCCCCGGCCATCGCGGCAGCCGGTGCGCGCCGCGGCCAGCCGCCCCAGGCCAGGGCCGTCGCGGCGGCGCCGAGCGCGCCCAGCACCAGCCACGTCGCCGGCAGCCCGGCGCTCAGCAGCAGCGGCAGCACCGTCCCCGAGAGCGCGATACCGCTGCCAACGCCGAGGAAAATGGCACCGCTTGCCCGACCACGCCGGCGCGGGGCCACATGCGGAAGGACCACGCTCGCCGCCAGGACCATCAGCACGCCGCCGGCCAGGCCCGCGACGAAGCGCCAGAGCAGGAACCAGGCAAAATCGGCATGCAACGCGCAGGCGGCGAAGGACCCGCTGGCGAGAACCATCATCGCCCGCAGCAACGGGGTTGCTGGAATCCGCCGGGCCAGCGGCCGGGCCGCGAGCGCGCCTGCGAGATAGCCGGCGAGGTTCGCGGCGGCGAGATAGACAGCGGCGGCCGGTGCGAACCAGTGCGCCGCGACCAGCGCCGGGATCAGCGGCGTGTATGCAAACCGTCCGAGGCCGACCGCGACGAAGGCGGCGCAGAACCCCGACAACACCGAACGCCCGGCGCCACCCATCGGGCCGCCCATCGCGTCCGGTTCCGCCACGCTCCGCTGCATCGGACGCCCTGTTGCTCCGGTGGGGCACCCTAGGAGGCCATCGAACCCGCGCAAGCCGCTTGCCCGCATCCCTGCAATTTCCTACTTGCTGCGACATGAGCGAACAGACCGAGACGGACGCGCCCGCCAACGACGTGGGCGCACCCGCTGCCGCGCCCGGGTCGCCCGAGGCGCTGATGCGCGAAGCCGCCGAGCGCATAAAGGCGCTGGAGGCCGAACGCGACGACTTCAAGGACAAGTGGATCCGCGCCGAGGCCGAGATCTCCAACGTCCGCGCCCGCGGCCGCCGAGAGGCGGAGGACGCCAGGCAGTTCGCTGCCCAGTCCTTTGCCCGCGACGTGGTGGAGGTGGCGGAGAACATGCGCCGCGGGCTCTCCAGTCTGCCGCCGCCGCAGCCGGGCGAGCCGGAGACGCTGACGCGTCTACGCGATGGGTTCGAGGGTATCGAGCGCAGCTTTCTCGCCACGCTGGAGCGCAACGGCATTGTGCGCCAGGACCCGACCGGCCAGCAATTCGATGCCAACCTGCACCAGGCGATGGGCGAACAGCCCTCGGCAGAGGCGGCGCCAGGGACGGTGCTGCAGGCCTGGACCTCCGCGTGGCTTCTGAACGGGCGGCTGTTGAAGCCGGCAATGGTCGTCGTCGCGAAGCCGCCAGAAGGCGCAGCGGGGACCGCGCCCGGGCTCGACACCACGGCATAGCGGCGCGGCACCCGGGCGGAATTGCACCTCGCCCCTTGTCCGCGCCGGGCCGCCTCAATACATCTTTGGCATCTATTCCCCCCTAGGGTTGCGCGCGGTGCTTCGGGCCGCCCGGAACCGCTGACAAGGAGAGACAAGACCTCATGAGCAAGGTGATCGGCATCGACCTCGGCACGACGAACTCGTGCGTCGCGATCATGGAGGGCAAGGACGTCCGCGTGATCGAGAACAGCGAGGGCGCCCGCACCACGCCGAGCATGGTCGCCTTCGCCGACAACGGCGAGCGCCTGGTCGGCCAGTCCGCCAAGCGGCAGGCGGTGACCAATCCCTCGAATACCCTCTTTGCGGTGAAGCGCCTGATCGGCCGCCGCTACGACGATCCGCTGGTGACGAAGGACAAGGAGCTTGTCTCCTACAAGATC
>DATAYA010000305.1:0-3400 GCA_036272815.1 Acetobacteraceae bacterium
ACGAATGACCAAGCGTTGGGACAAATCGCGCCTGCCGTCGCGGCATGTGACGGTCGGCCCCGGCCGTGCGCCGCATCGCAGCTATTACTACGCGATGGGGCTGACGCAGGAGGAGATCGACCAGCCCTTCGTCGGCGTCGCGACCTGCTGGAACGAGGCCGCGCCGTGCAACATCGCGCTGTCGCGGCAGGCGCAGTCGGTGAAGAAGGGTGTCGCGGAAGCCGGCGGCACGGCGCGCGAGTTCACCACCATCACCGTCACCGACGGCATCGCGATGGGGCACCAGGGGATGAAGTCCTCGCTGGTGTCGCGCGAGGTGATCGCCGACAGCGTCGAGGTGACGATGCGCGGGCATTGCTATGACGCGCTGGTGGGCCTCGCCGGCTGCGACAAGTCGCTGCCGGGGATGATGATGGCGATGCTGCGGCTCAACGTGCCGGCGGTGTTCATGTATGGCGGCTCGATCCTGCCCGGCCGCTTCCAGGGCCGCGACGTCACCGTCGTCGACGTGTTCGAGGCGGTCGGGCAGCACGCCGCCGGCAACATGAGCGATGCCGAGTTGCACGAGCTGGAATGCGTCGCCTGCCCCTCGGCCGGCGCCTGCGGCGGGCAGTTCACGGCGAACACGATGGCGACGGTCAGCGAGGCGATCGGGCTCGCATTGCCCGGATCGGCGGGTGCGCCGGCGCCGTACGAGGACCGCGACCGCTTCGCCGTCGAGAGCGGGCGCGCGGTGATGGCGCTGATCGAGAGCGGGCTGCGGCCGCGCGACATCGTGACGCGGCGCGCGCTGGAGAATGCGGCGGTGGTGGTGGCGGCGACCGGCGGCTCGACCAATGCCGGTCTGCATCTGCCGGCGATGGCGCACGAGGCGGGCATCCGGTTCACGATGGACGATGTCGTCGCGATCATGCGGCGGACGCCGTACATCGCCGACCTCAAGCCGGGCGGCAAGTATGTCGCCTTCGACGTGTTCCGCATCGGCGGCATCCCGGTCATTCTGAAGTCGCTGCTCGACGCCGGCCTGCTGCATGGCGACTGCATGACCGTGACCGGCCGCACGCTCGCCGACAATCTCCGCGACGTCGTCTTCCCGACCGATCAGGACGTCGTCTATCCGGTCAGCCGCGCGCTTTCGCCCACCGGCGGCGTGGTCGGTCTGCGCGGCAATCTCGCGCCCGACGGTGCGATCGTGAAGGTCGCCGGGATGAAGCGGCTGCGCTTCGAGGGTACGGCGCTGTGCTTCGACTCCGAAGAAGAAGCCTTCGCGGCGGTGCAGGCGCGCGCCTACAAGACGGGCGACATCATCGTCATCCGCTACGAGGGGCCGAAGGGCGGCCCAGGGATGCGCGAGATGCTCTCGACCACCGGGGCGATCTACGGGCAGGGGATGGGCGAGCAGGTGGCGCTGATCACCGACGGGCGCTTCTCCGGCGGCACGCGCGGCTTCTGCATCGGCCATGTCGGGCCGGAGGCGGCGGTGGGCGGGCCGATCGCGCTGCTGCGCGACGGCGACCGGATCACGATCGACGCCGAGGCCGGCACGATCGAGGTGGCGCTGTCGGAGGCGGTACTCGCCGCCCGCCGCGCCGTCTGGACGCCGCGCCGCACCGATTACCAGAGCGGGGCGATCTGGAAATACGCCCAGCTCGTGGGGCCGGCCTCCCTCGGCGCGGTCACCCATCCGGGAGGCGAGGCCGAGACGCGGAGCTATGCCGATATCTGAGTGCAGAGGATCGCAGTGCAGCGGATCGCGCCGATCCGCGTTGCTGCCCTGATCGTGCCACGCTCCGGGCCGATGCTTCGCCCGGTTTCACGAAGGAGACTGACGAATGCGACGATTGCCGATGGGACGATTGCTGGCTGGCGTGGTCCTCGCGGGAACGCTGGGAGCGCCGCTGGCGATGGCCCAGGGGTATCCGCCGCTGCCGCCGCCCCGCTACGAGCGCATCCCGCCGCCGCCCGGCGGCGCCTACACGTGGCGCCCGGGCTACTGGAACTGGGCCGGCGGCCGTTATGTCTGGATCCCCGGCGGCTATATCGTCCGGCGGTCTGGCTACCATTCTTGGGTCCCAGGTCACTGGGCCCATGCTCCGGACGGACGTCCAGTGTGGCGCCCCGCGCATTGGCGCTGAAGGCTACTCGGGGGCGCTGACGGCAACAACTCCGGCGGGACTCCCTCTCTGCTGTGAGCCAGACGCGGCTATGAAGCAGGGACGGGGGTCCCCCGTGCGGCGAGGCAGGGAGCAAGCCGATGGCGGTGCCGTTCAGCTTCCGAGACCCGTTGCTGTCTCTCTTCCAATCGGCCGCGCGAGACGTGGCCGAGGGGCTCGGCGACGTCCGTCGCCGCGAGGCCGTGATCGCTGCCGCGACCCAGGCTGCGGCTGCCCGCACCGCCCGTCTTCCCCTGCCGGCCGCCCCGCCCCCCGCATCCCTGGGCGATCTTGGCGAGTGCGCCCATCTCGCCCTCGCGTATCTTGAGGCAGCGGTCGGCGGCAAGTCGGAGCAGGCGGCGCGACTGCATGATCTGCTCCGGGATTCTCCCTGTGACCCGCTCTGGATCAGCACCCTGGTCGATTATCTCGCCTATTTCGGCCCCGGCGGGCGGCGCCGGGCAATTCCCTACATTCCGCCCGAGACCGCCGGCGAGGCGTCCATCGTCGTGCCCCACGGGGCCAAGATCGTGCTGCTCAGCGACTGGGGCACCGGCAGCGAACAGGCCGAGGCTCTGCTGCGTGAAGCGTCGGCGCGGCAGCCGGACCTGCTGATCCATCTCGGCGACATCTACTACTCCGGGACGGAACGCGAGTGCCGCCGCAATTTCTCGGCGGTGATGGATCGCGTGCTCGGGCCGCCGAACGGCCGCATCCCCGTGTTCACGCTTTCCGGCAATCACGACATGTACAGCGGCGGCGACGGCTATTACGGGCTGATTGCAGGGCTCAACGCCGGGCCGTGGAAACAACGCGCAAGTTATTTCTGCCTGCGCAGTGCCGACCATGCCTGGCAGCTCGTCGCCATGGACACCGGACTGCACGACCACGATCCGTTTACGGAACTCGCGAGCTGCGCCGAGACGTCACTCGAGCCTGCCGAAGAGGCGTGGCACCTGCGCCGCATCACCGAATTCGAGGGCCCGACGATCCTGCTATCTCACCACCCGATGTTTTCGGCTTTCAGGGAGATCGGACCACGAGATGATGCGGGCCGCCTCGATCCGGTGAACGTGTCGCTGGCCGCGTGCTTTGAACGGTTCCGCGCCGCCGGACGCATCGCCGCCTGGTTCTGGGGACATGAGCACAATCTCTGCATCTACCAGCCGTATGCCGGGTTGGCGCGCGGCCGCTGCGTCGGCAACGGCGCGGTCCCTGTGCTGACGGACGACGAGCCTTACCGCGTC
>DATAYA010000306.1:0-1846 GCA_036272815.1 Acetobacteraceae bacterium
GCCGGCCGGCGGCCTCGTTGCGCATGGCCCGCGACTGGGCGACGACACTCGATCCTGTCGCCGCGCAGGTCGCCGCGAATGTCCGCGCGCTGTTCGCCGCTGGCGGCGGCGATGCCTGAGGCGCCGCCCGCTGCGAGAGACCGATGCCGCATTTGCGGCCGGATACGTGTCCCTGCTCGATGCGGAACGAACCGGCCGGCGCTAGGCGCCTCCCCGGCCCCGGCCCCGGCGCCGCTCAGCCAGGCGGCCGCCCGATCGAGTGATACGCGATCCCCGCCTGCCGCATCGCCGCCGGGTCATACACGTTCCGCAAATCCACCACGACCTGCCCCCGCATCGCCGCCCTGATCCGCGCCGGCGCGATCGCGCGGAACTCGTTCCATTCGGTCAGCACCACCAGCGCGTCCGCGCCCTCCAGCGCGTCCGCCGCGTCGCGGCAGTATTCGACGCCGGCGGGCAGCACCGGCCGCGCCTGTTCCATCCCTGCCGGGTCGAAGGCGCGCAGGCTCGCTCCGTCCTCCGCCAGCCGGTGCAGGATCGGCACCGAGGGCGCGTCGCGCATGTCATCGGTCTCGGGCTTGAACGTCAGGCCGAGCACCGCGATCGTCTTGCCGCGCACCGAGCCGCCGCAGGCAGCGACGATGCGGCCCGCCATGCCGGCCTTGCGCGCGTCGTTGACGCCCACCGTCGCCTCGATCAGCCGTGACGGCGCGCCCGCCTCCTGCGCCGTGCGCATCAGCGCCAGCGTGTCCTTGGGAAAGCATGAGCCGCCGAAGCCGGGGCCGGGATGGAGGAACTTGCGGCCGATCCGCCCGTCGAGTCCGATGCCGCGCGCGACGTCGTGGACGTCGGCGCCGACCCGCTCGCACAGATCGGCCATCTCGTTGATGAACGTCACCTTCATCGCGAGGAAACCGTTGGCGGCGTATTTCGTGAGTTCCGCGGTCTCGATCCCGGTGAACACGATCGGCGTCTCGATCAGATTGAGCGGCCGATACAGCCGGCCGAGCACCTCGCGCGCGCGGTCGCTCTCGGCGCCGATCACCACGCGGTCGGGGCGCATGAAGTCGCCGATCGCGTTGCCCTCGCGCAGGAACTCGGGGTTCGACGCGACGTCGAATTCGAGGCCGGGCCGCAGTTCGCGGACGATCCGGTGCACGCGCCGCCCGGTGCCGACCGGCACCGTGCTCTTGGTCACGATCACCGCATAGTCGCCGAGCACCCGCGCGACCTGCTCGGTCGCGGCATAGACGTAGGAGAGGTCGGCATGCCCGTCGCCGCGGCGGGTCGGCGTGCCGACCGCGATGAACACCGCCTCCGCGCCGGCAACCGCTTGCGCGATGTCGTCGCCGAAGGAGAGGCGGCCGGCGCGCACGTTGTCATCGACCAGCCGGTCGAGGCCCGGCTCGTAGATCGGCATCCGCCCGTCGCGCAAGGCGGCGAGCTTTCCGGCATCGACCTCCACCACCGCGACATCCGTGCCGAACTCGGCAAAGCAGGCGGCCGAGACCAGTCCGACATAGCCGCCGCCAATCATCGCAATGCGCACGTCTCGCACTCCCACGCAAAATCGATCCGCGTTTCACCACAGCACGGGACGTTGCGCCAGAACACGCGCCACAAGACTGGGCTCTGCCCAGACCCGCAAAGGGCCGGGAGGCCCTTTGATCCCATGACGAAGTGAGGGATTCCAAGGGCTCCGCTCATGGGCGCCCGCGGCGGCCGGTGTCGTCGAGTGCCGTCTGCTCGGCGCGGGCCGCGGCGGCCTCGCCCTCGGCGCGACGGCGTGCGGCGAGCCGGTCGGCGGCTTCGGCGGCGGCACGGGCGGCCGCGAGCACGGCACGGC
>DATAYA010000307.1:0-14152 GCA_036272815.1 Acetobacteraceae bacterium
CAAGCCGGCCGGCGCGGCGCAGCGGATTGTCCGGGTCGAGATGCGAGCACGCGGCGCACACCGCCTCGATCGCATCCCAGCGCTCCACCGCGTCGAGCAGCACCATCGCGCCGCAATGCGGGACCAGCGAGCGGATGTCGACCGGCCCAATCACGGCGCGACCTCGACCACGACCTGCCCATCCAGCAGCGGCAGTGCCAGGACGCAAGCCGTGCCGCCCGCCAGCGTCTCCAGCACCGGCAGCAAGCCGGCCGCCGGGTTTTCCGCGTGCAGCGGCAGCAGGGCCGGCAGCCTCGGGACGCTCGGCGCATCGGTGGGATCGCAGCGCCAGTCCAGCCGCAAGCGGCCGAGGGTCCGAGGACCTGGCCGCGAAGCCAGCACCAGGGCCGCGCCGAAGCTAAAGCGGTTCGGCCGGACGCGGGACAGCGGCTCCGGCATCGGCGCGTCGTAGAGGCAGAGCAGCACCGGGGCGCCCTCCGCCGCCACCTCCGCGCCGGCACGCAGCAGCGCCGCGGCGGCGGTCGCACCGCCGCAGCCGAGACAGATTGCCGCCCGGTTGGCGCCGGTGCCGATCGACCAGTATCCGGCCGCGGCGTTGTGGACCGAGTTGTGGAACTGGGTCGGCGAGACCTGCGGCTCCGGCCGCGCAAGCTGTTCGAGGATGGCGTGGATCAGCGCGCCGTCGCCGTCGGCGCTGGCGAACACGCTGGTCATCGCGGCCGGCGGGACGCCCGCCATGTCGGCCGCCTCCGCGGCGACGGCCAGCGCCAGCCGCACCACGATCCCGGTGCGGCGGCGTTCGTTGGGTGCCAGCAACGCGGGCGGCGGCAGCGCCGGCGGCTCCGCCAAGAGCGGCTGGTTGCCGGTCAGCACCGGGACGGACGCCTTCCACCCCGCCAGTCCGGGGCCGAGCAGGCCCGCGCCCGCGACGAAGACCTCGATCATCGCGCGGCCTCGGCACGGCCGAACAGCAGGCTGCAATTGATGCCGCCGAAGCCGAAGGCGTTGCTCATCACCCGGCGCACCGGGGCGGCCATGTTGTCCAGCAGGATGCGGGAGCGGAACGCAGGGTCCGGCTCGGCGGCGCCGAGGCAGCCGGGCATCAGGCCGTGGCGGATGCAGAGCACCGCGATCGCCGCCTCCAGAATGCCCGAGGCGCCGAGCGTGTGGCCCGACCACGCCTTGGTCGAGCTGCACGGAGTTTCGGTGCCGAACACGGCGACGACGGCCGCGTCCTCCATCGCGTCGTTCGCGCGCGTGCCGGTGCCGTGCAGGTTGACGTAGTCGACCGCCTCCGCCTCCAGCCCAGCGCTCTCCAGCGCCTGCCGCATCGCACCGGCAGCGCCCGTGCCCGTCGGGTCGGGGGCCGACATGTGATAGCCGTCGCTGGTGGCCCCGCCGCCGAGCAGGGCGACGCCGGTGCCGCCCGCGACCTCGGCCCGCTCGATCAGGGCAAAGCCGGCGGCTTCCCCGATCGAGATGCCGCTGCGGGCCGCGTCGCACGGCCGGCAGGGGTCAGGAGAAATCAGGCCGAGGGACGCGAAGCCGTGCAGCGTCATCCGGCACAGGCTGTCGGCGCCGCCCACCACCGCCGCGTCGCACACGCCGCTCTCGATCAGGGCGCGCGCGTCGATGAAGCTTCGGGCACTGGAGGCGCAGGCGCAGGAGAGGGTGAGCGCCGGCCCGCGCAGCCCGAGGGCGGCGCGCACGAAGCGCGCCAGCGAAAACAGGTCGTGGGTGCGGGCGTAGTCGAAATCCTCGGGCAGCGCGCCGGTCGCCGGATCGCGCCGGCGATAGGCGTCCTCGGAGGACAGGATGCCCGACGTGCTGGTGCCGACGACGACGGCGACCCGCCCGGCCCCGTGCCGCGCCCGCGCGTCCGCGACCGCCTCGGCGAAGCCGTCGCAGCGCAGGGCGATGTCGGCGAGGCGGTTGTTGCGGCAGTCGAACCCGGCGAGGCCGGGCGGCAGGGCGTGGTCCTCGATGCCGGCCACGCGGCCGATATGCCCGGGCAGGCGCAGGGCGGCGAAATCGCAGGGCGCGAGCGCGCTGCGGCGGTTGCAGAGCGCGGCCAGCGTGGCGTCGCGGCCCCTTCCCATCGCGCTGACCGCCGCGACCGCGGTGAGGAACAGTGGCCGCATCAGGCAGCACTCGGGCGCGGGCCGACGACCAGGAAGCCGAACAGCACCGCCGCGAGGGCGCCCATCGCGACCGTGACGCCCATCTGCCGCAGCAGCGGCGTGCGGCAGAAGCCGAGCAGCCCGAAGGTGAGCAGCGTCATCGCGTTGCAGGTGGCGAGCGTCCGCAGCGTGCGTGCGCGCTCCTCGGCATCGAGCTGGCGGCGGGCGAAGAACAGCGCGTAGTCCAGACCCACGCCGGCCACGAATTGCAGCGAGACGATGTGGACCAGCGACAGCCGCTCGCCAAGAGCGGTGAGCACCGCGAGGGTGACGAGGGCGGCGGCGGCGATCGGGGCGAGCACGCGCGCAACCCGGCGGACATCGCGCAGGCCCGCGGCCAGCACCGCCAGCGCCGCCGCCGCGCCGATCGCAAGCCACCGCCCGGCCCGCGCGGTGGACCGGGCGACGATGGCGCCGGTCTCGCGGCCGACATCAACCTCGCTGGCGCCGGCGACGCCGCGGAAGGCGGCCGCGAGCCGGCCCGGATCGGTCACGCCGCGCGGCAGCACCAGGCCGAACCAATTCTTCCCGGCGCGGAACAGCAGCGGCTGCAGCCGGGCGGCGATCACCGGCGCGGTCATGTCGGCCAGCGTGACCGGCGCCATGACGCGGGCGGCCTCGGCATCGGCGAGGAACAGGGCGAAGGCATTGGCACGGAAGCCGAGGCCCGCCTGTGCGCGCGCGATCCGCCGGGCGAGGACGTCGGCGGGCGGGATCGCCGCCTGCCGCGCCCGCTGCACGGCGGCACTCGGCAAATAGCGGGCGGCAATTTCGGCGCCGCCGATCACGCCGTGCACGCGGAGCCGGTGCAGGATCGGCAGCACCGCCGCTTCGCGCCGCAGTACCGCCTCGGGGTCGGCGCCGCGCAGCAGCACGACCTGGCCCACGTCGGGCGCTCCCAGCTCGGCCCGCAGCGCCGCATCCAGCGTCCGCGCGCGCGCCGGCACCGGGCTGAGGTTCGCCAGGTCCGTCTCGAAGCGCGGGCCGCCCACGGCGAGGAGATAGGCGGCCGCCGCCGCGACCGGCAGCAGACCCCACAGGCGCCACCGCCGCAGCCGCTCGATCCGCAGCAGCCGCTCCGGCTCGCCGGCGGAAACCGGCGCAAGGTCGGCCAGCACGATCAGCGGCGGCAGCAGCCAGCGCGTCGCGGCGGCGGCAGCGAGCACGCCCACGACGGCGAACAGGCCGAGCTGCGCCAGGCCCGGCACGCCCGAGAACAGCATCCCGGTCAGGCCCAGCGATGCCGTCGCGACCGCCAGCGTGAAGGCGGCCCCGATCCGCCGCAGGGTGGCCGGTGCCGGCTCGCCACGTTTGCGATGGCCGATCAGCAGCACCGGATAATCGACCGTCACGCCGAGCATGGTGATGCCGAAGCCGAGCGCGATGCCGTGGACGAAGCCGAACGCCGCCTGCACCGCCAGCGAGGCGGCACTGATGCTGAGCAGGATCGGCACCGCGATCGCGGCGACCACCAGCGGCGAGCGGAAGCGCCAGAGCAGCAGTGCCACGATCAGCAGCGTCGAGACGATCGAGATGAATCGCACGTCGCGCCGGATCGCGTGCGCGGCGTCGCGCGCGAACACGGCCGGCCCGGAGAGGAGCAGCCGCGCGGGGCCCGGATCGGCGCGTGCGAACGCTGCCTGGATCGCTCCGACCGCGCGGCCCTCGGCCACCAGGTCGAGGCCGTTCGCGCGGATGCGCGCCAGCAGCAGCGCGCGGTTCCGGTGTGGTGCGAACCAGACGCCGCCCGCCACGCGCACCGGACTGGAGCCGACCCAGATCTGGGCGAGGTTCAGGAACGCGCCGGGCGGATCGGCAAGACCGTATTGCTCGACCAGGGGTGCGGCGTCGGAGGCGAGGTCGGCGCGCAGGCGCTTGAAATCGCGATGCAGGCTGGCGGTCGTGAACGCCGCCGTCGTGGTGGCCGGGGAGAGCAGATAGCGGTGGCGGAACAGGAAGCGCGCATCCGGGCCGGCCAGCGCGCGCTCGCCGTTCTCGACCAGTGAGAATGCGCCCGACCGGCCGAGCAAGGCTGTCATGTCGCGGCTGATACGCGCGAGCACCGCCGGAGGGGCGCCTTCGATGCCGAGCAGGATCAGGCTGGTCGCGGGGCCATTGCGGAGCTGCTGCAGCATCACGCGGGCGGCCGGCGTGCGGCCCGCGGGCAGGAAGGCGGCGACGTCGCTGCGCACCGTCACCATGTGCAGCGACAGGGCCAGCAGCAGCCCGGCGCCGGCGAGTGCCGCCGGCAGCGCCAATCCGCGCCGCAGGGTCATGAAGGCAGGGTCATGAGGAGGGCGTGATCGTCATCAGTTGCCGGTCGCCGTTCGTTTGCTCGACCGCGATCGCGCGGATGTCGGTGCCGGCGCCGTTGATCGTGACGGAGCGCAGTACCCGCGTGAGCGGCGGCCGTGCGGGCGTGAGGATCAGCCGCCAGCCCGCGAGGCCGCCCACGGCCGCAATGACGTAGAGGCGGCGCAATCCTGCCAAGTCGCCCGCCAGCGTCGCGCGCACGCCCTCCACCAGGGCGGCGACGAGGGGGCTCGCCGCGAGCGAGAGCACGCGGGCCGCACCGCCACCGGTGCTGAGGCTGAGCCGGTCGCCATCGACGATCAGCCGCTCCGCCCGCGGCGCATCCGTGATCTTCTCCAGTTGCGCCGGACGCACGTAGATCAGCCGGCCGCGGCTGGCGAGCGGCTGCGCCAGCGCCGCGATCCGTTTCTGTTCGGTGAAATCAGCGCGCCGGCTGGGGATCTCCGACAGGCGCTGCATCAGCGTGTCGAGCCAGGCGCCGGACGGCTGCGCGCCCGCCGGGCCGATCGCGGCGAGCGACAGGCCACCTGCGAGCAGCGCACGGCGGCGCGGCATCACGGCCGCCCCCAGAACGGATAGAAATTCGCCCAGTTGAACGGATGCGCCCGGCACTTTTCCTCGAGGCTTGCGACATAGCGGCCGACCCAGTGGCGCAGGTCGGCGGCGCGGTCGGCACGGCGCAGCACGATGCGCTCGGCGAACGGCTCGAACGCGACGCTGTATTGGCGCGGGCCGGTGCGGATGCCCCAGAACAGCAGCACCGGCGCATCGAGGCTCGCCGCCAGGATCAGCGGGCCGGCCGGGAAGGCGGCCGGGGCGCCGAGGAAATCGCTGGTCACCAGCTTCTGCGCGCCGAGGCTGCGATCCATCAACATGCCGACGATCTCGCCCCGCAGCACCGCCTCGCGCACGAGCAGCACCGCCTCCGGCGCGCCGAGGTCGATGATGGCGGATGCGAGCGCGGGATCGAGGGCCTCCAGGGTTGCCGCCAGCCGGCCGGTGGCGCGGCGGTACATGACCGGGCGCACCGGCACCGGCGCATGGCGGGCGGCCGCGCGCAGCACCTCGAAGCTGCCGAAATGGG
Organism: Acetobacteraceae bacterium; assembly: GCA_036272815.1. Lineage (GTDB taxonomy): Bacteria > Pseudomonadota > Alphaproteobacteria > Acetobacterales > Acetobacteraceae > DATAYA01. Next base: position 5,578 of record DATAYA010000307.1, read on the forward strand.
CGCCGAGCAGCACGCAGCCGCGCCCTTCGGCCAAGGCCGCGGTCAGGCGGTCGAGGCCCTGGATGTCGATGCGGAACCGTGTCGCGCGGCCGGCGACCAGAAACACGCTGTCCAGCAGCGTCGCGGCAAAGGTGTGGACGTGCCGGAACACCTCCCACGCCCGGGCGGGGCGGCCGGTCGCGCGCTGCAGGAACTCCGCCGAGCTGCTGCGGGAGCGGGCGGAGGTGGCGAAGAAATACGCGGCGATGCCGACCACGATGGCGCGCGCGACGGGCCAGCCGAGATGGAACGCGATCCAGATCATCAGACGCAGCAGGGCCGCGCTGCCGCGCTCGCGATGCCGCGACCAGTGCGGCGGTGCCGCAGCGGGATCGAGCGCGAGCCCGCTCATGCAGCCCCGCTCATGCAGCAGGCACGCGCAGCAGGGCCACGCCCTCCGTCACCGGGACGCCATCGACGAGGCAGGCGAAACGCACCCGCCCGTGCAGCGGCTCGGCGCAGCGCACCGCGACCTCCTGCTCCGGCCCGACCGGCGCAAGGAACTTCGCCTGCGCGATCCCGCCCGGCCGGGTGCCCGGAATCGCCGCGGCGATGAGCGCGAGCGCCGCGTCCAGCAGCAGCACGCCGGGCACCAGTGGCCGGCCGGGGAAGTGGCCTGGCAGGGCCGGATGGTCGGTCGGAAAGCGGATCGACCCGGCGAGGCGCATCGGACCCGCCTCAGGCGTCTTCGACATCGGCCGCCCGCATCGCCTGCAGCGCCCGGCGGGGCAGCTTGCCGGTCTCGTTGCGGGGAAGAGCCTCCATCAGGACCACCCGGCGCGGCAGGAACACTGCGTCGATCCGGCCGCGCAGCTCCGCGAGGATCGCCGCCGCCGACCGTCCGGGTGCGACCACGAACGCCTCCAGCCGAGCCGTCGGCCGCTCGTCGAGGTCGTCGGGCGCGATGAACACGCCGTCCGCCACGCCGTCGATGCCGGTGAGAATGCTGGTCAGGCCGGCCAGCGAGGCCCGCCTGCCGGCGAGCTTGACCACGTCGTCGCCGCGGCCGACCAGCCGGAAGCGAGTCGGATCAAGCACCTCGACCACGTCGCCCAGTGCCCGGGGGGCGGCCAGCGTCCCGGTGACGGCGGTGCCGCCGTTCTCGCACGGAGCCAGGCGCACCCCGTCATAGGTGGCCCACTCAGCCCCGGCCACGGTGCGGCGGCTGGCGATCGAGCCGAGTTCGGTGGCGCCGAAGATCTCCCAGACCTCGGTATCCCAACGCCGCTCGCTGGCGAGCGCGGTCGCGACGTCGAGCGGGGCGGTCGCCGAGATTACCCGCGCCACGGCCGGCAGATCGGTGTTCGCGCGCAGCAGGGCCCGCAGTTGCAGCGGTGTGGTGACCAGCACCCGGGGCGCCGGAACCGCTGCCAGAGCGGTGCGGATGTCGGACGGGTAGAAGGACGGCCCGCACCAACTGCTCGCGGCAGCGTGCAACGGGAGAAGAATGGTGGACTCGAACCCGTACATGTGACGCGCCGGAACGGTGCCGACGATGGCCGCGGGTGCTGCGGGACGCAGCTCGAACCGGGCCGCGGCGGCGGCGCTGCGGGCGGCGAGTTCGCCCCAGCTCTTGCCGGTGCCGACCGGTTCGCCGGTACTGCCGGAGGTGAACACGATCGCCGCCAGCCGATCGGCGGGCAGCATGACCGGCGACGTGTCGCCCGCTTCATGCGCGGGCATCGCGCCGGCGAGGCAGACGTGGCGCAGCGGGCTGGGCAGAGCCGGGTCGTCCGCGACCGAGACGGCGGGGCCGAAACGCTCGGCGAGGCTCCGCAGACGTTCCGGCGAGGCGTCGCTGGTGAGCAGGCATGGCTGCCCGCGCAGCGCGGAGGCGGCGAGTACGGCGGCGAAGCGCCAGCGGTCCCGACACAGATTGACCAGCCGCGCTGCGTCCGGGAGCGCGTCCGCCAGCCGATGCGCCTCCGCGAGCAGGTCGGCGGTGGTGAAGCTCCGGCCCGGCCCGCGGAACAGGACGTCCGAGGGTGCGCGCGCGATCAGCGGCACCGCGAAATCCGGCGGCACCAGCCCGCTCATCGCGTGCGGTTGGCCTCGATGTGCCGGGCGAGGCTGCGCAGGCAGGCAAAGATCCGGCCGTTCCGCTCGTCATCGGATTTCAGCTCGAAGCCGTAGCTGCGCGAGATCGCCAGCGCCAGCTCCAGGGCGTCGATCGAGTCGAGGCCCAGCCCTTCGTTGAACAATGCCGCCTCGGGCGGTATGGTCGATGCCGGCATATCGAGCTGCAGGGCCTCCACGAGCAGCCGCGCAACTTCCTGTTCGAGAGGCTGCTGAACCGTGGCCGGTTCCAGATCGCTGACGCGCCGCTGCATGGTCATTCTGCCTTGTGCCATAGCATGCGGCGTGGCCGTTGGCACGCCATTGCTGGCCCATCTTCTGCTCGCGGGCGACGTGGCTTCAGGCCGCTGGGTGTCCTGGGTCGGCACCGTTCTGCAAGCCGTGGCGGGGGTCTCGCACGCAATCCTCAACGGTGGCCTGCTCGCGGCCTTCGCGGCGTCGCTGCTGCCCGGCCGGGAGGCGCTGGCGACCCGGCTTGCGCGGCGCCTGCAATCGTCGCCCCTGCCGGGAAGCGTGGCGCTCTACACGCGGCGGGTGACGCAGGCCTGGTGCCTGTTCTTCGCCGGCCAGCTTGTCGCCTCGGCAGCGCTGCTGGCCTGGGCGCCGCGGCCGGTGTGGTCGCTGTTCGTGGGCGTGCTGGACCTGCCGCTCGTGGTGCTGATGTTCGCCGGCGAATACGCCTGTCGGGTGCGGCTTGTGGCACGCGAGTACCGGCCCGGTCCGGTGGCGTTGGTCCTGGCCTTTGCCCGCCACGGCGCAGGCGGCTGAGCATGGGCCGGCCGCCCCCCTGGTCGCCCCCATGGTCGCCCGCGCCGGCGATCCGCCTGTCCGCCGGGCTGCACGCGCTCGCGGCCGCCGGGGCGGTGGCGCAGCCGGCGCGCTGGCCGTGGCTGCTCGGTGGCGTGGCGGCCAACCATCTCCTGCTCGGCCTGACGGGCGCGTGGCCGCAGACCCGGCTGCTCGGTCCCAACCTCGTGCGCCTTCCGGCCGCCTGCGCCCGCCGCGGGGAGATCGCACTCACCTTCGACGACGGACCGGACCCGCGCCTGACCCCGGCCGTGCTCGACCTGCTCGATGCCTGGGGGGCGAAGGCGAGCTTCTTCTGCATCGGCCGCCGGGCGAGCGCCCATCCGGCCCTCATCCGCGAGATCGCGGCGCGAGGCCACGGCGTCGAGAACCACAGCCACGCCCATGCCGGCGCCTTCGCCTGTTACACGCCGGCGGCGCTGCACCGCGACCTGATGCGTGCGCAGACGGCGATCGGCGGGATCACTGGCCGGCCGCCGGCCTTCTTCCGGCCGCCGATGGGGGTTCGCAGCCCGCTGCTCGACCCGGCGCTGAACCGCCTAGGACTGCGCCAGGTGACCTGGACGCGGCGGGGCTACGACGCGGTCTGCGGCGATGCGGGCGCGGTGCTGCGTCGGCTGTCGCGCGGGCTTGCCGGGGGCGACGTGCTGCTGCTGCACGACGGCGGCGGCGCGGCGGCACGGCGGAGCCGTCCGGTGGTGCTCGACGTCCTGCCGGCACTGCTCGACCGGATCGCGGCCGCCGGGCTGAAATCGGTGCCGCTGCACACAGCTCTGGCCTGAGCTACACGGCCGCTTCGAGTTTCGGCCGTCGCCGCCAGAGGTAGTAAAATAGTGTAATCAGCACGAACCACGGCACGCCGACGATCCAGGAAACGTCCCAAAACTCGGTATCGAGCCCCATCGTTATCAAGATCGCGACGAGCAGCAGCAAGCCTGCAATCTGGACGAGCGGAAAAAACGGCATCCGCACCGGGAGCTGGTCCGCCCGATAGCGCTGCCGGAAGCGGAAATGGCTCAGCAGAATGATGATCCACACGCTCAGTCCGCCGAACAGCGCAATACCGAACAGGTAGTTGTAGGCCTTGGGCGTGAACGCCGAGACGGAGGCGACGAGCAGGATGCCGACGCCGGAGACGAGCACGCCGGCGAGCGGCGTGTGGTTGCGCCCGAGTCGGCCGAGAATGGCGGGCGCGTAGTTCCCCCGCCCAAGCGAGAACAGCATCCGCGAGGTGAGATAGAGGTTGGTGTTCATGCTCGAAAGCGCGGCCGTCAGCACGACGAAGTTCATGATCCCGGCCGCGTAGGGGACGCCGACATAGGCGAACAGCTTCACGAACGGGCTCTCGGCGACGATCTTCGCCCCGGTCTGCGTCCACGGCACGAAGGCGAGCATGATGGTGAGCGCGCCGATGTAGAAGATGAACAGCCGGAACACCATCGAGCGGAGCGCGCGCGGGATCGATTCCCTGGGGTTTGCCGCCTCGCCCGACGTCACGGCGATCACCTCGATGCCGTAGAACGAGAAGATCGCCATCAGCACCGCCATCCAGACGCCGCCGAAACCATGCGGCAAGAAGCCGCCCGGCAGCCCGGTGAGATTGTGCAGGCCGATCGCCCGTGAGCCGATGCCGAACACATGCACCGCGCCGAACAGGATGAAGGCAACGATGGCCGTGACCTTGATGAGAGCGAACCAGTACTCGAACGAGCCGAAATTGGTGACCGATCGGCAATTCACGTAGACCAGGATTGCGACGAAGGCGAGCGACCACATCCAGACCGGCGGCCCCGGGAACCAGTACGCCATGTAGAGCCCGGCCGCGACCGCCTCGCCGCCCACCGCCACCACCTGGGTGATCCAGTAGGTGTAGCGCGTGACGAAGCCCGCCCAGGGTCCGAGGTAGATCTCTGCATAGCTTCCGAAGGAGCCCGCGGTCGGATGCACCACGGCCATCTCCGAGAGGCTGAACACCATGACCACCGCAACGAAAGCCGCGATCAGGTAGCTGATGAGCACCGCCGGCCCGGCATAGCCGATGGCGATGCCGGAGCCCATGAACAGCCCGGTGCCGATCGCGCCGCCGAGCCCGATCATCGTGATCTGGGCCTTTGTAAGCCCCTGGCTCAGTCCTCGTTCGCGGTCGAGGACGGCGTTCTGATCCATGCGGCTGTCTCCCTGCGCGGCGGCGCGCAAGAGGCGGCCGTGTCTAACCGATGGACTATCCCCGTCGGTGGCGCCGCGCCAGCAGCACGGGCAGCCGCGCCGCTGCCCCCGCCACCAGCCGCACGTGCATCCAGGTCAGCAGCAAGTTGTCGCGTCCGTAGCGGAAATGCGAGACGCCGCCCGCCTCGGCCGCGAAATAGCGCACCGGCACCGGCAGGCTGACCGGGCGCACGCCGCGCCAGCACAGCCGCACCGCCGCCTCCGGGTCGAAATCGAACCGCCGCATCCAGCGCGTCGAGGCCATCACCGCGAGCAGCGGCGCGATCGGATAGACGCGGAACCCGCACAGGCAATCACCGATGCCCGCCCGCAGCGTCTCGGCGTCGGCGAACCAGTTGGAGATGCGCCGGCCGCGCACGCGCAAGGCCGGCGCGCTCGCGTCGAACACCGGACGGCCGAGGATCATCGCATCAGGCGAGGCGGCGGACGCGGCCATGAACGGGGCGATCGAGGCGGCCGGGTGCTGGCCGTCGGCATCCATCGTCAGCGCATGGGTGAAGCCGGCCGCCTGCGCCGCGAGCAGCCCGTGCCGCACCGCCGCGCCCTTGCCGCGATTGGCCGGCAGGCGGAGCACGCGCAGCCCCGTGATCCCCGCCGCCGGCGTGCCGAGTGCCGCGTCGCTGCCGTCGGTGCTGCCGTCCACCACGACCCAGACCGGCGACCAGGCATCGAGTGCGGCCCGCACCGTCTCGGCCAGGCGCGGGCCGGTATCGTAGCTCGGGATCAGGACCAGGCGGGAGCGGCAGGCCGGTCGCCCGGTCACGCCGGCCCGCCGCCGAGTTCGGTGCGGAAATAGCCTTCGAGGTCGGCGACGAAGCGATGCACGTCGCCTTCCACAAGGAAACGGCGGCCGAGGCGGGCGCGGTAGACCAGAGGAAAGACGGGCCTGCGGAACAGCGGCCAGCCTTTCGCGAGATAGTGCGACGACGGTTCAAGAAACACCGTCTGCACCGGCACGCCGGCCCTCTGCGCCATCAGCGCGAAGCCGCCGCGGAACCCGTCCACCGGGGCGGCGCGCGTGCGCGTGCCTTCCGGGAAGATCAGCAGATGCCGGCCCGCGCGAAGCTCGCGCACGGCGCGCTTCACCAGGACCACCGGCGCGTCGTTGCGGATGTAGGAGGCCATCCGGATCGAGCCGCCGAGGAACCAGTTGTCCCACAACCCGGCCTTGGTGATGCACACGACGCGCGGCAGCCGCGAGATCACCAGCACCGCGTCGAGCAGCGTCGGATGGTTGGGCGCCACCACCAGCCCGCCCTCGCAGCGCAGCGTATCGAGGGCGCGCAGGTCGCAGCGGAACAGCCCGAACAGCTGCATCGCGCCGATGAAGAAGCGGCACCCGGCCATGACCATGAACTGCCCGAGCGGCGGCCGCCAGCGCGCCGGCAGGACGCGGTTCAGCGCGCCGGCGGGGAGGCTCCAGAGCAGGCTGCCCACACCGAACACCGCAAGCCCGGCATAGAACAGCGGCATGTCGAGCAGCGTCCGCAGCATCCCGCGCGCGGGCGCGCGCGGCCTCTCGGCGGCCTGCGATCGGATCGGCGAGAATGGCATCGGCACCGCCGGAGACACAACGTCCCGCGCGGCGTGACGCCCGCGCGTGGCGACGAGGATAGGCGAGCCACGCTTTCGGGCAAAGCCGCGGCCGGGCGGCCCGTTTGCCGAGGCATTCCGTTTCATGTCATCGAAGAACTGGGGGCATCGCGACCGGATCGGGCACCGGTTATCATCGCGACGACGTCGTCCATCGTCTGTTTCGCCGGGAAGGCGACCCCTACTCGGCGGCCGTGCCGCATCACCTGAATCCGATCAGCAACCTCGAAGACCTGTGGGAGGTTGTGGCTGATCACCACCACCGGCACACCGCGGTCACGCACGGTACGAATCAAATTGATGACCATGCCAGACTCCTGAATACCAAGTGCTGCGGTGGGTTCGTCCATGATGACAATCCTGCGTCCCCACGAGACCGCGCGTGCGATCGCAACACCTTGTCGCTGGCCGCCGGACAAGGTTTCGACCAGTTGAGCCATCGAGCTGATCCCGATCTTGAGGGACTTCATGTGTGCGGCCGCCTGCCGCTGCATGGCGCGCCTGTCGAGCTTGCGGAACAGCCAGCCGGCAAGTCCGCGCATCCGCTCCTCGCGTCCGAGAAAGAGGTTGCTGGTGATGTCCAGCCCCGGTGCAAGTGCCAGGTCCTGGAAGACCGTCTCGATGCCGAGCTGGCGAGCGTGGAGGGGATTGCGCATCTGCGTCGGTGTGCCGTCCAGCCGGATTTCGCCGGCGTCGGGAATCACCGCTCCCGAAAGGACCTTGATCAGGGTGGATTTGCCAGCGCCGTTGTCGCCGACGATGGCCACGATCTCGCCGGGATAGAGTTCGAAGTCGGCACCGTCGAGTGCAGTGACGTGACCGTAACGCTTGACCAGCCCCCGCGCCTCCAGCAGGGCCGCCGCGCCGTGGGCAGACCGGGAAGCGGTTGTCGGCGCGGCGTCGGCTCCGGGCGAGGTCAACGCACCCCTCGCTGCCGCTGCAGGCGATCGAGCGCGACCGCGAGGATGACGAGCAGCCCGATTGCTATCTCCTGATAAAGTGCGTCTACGCCTATGATCGTCAACCCGTTGCGCAAGATACCGACGATGAACGCGCCAAGGAGCGGGCCGAAGATGCTGCCGCGCCCACCGAACAGGCTGACGCCGCCGATGACCGCGGCGGTGATACTTTCGAGATTGTCCGTCTGTCCGGCATCGGGATTGGCGACCGTGACGCGGCCGAGCAGGAGCAGAGCGGCAACGCCGTAGATGACGCCCGCCGCGACATAGGCCGAGATCAGTACCCGAGCGACACGAACGCCGGTCAGTCGCGCCGCCGGAAGATTGTCGCCAACCGCGTACATGTGGCGCCCCCACGCGGTCTGCGTGAGCGCATACCAGGTGATCAGAAGGACCCCGAGCATGGCAAACACGCCGATCGGCACCGCGGTGCCGCCGAAATTCACATTGTCACCGAGGACGAGCAGCGCTGGCGGGAGATTGGTAATCGAGGCTTCGTTGGAAATCAGCAGCGCCAGCGCCAGCGCGACATTGAAGAAGCCAAGCGTCACGATAAAAGGCGGCAGTCCGATCAGCGCGACCAGCAATCCTTCAGCGACGCCGAAGCCAACCGTCACCCCGAATCCGGCAAGGACCGCGACCACCAGCGGCGTACCCGCGACCGCAAGCTTCGCCGTGACCACACTTCCGAGGACCATGACGAGGCCGTTCGCCAGATCGATGCCGGCAACGAGGATAATGAGCGTCTGCCCGATCGCGAGGGTCGCAATCTCCATCGCCTGCTCGGCGATCAGCAGCAGGTTCACGGTCGTCGCGAAGCGAGGTGCGAGGCTGCCGAACAAGACGACCTCGACGATGATCGCGAGGATCGGGCC
>DATAYA010000308.1:0-11778 GCA_036272815.1 Acetobacteraceae bacterium
CCGGCCGGGGGTGCGGGACCCCGCCCCGCCCTGGATGGCGGCCCCGGCCGACGATCATCATCGCCTTGCGCAGCGTGCGCCGGCCGCGCGACCCGGCGGCGGCGAGGTATTCGGCCACGGTCATGGCGGAGCGCAGCAGCGCATAGCGGGCGAGGCCGTCGACCGCGGATGTCCAAGCGCCGCCCGGGCGGGTGACCTTGTGCCTAGGCCTGAAGCCCCAGTCGGCGTCCGCCCTGCTACGATCGCCCAGAACCAAGATGAGGCAAACGCATGAGATACAATCGGCTCCTAATCGCGTTGGCGCTGCTGGTGATCACCCCGTGCGCCGCATGGGCGGCCGGCCCGCGGGCGACGTGCCGCGCGCTCGGCTCCAGGGACACGCTGCGGCCGATCCCGCCGGCGCTTCTGGGCGCCGCGGTGCGGGCGTTCGGACTGCAGCACATGCCGCCCGACCAGGTCCTCCGGAGCACCGTCTGGCGGTGCCGCAGCGGTGTGGTGCTGATGTGCAATTACGGCGCGAACCTGCCCTGCGGCCGCGCTGACACGAGCCGGGTGCTGCCGCCGCAGGGAACCGCGTGGTGCCAGCAGAAGCCCCAGGCGGATTTCATCCCGGCCTACATCACCGGGCACGACAGCATCTGGCGCTGGCGCTGCGACGGCGGCGTGCCGGCGGCGGAGGGGCCGCCGGCACGGGTCGATGCGCGGGGCTTCCTGGTGCGCTACTGGAAACAGCTCCAGTGACAGGCCGCGTTCAGACGGGCCGCGTTCAGACGGGCCGCGTTCAGAACGTCACGTCCGACCGCACCCCCACCACGATCGCGTTGCGCGGCGCCGAGCCGTCATGCTTGACGACATGGCCGCCCGGGTGGAACCAGAACTCGCGTCGGGCTGCGCCGTCCACCACGGCGCGAGCGGCACCTGATACGTTGCCTCCGCGATCATCTCCTCAAGCGGGGCGAGGCATAGAACCGCCACGGACAGTCCGCGCAACCCGATCCCTTCCGGCACGAGGCGGCCTGCCTGCCTAGGCGGCCGCGACCGCCCGCCCGATGAGCCGCTCATAGCGCCGCGCGTACTCCGGCCACACCTCGGGGTTCAGCAGCCGCGGCGGACGATGGCCGTCGAGGATCGTCAGCATCTGTTCCGCCGCGATTTGCGCCATCGTCGCCCGCGCCTCGTGCGTGACGCCAGCCGTGTGCGGGCTCGCGATCACGGTGTCGAGGCGCAGCAGCGGATGGTCGGGCGCCGGCGGCTCCGGGTCCCAGACGTCGAGCCCGGCACCCGCGATCCCGCGCCGCTCCAGCACCGCGGCAAGTGCCGCCTCGTCATGGATGCCGCCCCGCGCGGTGGTGATGAAATAGGCGTGCGGCTGCATCAGCGCGAACTCGCCGGCACCGATCATGCCGCGCGTCTCCGCCGTGCGCGGGCAGTTGAGCGAGACGAAGTCGGACCGCGCCAGCAGTTCTTCGAGCGTCACCTTCTCCGCCCCGCGCGCCGCCATCTGTGCCGCGTCGACGTAAGGGTCGTAGGCCAGCACCGTCATCGCGAGCAGGCCGCGGCAAAGTTCGGCGATCCGGCTGCCGACATGACCGAGCCCGACGATGCCGACCGTGCGGCCGCTTATGTCGCGACCCATGTAGTCGTCGCGTGCGATCCCTGGGGCGCTGCGCATCCTGCGATCGGCCTCCACGATGCGCTTCGAGAGTGCGAGCATCATCCCGAGCGCGTGCTCCGCCACCGCCTCGCGGTTGCCGCCCGCCTGGTTGACCGCGAGCACGCCCGCGCGGGTGCAGGCGGAGAGGTCGATCGTGTCGTAGCCGGCGCCGTTGCTGGAGACCGCGAGCAGGTTGGGCGTCTCCGCCAGCAGTGCGTCGGTCGCGTGCCAGTGCCGCGCGATCTCGTCGCGCGCGGCACCGATCTGATAGGCGTGCGCCGTTGCCAGCACCGCGGCCGCATCCGCGCGGGTTGCCTCGTTCTCGATCCGCTCGAGCGTCACGTCGCCGCGCGCGGTGAGCGTCTGCCCGAACAGCGGGGAGGCGGTGTATTTCACATAGAACACGCGCTTGCCGTTCATCGATGTCGTCCGTGCGGTTGTTGTCATTCAGGCCTGTCGGCGGCGCCAGACCTGGCGTGCGGCCCAGAGCAGGTGCGTGCCGGACCGGATGATCGGCTTGCGCAGCGTGCCACGACGGCGGGTGCGCAGGAGTTGGACCTGTTGCGGCAGCCGCCCGCTCAGCTCGGCTCCCGCATCCGGCGCGAGCCACAGCGAGACCAGCGGCGCGCCGAGGGCGACCACCGTCACCACGAGGAAGCCGACCGAGAAATCCGGGAGCGTCGGCCCGGCATTGCCGCGGATCGCGACGGCGGCGCCGAGTGCGGCCGCCGAGGTGGCGATGCCGAGGCTGAGGAAAAGCTGCTGGAAGGTCGTGTAGAAGCTGGTCGCCGCACTCATCCGCTCGCGCGGGATGTCGGCATAGGCGATCGTGTTGTAAGCCATGAACTGCAACGACTGGAAATACCCGCCCAGCAGCAGCAACCCATAGATCGCGGAGCGCGGCCAGTCGGGGCGGAACGCGGCGGTCATGCCGAACAGGAAGGTCGCGAGCATCCCGACCCAGATCATCGTCCGGCGATAGCCGAGGGCCCGCAGCATCGGCTGCGCCGTGACGCGCATCAGCAGCGAGCCGACGGCGGAGACGAAGGTTATCATCCCACTCGCGACCGCCGACATCCCGAAGCCCAGCTGCAGCATCAGCGGCAGCAGGAACGGCATCGCGCCCGCCGCGACGCGCGAGCAGGCGCCGGCATAGACCGAGATGCGGAAGGTGGGGATGCGCATCAGGCGCAGGTCGAGAATCGGATCTGGATGCAGCCGCGCATGGCGGATGTAGAGCACGCCGGTGACGACGCCGATCGCCAGCAGCGCCGCGGTCACCCGCAGCGAGGCGGCGCCGCGGCTGCCCATCTCCAGCCCGAAGGTCAGGCACGAGAGCGAGACGGCGGTGAGGCCGAGCCCGGGCACGTCGAACGGCCGTTTCTCCGGTTCCCTGATCTCGTCGATGTAGCGCAGCACCAGCACGATGCCGGCGAGCCCGATCGGCACGTTCATGCCGAAGATCCAGCGCCAGTTCAGGTAGGTGACGATGAACCCGCCGACCGGAGGTCCCACCACCGGCCCGATCGTCGCCGGCACCAGCAGCCAGGCCATCGCCGAGACCAGTTCCGCCTTCGGGATCGTGCGCAGCAGCACCAGCCGCCCGACCGGGACCATCATGGCCCCGCCGATACCCTGGATGATCCGCGCCGCGACCAGGAACGGCAGACCCGTCGACAGGCCGCACAGAACCGAACCGAGCGTGAACAGTGCGATCGCGGCGGCGAACACGGTGCGGCTGCCGAGCCGGTCGGCGACCTTGCCGCTGGCCGGGATGAACACGGCGAGGCTGAGCAGGTAGGAGGTCAGGGCCACGCTCATGTTCAGCGGGTCGGCGTGGAAGCTGCGCGCCATCGCCGGCAGCGCGGTCGAGAGCACCGTGCCGTCGAGCATCTCCATGAACATCGCGGCCGCGACGATCAGGGCGGTGGTGCGGGTGCTGGCGGGCTTGCGCGGCATCGGGCAGGAGAATCGCCGCATTCGGCGGTGGGGGGAATCACAAGTTGCGCATGGCCGCTGTTCCGGCGGCCGTCGCCTCGCGCGGCGTGGCGGCCGGCCGCGTCACCGGACGGCGCCGGCGATGTGCATGTCGAGTTCGCGGCGCAGGCGGCGCGCCTCCTCGGGCGTCAGTTCGACGAACATCCGGCGGCAGGGCTCGCCGGGATGCTCCTGCCGCAGGCGGAGGAAGACGGCGCCGGGGGCCGACCACAGGCTGACATGGCTTGCTTCGGCCTCGGGGGAGAAATGCGCTTGGGGCGAATCGCTCACGGTAGCGTGATGATGCCACTCCGCGGTCGGCGGCGCAAGGCTTCGCGCTTGCCGTAGCCGATCAGCGAGAACGGAAAGCTCTCCTCGGTGTTGCTAGCGGGGCGGCTCGGACAATGCGGATTCACGCTGTCGCGAGGCTGGCGGGGCCAGGCTGCGTCCGTCGCGTCAGCACGGCATCGAGATAGGCGCGGAACAGCCCGGGGTCGACGGCATAATCCCCTTCCCCTGCCACCCGCAGATAGGCGTTCCGGTGGCCGCGCAGCGCGCCGAGATAGGACTGGTCGAGCGCCCGCAGCCCGATCGCAGCGACCCTTGTGCCGGCGCCGGCGAAGGCCGCGTTGTGCAACGCCGAGCCATAGTCGCCCGCGATCATGTCGGCACCGGCGCAGAGTGCCACCTGCGCCCGCCAGGGCAGCGTCTCCGCGGCGACGATGGAGAAGCCGAACTCGGAGGCCGCGATCGCCGCCAGCGCCGGCCCGTTGAGGCAGCGCCGGGCCGCGCCCGGCCGCATCGAGTGGAACACGCGCGTCAGATAGACCCGCCGCACATCGAGCCGCGCCGCCCGCGCGCCCGCCATGTCCGCGACCTGTTCGAACACCGAGCCGGCATAGGGGTGATAGGCGCCGTCGAAGCTCGCGAGCGTCGGGATGATGGCACGACGCAGCACGATCCGGTCGGTGAAGCGGTCGAACGGCACTATGTCGGCGGCCGGAATGGCAAAGACGCTGTGCAGCGCCTCGCGCAGCCAGGCCGGGGCGGCGGCGTCGAGCAGGAAGGCCGGCCGCTCGTCGGCTCCCTCCAGCGCCCGCAGCGCGGTCATCAGCCGCGGCAGTGTCTCGATGATGAAGTGCCCGTAGACGTCGATGCCGAAGCCCGCGAACACCACGCAGGGCCGCTCGATGATGCGCGGCGCCAGCGTGCGCTGGCGGGCGATGTCGAACCAGTCCGGATCGGGAAGCAGGCGTCGGACGTAGTCGGGCATCAGCTCGGGCGACGTGACGAGGCTGCCCTCCAGCACCACGGCGCCACGGCCCATCACCTCGGCGTCGCAGGCGAAGATGCAGCTTACGTCGTAGGACCGCCTGGCGTGGCCGGTGCGGTGCCAGTCGACAGCCCAGGCGTCGACGAACGCCGGCGCCTCGACCAGCAGCGGCCGCGGCTGTGCCAGCGGCGCGGCCGGGGCGACGACCATCCGCAGCAGGCGGCCGGGGCGGAAGCAGGGCTGCTCGACCACATCGGCCACATCCATCAGGCAGTCGATGCCGGCCGCCGCCGCGCTCCCCGCCACCGGATCAGCGGCCTCGGCGCACCGCGTAGTCGGCCGCGTCGAGCAGGGCGGCGCGGGCGAGCGAGACCGGGAAGACGGCGAGCGCCGCCTTCGCCGCCTGCGCGAAACCGGCCGCACGGGCGATGGTCTGCGGGATCGCGTCGCAGTGCTGCATCAGGGCGAGCGCGTGCGGCAGGTCGGCCTCCGTCTGCTCGCCCGCCTCGATCGTGCGCTGCCAGAAGGCGCGATCATCGGGGCCGCCGGCCGCGTTGGCAATCAGCACCGGCAGGGTGATCTTCCCCTCCCGGAAATCGTCGCCGACCGCCTTGCCGAGTGCGGCCTGGTCGGCGGCATAGTCGAGCGCGTCGTCGACGAGCTGGAAGGCGATGCCGAGGTCGCGGCCGTAGGCCGCCAGCGCCGCCCGCTCCGCCGCCGGGCGGTTGGCGATCACGGCGCCCACCTCGCAGGCGGCGATGAACAGGGCGGCGGTCTTGCCACTGATGACGTCGAGATAGCGCGCCTCGGTGGTCGAGAGGTCGTTCTGCGTCACCAATTGCAGTACCTCGCCCTCGGCGATGGTTGCGGCGGCGCGCGAGAGGATCGCCAGCACGTCCAGCGAGCCGTCCTCGACCATGAGCTGGAAGGCCCGGGCGAACAGGAAGTCGCCGACGAGCACGGACGCCTGGTTGCCGAACACGGCATTGGCACTGGCCGAGCCGCGGCGGAGCAGGCTCTCGTCCACCACGTCGTCGTGCAGCAGCGTCGCGGTGTGGATGAACTCGACGCAGGCGGCGAGGCGGATGTGGCGCGGGCCGCCCTCGGGGTAGCCGCAGAGCCGGGCTGCGGCGAGCGTCAGGAGCGGACGCAACCGCTTGCCGCCTGCGGCGACGAGGTGGGCGGCGAGGCGGGGGATCAGCTCCACCGGGCTCGCCATGCGCCCGACGATGGTGCGGTTGGTTGCCTCGAGGTCACGGCCGGCGATCGCGACCAGAGCAGCGAGCGCGTCCTCGCCCGGATGAGCGGGGTCTGCCTGCAACTGGCCGGTGGCGAGGCCCAATCGGTTTCTCCTACCGGCGCGCGCGGATACTGCCGCCCGCCGTCATATCGGCGGCCCGGAAATGCGGTCAAGCCGCTGCCGGCCGCAACACCCGCCAGACCAGCAGCGAGCCCGACCAGGTGATGCAGGCGAGCAGCCAGACCAGCAGCGCCGGCCACTTGCCGAGCGGGGCCACTATCAGGTGCAGCAGCAGATAGGCAAACGTCATCCCGGTCATCGCGCGCATGGCGCTCGCGACCGTCGCCGCCGACATCCCGGCTCCGAGCCGCAGGTCGATCACGATAGCCATGCTGGAGATGTTGATCGGAAACACCGTCGCGATGCCGGTCGCCGTGGGGCCGATCGCGCGGCTGACGCTGACCACGGTGCCGACCACGCCGCCCACGACCAGCGCCCGCCCCGGCAGGTCGTACCAGCGCCGCCCCCGCCGCGCCCGCGCCACCCCCGGCGGCACGTGGTGCATGAAGGCGATGGCGGCGGCAAAGGTCACCGTCACCAGCACCACCGCCTCCGGCACAGTCCACGCGATCGAGTGGATGATCGCCGCCGCGGCGAGCCAGGCCAGCGCGCAGCACGCCAGTCGCGGCGCCAGCGGGAGGCGTGGCGCAAGCGTGACATAGGTGACGGTGAACACTGCCGCGGCTGCGTTGCCGGCGAAGCTGTCGAGCGCGCTCTGGGCGATGAAGGCGCTGTCGTGGGCATAGGCGAGCATCGCATAGGCGGGGGCGGTCGAGACCGGGGTGGCCGCGAGCACGCCCGCCACGAACGGGCCGGTGCGCTCCGCGACCATGGAGGCCGCGACCACGACGGTGGCGGTGATCGCCATCTTCAGCAGCAGGCCGAGCCAGAACCCCGTCAGCATCGGCGCAGTACTTCCCCCGTCGAATGCGACCCTAGACGCACCGGCGCGGTTTTCCGACCCCGGAGGATGCGTCTATGCTCGCGGCCTGCCGCGGAGAGACCGAATGCCTCAAGCCCGCCCGGCCTCGCCTGCTGATCGGAATTCGCTGTTCGACCTGTCCGGACGGGTGGCACTCGTCACCGGCGGCAATGGCGGGATCGGCCTCGGGATGGCACTCGCGCTCGCCCGCGCCGGGGCGGCGGTCGTCATCACCGGCCGCAACGAGGCCAAGAACGCGGCGGCTCTCGATGCGCTGCGCGCGGCGGGCAGCAATGCGCACGCGCTGGCGGCCGACCTGGCCGACGCCGAGGCCTGCCGCGCGATGGTCGCGGAGGCGGCGCGGGGCGCCGGGCGGCTCGACATCCTGATCAACAACGCCGGGACGAACATCCGGAAATCGCCGCAGGATTACACCCTCGAGGAGTGGAACACGGTGCTGGCGACGAACCTCACCAGCGCCTTCGTCGCCTGCCAGGCGGCGCACGCGCCGATGCGCGCGGCCGGCGCCGGCAAGATCATCAACATCGGCAGCATGACGTCGCTGTTCGGCACCTCGTTCGCGACCGCCTATGGGGCGAGCAAGGGCGGCATCGTGCAGATGACACGCGCGCTGGCCAGTGCCTGGGCGCCGGACCACATCCAGGTCAACGCCGTGCTGCCGGGCTGGATCGACACCGACCTCACCCGGGCGGCCCGGCGCGAGGTCGGGGGCTTGCACGAGCGCGTGCTGGCGCGCACGCCGGCCGCACGCTGGGGCACGCCCGAGGACATGGGCGGCATCGCCGTGTTCCTTGCGAGTGCGGCCTCGGATTTCGTCACCGGCACCGCGATTCCGGTCGACGGCGGCTATGCGGCGCAAGGCTGAGAGAAAAGGGAGAAACGTCATGCAGGCGCCATTCGACCGCACCACCGAAGATCCCGGCAACATCGTCGAACTCGGCCACGTCAACGTCCGCGTGCCGGACCAGCATCTCGCAACGCTGTTCTACGTCACCGGTCTCGGGCTGACGCGCGACCCGTATTTGATGACGGGTGTGACGAATATGTGGATCAACGTCGGCAGGGGCCAATTTCATCTGCCGACCGGGCAGGCGCAGGTGGTGGGCGGACATATTGCCCTCGTGGTCCCCGATCTCGACGCGCTGCGGCACCGGCTCGACATGGTGCGCGAGCCGCTGGCCGGGACGCAGTTCTCGGTGCGCGAGACGGCAGAGTTCGTGGAGGCGACTTGCCCTTGGGGCAACCGCATGCGCTGCTTTGCGCCCGCGCACCGGTTCGGGCCGGTCAATCTCGGGATGCCCTATGTCGAGCTGTCGGTTGCACGTGGCACCGCGCCCGGCATCCTCGCCTTCTATCGCGACATCATCGGCGCGCATGCCGAGCCGGGCGACGACGGGCGGCATGTCCGCGTCGCGGTCGGGCCGTCGCAGTGGATCATCCTGCGCGAGACGGACGGCGAACTGCCGGCCTTCGACGGCTCTCATGTGCAAGTCACGTTGCACGATTTCTCCGGACCGTACCGGCGGCTGCTGGAACGCGGCCTGATCTCGCAGGAAGACGACGCGCATCAGTGGCGCTTCCGCGACATCGTCGATCCGGCCAGCGGCCGCGTGCTCGCGACATTCGAGCACGAGGTGCGCAGCATGCGCCACCCCATGTATGGGCGCCCTCTGGTCAACCGCAACGCGGCACAGAGCAACGTCGCCTACGTCCCCGGGCAGGACGCGTGGGTCTGGACGACGGGCGCCGCTTGAGCCTGTATCTGGACGAGCCCGCCGAGCCGATCGCAACTCTCGGCTTCCGCGTCGCCGGATGGGTCGCCTGCGACGACCCGGAGGCGCCGATCGCGGTGACGGTGAACGACCGGCGGATGGCTCATATGCTGCATCCCCGCCCCGACGTCGTGCGGGCCTTTCCGGAGGTGCGCTTCGTGCGGGGCGTTGTGGCGCAAGGTGACGCGCGCCTCTTGGACGGCGCCGCGGACGTGGAGATTGCACTCGCATGCGGCGCCGAACGCATCGCCCGCCGCGTCCCGCTCGCACCCGAACTGCACGCCTCGGCGGCGGCGGAGCGGATGTTGCGTGCGGAGGCGCGGGCGTGGTGCCTGGAGCGGCTGCGGTGCCCCGTCTGTGCCGCGCCGCGCGGACGGCTTGAGATCGGCGCGGCGCAGATCGTCTGCGACGCGTGCGCGACGGTATTCCCGCAAGGGCCGGGTGCGATCGACATGCTGACGCCGGCGCTGCGCGCCCGTGCCAGCGCGGTCGCGACCGAAAACGTCTCGGCCAATCCCTATGAGACCTGGGCGCAGTTGCTCATCAACGAGACGACGGCGCGCGGCGGCTGGGTGCTCGATTGCGGTGCGGGCTCGCGGCCGGAGCGCGCCCGGCATGTCGTCAATGTCGAGATCGTCGACTATCCAGCGACCGACGTGCTCGCGGCCGGCGAGGCGCTGCCGTTCGCCGATGGCGTGTTCGACGGCGTGGTCTCGCTCGCCGTGCTTGAGCATGTGCGCGACCCGTTCGCCTGCGCCCGCGAACTGCTGCGCGTCGCCAAGCCGGGAGCGACACTGGTTGTCTCGGTGCCGTTCCTGCAACCGGTGCATGGCTACCCGGGCCACTACTACAACATGACGCAGCAGGGACTGCTCAACCTGTTCGGCGAGGCGGCGGAGGTCGTGGAGTGCGCGGTGCCGCCGAACGGGCATCCGATCCTTGGCCTGCAATGGCTGGCGCGGGAATATCTCGAAGGCCTGCCGGAGCCGGCGCGGTCGCGGCTGGCGGCGATGCGGCTCGACGAGGTGGCGGCAATGGCACCGCTCGCGGCGCTGGCCGATCCGGTCGCGCGCGACCTGCCGCAATCGGCGCAGGGGGTGATCGCGTGTCTCAACAGCGCGCGGCTGCGCAAGCGGGGGTAAGGATCAGGCATGGCATTCTCGTTCGTGTTTCTGCCACCGCAAACCGCGATCACGCGCGACTGGGCGGCGCGGCTTGGCCGCGACGTGCCGGAGGTGCGCGTGACGGTCGCGGAGAGTGATGCGGAGGCAGAGACCGCGATCGCGGAGGCCGACGCGGTGTTCGGAACGCTCTCCCCTGCCCTGCTCGCGCGCGCACACCGGCTGCGCTGGCTGCAAGCGCCGCAAGCGGCACCGCCGGCCGGATTCTATCATCGCGCGCTGGCCGAGCACCCCTTGGTGGCGACGAATTTCCGCGGCATCTTCAATGACCATATCGCGGCGCATGTGATGGCCTTCGTGCTCGCCTTCGCGCGCGGGCTGCACCGCTACATCCCACAGCAGCTCCGCGCCGAGTGGGCCAAACCGCCGGAGGACGAGGGCGTCGTGGCGCTGCCCGGCAGCACCATGCTGATCGTAGGCTGCGGCGGGATCGGCGCGGAAACGGCGCGCGTCGCCGCCGCATTCGGAATGATCGTGATCGCGACCGACGCGCGCCGCGCCGACCGGCCGGAGGGGGTGGCCGAGCTGCACAGGCCCGAGGCGCTGGACGCGCTGCTCCCGCGCGCGGATTTCGTCGTGCTGACGGTGCCGCACACGCCGGCGACCGAGGGATTCTTCGACCGCGCGCGGTTCCGGCGCATGAAGCCTTCGGCATTCTTCATCAACATCGGTCGGGGGATGACGACGCGGCTCGACGACCTCGTGGCGGCGCTGCGCGCGGGCGAGATCGCGGGGGCGGCACTCGACGTGTTCGATCCCGAGCCGCTGCCGGCCGAGCATCCGCTCTGGCACATGTCGGGCGTGCTGCTGACGCCGCACATGGCCGGGTACGGGCCGCATCTGAACGAGCGCCGCTACGCGATCATTCGCGACAACGCCCGCGCGTTCGCGTCGGGCGGTGCGATGCGGAATGTGGTGGACAAGGCGAACTGGTTCTGACGGAAGGCCAGGGGCGCTGGCCAGTACGGGACCGACGGAAGCACCAGCACGAGCCACACGTGCCTCCGGCCACGGCGTTGGAGGCGGCGACCGACTGCCCACGACCCCACTCCGCAACATCGAATAAACGGGTTCCCAAAGGGCGACTGCCCTTTGGCGGGTCTGGGCAGAGCCCAGCCTTACAGCCGCTTCTCCATCTCCACCCAGGTCGGCGCATCGTAACCCGGATGCGCGTGCCGTGCCGTCTCGACATAGCCGCAGGCGGCGAACAGCGCCCGGTTGCCGACCAGCGGCAGCCGCGTGCCCAGCGTCAACCGCCCGAGGCCGCGCACCCGCGCCGCCGCCTCCGCCGCCGCCAGCAGCGCCCGCGCGATCCCGCGCCGCCGTGCCTCCGGCGCCACCGACAGGCGCGCGACGTGCAATGTGCCCGCCTCCTCCGCCCACATCACGACGCCGAACAGCCGGCCCTCGCCCACCGCGACCGCGCCACCGCCGAATGCGAGCTGCCGGGCGATGGTTTCCGCCGTCTCGCCGAGCGCCGACGGCGGCGGGTCGAGCGGCACCGGCTGGGCTGCGAAGGCCACTCCGATCAGGGCCGCGATGGCGGCCGCGTCCGCGGCCTCCGCGGGCCGGATGATCGTCTGCTGCTGCATGGCTGGTCACGGTAGCGGCACCGGCTGGCATTGCCTATCTACCGGCCCATGCAATCCTCGCCCGCTTTTCTGGACACCGGCCGTCC
>DATAYA010000309.1:0-5197 GCA_036272815.1 Acetobacteraceae bacterium
CAGTTAGCAACCCCCGCCTAAAGGGCGATGGGCACTAACCGCTTACCCGTGGGGTCAATATCGTCTGACTAATTCCCCTACAGGCCCAAAGCTACTTATTTAATAGCGATGTAGTAAGGTTTTGCTGTCCGCTATCCCACCCCGTACAACGACACCGCGTTGTTCAGGAAGAAGTCCCGCTTCTTCTGCTCTGCCAGCGGCATCGGCAGCACCTGGGATGGGTCGTCGTAATCCCAATGCGGATAGTCGGTCGCGAATAGCAGCCGGTCCCAGCCGATCCAGCCGATCGCCTCCGGCAGGTGTCGCCGTCGCGCCGGTTCCTCCATCGGCTGCGACGTCAGCCAGACGTGCTTCGCGATCACCTCCGACGGCGCGCGCCCGAGATGCGGCACCTCGTCGCGGTTGCGCGCCCAGGCCCGGTCGAGCCGCCACGCCAGCGCCGGCAGCCAGGCGAAGCCGGCCTCCACGATCACCACCCGCAATCCGGCGAAACGCTCGAAGACGCCCTCGAACACCATGCTGGTCAGCAGCGACTGCGCGCATTGCGCGTGCCCGACCATCTCCTCGATATAGTACGATGGCCAGCCGCCGGCGGTGATCGGATAGCCGCCATAGCCGAAGGCGTGGACCGCGACCGGCAGCCCGTGCCGCGCCGCCGCCTCGTAGATCGGCCAGTAGCGCCGCTGCCCGAGCGGCTCGGCGGTGCGGCTGAGAAGCAGCACCTGCGTAAAGTGGCTTGCGTGCTCGGGGTGGCAGGTCCAGTGCTCGATCTCGGCCGCCGCCGCCTGCCCGTCCTCGTAGGGCACGACGATGGAGGCGCGCAGGCGCGGCTCGGCCGTGGTCCAGCACGCGACCTGCCATTCGTTCACGGCACGGGCCAGCGCCGCCGAGAGGTCCGGGTTCTGCGTCCCCTGCCCGGTGATCGCCAGGGGATTGAGGATCCCGAAGGAAATCCCGTTCGCGTCGAGGTGCTGCGCGCGCATGAAATCGAGGTCGCTGCCCGGCTTGCCGCCGCCGGGCGGGAAGGCGTCGCGCCGGCTCGCCTGCGGCTGGCCCTTGGGGAATGGCGTGCCGGACTGGAAGCCGTGCCGCTGGCGCAGGCCGTAGGTCTCCAGATGCGCCTGCCAGCGCGGCGAGAGCCACGGGAACAGCACCCGCGCCGAGGTGATGCCGGGGTGGATGTCGCAGTCGATCACCCCGGGCGCGGCCGATCCGGGACGCAGCGAGGCGGGCGATATGGCGACGTTCATGGACCGTCCTCCATCAGGCGCGGATAGGTCTCGATCGCATTGTCCACCAGGATGCGGCGCGCGAGGCCGGGTGCCAACCCCTCCGGCAGCGCCGCCGCGCCCTCGAACTGCCAATGCGGATAATCGGTCGAGAACAGCAGCAGCCGGTCGGAGCCGAGCTGCTCGACGACGCGCGCGAGCGTGGCCGGGTCCGGCGCGTCGATCGGCTGCAGCGTCAGGCGGACATGCTCGCGGACGATCTCGCCGGGCGGGCGGCTGACCCACGGCACCTCCATCCGCAACCCGCGCCAGAATTTTTCGAGGCGCCAGACGAACGCGGGCAGCCAGGTGAAGCCGCTCTCGATCAGGACGACGCACAGGCTCGGGAACTTTGCGAACACGCCCTCGGCGACGAGGCTCAGAAGCTGCGACTGGAAGGAGGTCGCGTGGCTGGCATAATCCTCCGCGTAGTAGGACGGCCAGCCGACATTGGTGACCGGGTGGCGATAGGCGCTGCCGGCGTGGATGCCGACCGGCAGGCCATGGCGCACGGCCGCCTCGTAGATCGGCCAGTGCGCGCGCCGGCCGAGCGGCAGCTCGCCATTGGCCGGCAGCAGGACCTGGACGAACCGGCGGTCGGCGGCGCAGCGGTCGATCTCGGCGGCGGCAAGACCGGGATTCTGGACCGGCACCACGATCGAGGCGCGCAGGCGCGGCTCGCGGTCGAGCCACTCGCGGGCGATCCAGTCGTTCGTGGCGCGGGCGAAGGCGGCAGCCATGTCCTCGCCGAACAGCAGCGGCACGCCGATCAGGCAGTTGCAGATGCCCAGGCGCGTGCCGAACGCATCGAGCGCCTCGGCCCGCAGACGCGGGAACGTGGCGGCGGCCGATTTGTCGGCTGGCCGCCAGTCCGGCCGCACGCTGATCGGCGCCGCCGCCGGATAGGCGATCGAGGCGGGCGCATCGATGCCGCGGCGGGCGATCATGTCGCGCCAGAGCGGTTCCAGGTACGGCAGGAGGTCGGTGACCGTCGGCGCCGCCGGATGCAGGTCGCAGTCGATGCCGCCTTGCGTCGCGCCGTTCATCGCGACACGAGCCTGCGCCCGGGGCCCGGGTCTGTCGAGGCCCGGGTCTGTCGAGGGAGGAACCCTCGGCGGCGGCGTTCTCGGGCCTGTTGGCGCAGGACCAGGCACGCGATGTTGAACCGGCAGTCGCGACCACGCGACCGATCCCGGCGCGCCGACGTGCCTATTGTCGAAACAGGTACTGCGGAGGCGCTCCATGTGCAGCGGCGGCCGGGCGAATGAGCGCGGGACATCCGGCGAGCGACTTTCCGCGCAGCTTCGCGCCGGCGGGCAAGGCGCAGGGGGTCAGCCCGGTCGGCAATTCATCGAGACACGAACGCGGGATGTCCGGGACGATCCTGCATGAGCCCGCTCCCGCAAGCGGCGGCGACGTTCCATAAACCGGCTCCGCCAGCCGCTGCGGTCGTCCGTGAGCCGCTGCGGCTGCTGTTGCTCGCTGGGAGTGCGCGCGAGGCCGAGCTGCTGCTCGCGCCGCTGCGTGCCGAGCAACCCGATCTCGTCGCGAGCCACGCCGCCACGCGCGAGACGTTCGCGCACGCGCTCGACCGCGACGGCTACGACGTCATTCTCTCCGAGTACGGGCTGCCCGGTCTCGACGGGCTGCAGGCGTTGGCGACGGCGCTCCGCTCGGCGCCGCAGACGCCATTCATCTTCGTCTCCGGCATGCGCGGAGAGGAGATCGTGATTGAGAGCCTGCGCCACGGTGCGACCGACTATGTGCTCAGGCACCGGCTCGAGCGGCTGCCGGCGGTGGTCGCGCGAGCGGTCGCGGAGGCGCGGGAGCGGGGGAGGCGGCGCCAGGCGGACGAGCGGCTGCGGCTGCTGATGGGCGAGCTGAGCCATCGGGTGAAGAACACGCTGGCCTCCGTGCTCTCCATCGCGCGGCAGTCGATCCACGGCGCCGCCAGCCTCGACGAGTTCGAGGACGTCTTCATCGGTCGGATGATGGCGCTCTCGGAGGCGCACGGGCTGCTGTTCCAGTCGAACTGGACCGGGGCGGCACTGTGCGACGTCGTCGGCCGCACGTTGGCGCCGTTCAGGCGGGACATCGGCGGCGGGCAGATCGGCGGCCAGGAGATCGACGGCCGGATCGACGCCGCCGGGCCGCCGGTGAGGCTGACGCCGAAGATGGCGCTGGCGCTCGGCATGATGGTCCACGAGCTGGCGATCAACGCGGTCAAGCACGGCGCGCTACGGGTGGCGGAGGGGCACGTCGAGATCGCCTGGAGCAGCGTCGCCGAACCCGAAGACGAAGGTGCGCGCGTGGAACTGCGCTGGACGGAGCGGGGCGGTCCCCCGGTCGCACCACCGGCGCGGCACGGCTTCGGCACCAAGCTGATCGAGCGCGGCGTCGTCTATGAGCTGGACGGAGCGGTGAGCCTGGATTTCGCGCCGGAGGGCTTCTCCTGCCGGATCGATTTCCCGCTGCCGCACCAGTGGCCGGCGGCGATCACGCTCGTCTGACCTCAGCCGCGGCGCGGCCACCTGACCTCAGCCGCGGCGCGGCCGCAGCGCCGAGAGCCCGAGCAGCAGCCAGCCCAGCATCAGCAGCGTGCCGCCGACCGGCGCCAGCGGCTCGATCGCGGCATGGCCGAAGGCGAGCGCATAGACGGCGCCGCAGAACAGCACGATCCCCAGCACGAAGCAGACCGCCGCCGCGTCCGCGAGCCAGCCGCCGCGCGCCGACCAAAGCCCCACGAACAGCAGCGCCAGCGCGTGCCACGCCTGCATCCGCAGCCCGCTCTGCACCAGCGCCTCGCCGCCCGGCCCGACGCGACCAGGCAGCACATGCGTCGCCGCCGCCGCGACCGCGACCGCGACCAGGCCGGCGAGGGCGCCGAGGGCGATCAAGAGGCGGGTTAAGGCTGGGCTCCGCCCAGACCCGCCAAAGGGCAGTCGCCCTTTGGAAACCCGTTCGTCTCGGGAATGGAGTCTCAAGGCTCCGCCTTGAGCGGGGTCCAGGGGCGGCGCTCCTGGCCTTCCCGTCAAGCCAGCCACGCCGGAACCGGCAGGTTCTTTCCCCGCAGGAATTCCGGATTGAACAGCTTGGACTGATACCGCCCGCCGCCGTCGGACAGCACGGTGACGACGGTGTGGCCCGGCCCGAGGTCGCGCGCCACCCGGATCGCGGCCGCGATGTTGATGCCGGCCGAGGTGCCGACCGACAGCCCCTCATGGATCAGCACGTCATAGATCTGCTCCAGCGCCTCCGCATCCGTGATGCGCACCGCATCGTCGATCGTCACCCCCTCGAGGTTCTCCGGCACGCGCGACTGGCCGATCCCCTCGGTGATGGAGCTGCCCTCCACGGTCAGATCGCCGGACTTGACCCAGCCGTACAGCGCGCTGCCCTCGGGGTCGGCAAGCACGATCCGCACCTCGGGCCGCTTCGCCTTCAGTGCGAGCGAAACTCCGGCGAGCGTGCCGCCGGTGCCGCAGGCGCAGGTGAAGGCGTCGATGCGTCCCCCCGTCTGCGCCCAGATTTCCGGCCCGGTGGTGCTGCGGTGGCCCTCGCGGTTGGCGAGATTGTCGAACTGATTGGCCCAGAAAGCGCCCATCTCCTTGGCGAGCCGGGCGGAGAAATGGACGTAGTTGCCGGGATCGCGATAGGGCTTGGCGGGCACCAGGCGCAGGTCGGCGCCGATCATGCGCAGGAATTCGATCTTCTCGCGGCTCTGGGTCTCGGGCATCACGATCACGCTGCGGTAGCCTCGGGCATTGGCGACCAGCGTCAGGCCGATGCCGGTGTTGCCGGCGGTGCCCTCGACAATGCTGCCGCCCGGCTTCAGCACACCGCGCTTCTCGGCATCGGTGATGATGTAGAGCCCGGCGCGATCCTTCACCGATCCGCCGGGATTCATGAATTCGGCCTTGCCGAGGATG
>DATAYA010000310.1:0-5252 GCA_036272815.1 Acetobacteraceae bacterium
GGCCGCGCGCGCCGCGGTTGACGCCCAGCACGCCGCCGGCGGCCAGCGCGAGGACCAGGCGGAGGACGATCTCTCCCCAGCTCGGATGCAGCGGCATGGCGGGCGCCGTCCTCCGTGGTTTGTGCAGGCTACAACAAGCCACGGCGGGATCGCGTTGCCGGGGCCACGGCTCGCGCCGAGCAGGGGAGCCGCGCGTGCCGCGCAATTGCGCCCGCCTGCGCAACGGCGTACCCACGATCCGCCGCCGCATCGAGCGTCCCTGTGTCCGATCTCGCCCGCGCCCCCCTTCGCCCCTTCGCGATGCCGCGCATCGACGGGCCGCTGCGCGGGGTGCTGCTCGCCCTCGGCGCGATGCTGCTGTTCTCCAGCTCGGACGCGACATCGAAGGTGCTCGCCTCGGGCGGGCTGCCGTCGGTCGAGATCGCGTGGCTGCGCTATGTGGTGTTCGTGCTGGTGGCCGCACCCGGCGCCTGGCGGGCGGGAATTTCGAGCGCACGGCCGGGCGCGCAGACGCTGCGCGGCACCGCACTGGTGATCTCCGGCGTTGCCTTCATCGCCGGCCTGCGCTCGCTGCCGCTGGCGGACGCGACCGCGATGGGCTTTGCCTCCCCGTTGTTCATCGTGGCGCTGGCGATCCCGGTGCTGGGCGAGCGGGTCGGCGTGCGGCGCTGGGCGGCGGTCATCATCGGCTTGGCGGGCGTGCTGATCGTGGTGCGCCCCGGGACGGCGGCGTTCCGGCCGGCCGCGATCCTGCCGGTCGCCTCGGCGGCGGCCTGGGCGGTGGCGATGGTGACCACGCGCCGCATCGCCGCGACCGAGCGGCCGGCGACGACCCTGTTCTGGACCGCTGCCTCCGGGCTGCTGGTGCTGAGCGTGATGCTGCCGTGGGATTTCATCTGGCCGACGCCGCGCCAGCTCGCACTTGGGGCGCTGCTGGGCCTGGTCGCGAGCGGCGGGCAATGGCTGGTGCTGCTCGCGTATCGGCACGCGAACGCGTCGCTGTTGGCGCCGCTCTCCTACTCGCAGCTTCTCTGGTCCACCACATATGGGGTGCTGCTGTTCGGCGCGGTGCCGGATGGCTGGACACTCACAGGCGCGGCGGTGATCGTGGGGGCCGGGCTCGCGGTCGCACCCGAGGCGCGACGGCGGCCGGCCGGGTAGGGAACTCGCGTCGGGTTCGCCCGTCCCTGGTGGCACATCACGAGGTGGCGTAGAACCCTGCCCGCATAACCGCCAGCAGAACGGAGAGAGAAACTTGCCTTTCAAGCCAAATTACAACATGCAGCGCGCCGACCGGAACCGTCAGAAGCAGGCGAAGAAAGAGGCGAAGGCGCGCGAGCAGGAGGAGGCCCGTGCCCGTCGAAAGGCAGCGGAGCAGGCGGGCACGCCGGAACCCACCGAGGACAGCACCGAGCCCGAGCAGCCGGCGTGATCGGATGAATCTGGAGTCAGCATAGGAATGGCGGGGTTCAAGGATAATTTCGGGGACCGGGCGCAGGCCTCGGCCCGCGCCAAGCAGGCGGTGCTGCAGCGTTTCCAGGCGCGGCCGGGACCGGACGATCCGGTGATGCAGGAGAAAGAGGCGGCGCGGCAGGCGGTGCTGGCCGCGCGCGAGGTGCGGACGGCCAAGCGGCAGGCGCTGCGTGACGCCGAGGCGGCGCGCGAGGCGGAGGCCGTGGCGGCGCGGTTGCTGGAGCAGAAGGCGCGCGAGGCGGAGGCGGCAAAGGCCGCGGCCGAGGAGGCAGCGCGCAAGCGTGCGGCCGAGGCGGAGCAGAAGCGCGCGCGCGACGAGCGCTATGCGGCCCGCAAGCAGCGCCAGGCAAAGCGGCGGTGAGCGTCGCCAATTTTCCGACCGGGAATGCCCCGCCCCACGACATCAACGTGGTGGTCGAGATCCCGCAGGGCTCGGCGGTGAAATACGAGGTGGACAAGGCGACGGGGGCGATCGTTGTCGACCGTTTCCTGTTCACCGCGACCGCCTATCCCGCCGCCTATGGCTTCATCCCCGGCACCGTCGCCGAGGATGGTGACCCGGCCGACGCGCTGGTGCTGGTGCCCGCGCCGGTGGTGCCGGGGGCGGTGGTCCGTGCGCGCCCGGTAGGGATGCTGCTGATGGAGGATGAAAAAGGGCCGGACGAGAAGATCATCTGCGTGCCCCACGACAAGGTGCATCCGCAATACAGCACCGTGCAGACGATCGAGGACCTGCCCGGGATCACCCGCGACGCGATCATGCATTTCTTCGAGCGCTAGAAGGACCTCGAAGAGGGTAAATGGGTGCGGGTCACCGGCTGGGCCTCCCGCGGGGAGGCCGAGGCGGTCATCCTGCGCGGGATCGCCGCCGCGGCGCGGAAATGACGATCGGCCCATCTTCCGCAAGTTGCCCATCTTCTGCGAGTTCGGGCGCGGCGGTCTCGCAGGACGCTCCGATCAGCCGCCCGATCAGCCGTTCGTAGGCGGCCAGGTTCTCGTCGAGGGAGAGTGCCGCCTCGGCGTGGCGCCGCGCCGCCGCCCGCAGCCGGAATCCGAGCCCGGCATCCTCAAGCACCTCCAGCACCTGTTCGGCGAGCGCGTGCGGCTTCAGGAACGGCACCAGCATCCCCGTCCGCCCGTGCGTCACGAACTCATGCACCGGCTCGGTGTCGCTGGCGACGATCGCGCAGCCGCAGGCGAGCGCCTCACGCAGCGACCAGGAGGCCACGAACGGATACGTCAGATAGACGTGCGCGTCGGAGCGCTGCAGCATCCGCAAGTAGTCGTTGTAGTCTATCTTCCCCGGAAAATGGACGCGGCTGAGGTCGATCTCGCTGCCGACCTGTCCCATCATGTAGTCGCGCCAGCTCCCCGAGGCGAGCCGCGCGCCGTAGCTCACGCCATCGCCGCCGACCAGGATCACCCGCACGTCCCGCCGCGCGCGGAGGATCGCGGGGAGCGCCCGCATCATGATGTGGAAACCGCGATACGGCTCGAGGTCGCGGGCGACATAGGTGACGAGTTTCTCCGACGGCTTGACGTTGATCGTGCCGACCAGCATCGGCCGCTCGCGCAAGCTCGGGTCGGGGCGGCAGGTGGCGAGATTGACGCCCTCCGGCAGCAGGTTGATGCCGGGCCGCGCCCAGTCGGGATAGGTCGAGAGCTGCCAGCGTGTCGGACTCTGGCCGTGGCCCGGATTGGTCAGCGCCAGCAGGTTGACGGCGTTCTTGGCGCGCACGCGCGCGAAGGTCGCGCGGTCGAGCGGGAACTCGGGGTCGAAACCGACATCGACGCCCTCGGTATGGTAATAGAACTCGTGGTAGCCGAGCATCGGCACGCCGGGCCACACGTCCGCCAGGTTAAGCAATTCGCCCCAGCCGTGATGGCCGATGATGATGTCGGGCGAGAAGCCGAGGGCGCGCAGCTTGGCGGCGGTCTGCGCGACCGCGTCGGCCCGCCGCATCGCCAGCTCGAAATCCTGCGCGTCGGCATGGGTATCCGGGTTGATGGGTCGCGCGAGCTGGTAGGTGACCTTGCGCACGCCATTGATGTGGTTCGGGTTCGGCTGCGTGATGAAGACGATGTCGTGCCCGCCCTGCGCGAGCAGGTGGCGCACGATGTGCAGGAACTGGCCGGGGAAGTTCTGGTGGACGAAGAGGTATCTCACGCGCGCACCGTCTGAGGGGACGCCCCCGGCCTTGCCTCCCTCATCGCCGCCGAGCGCGCGCCTGCGGCTCCTCGCGGCGGCGGATCGCGATCTGGAATGCCTCCAGCGGCGCCAGGCTGTCGGTCTCGCAGGCCTCCCCGTTGGCGACCGGCCCGATCGCGGTGCCGTCGACGAAGCTCGCCGCGACCACGCATTCATGCGTCGCCGCTGCCGCACCCCGCAGTCGCACACGCAGACCGAGGATCGGCAGCGACATCCCGCGGCTGCCGCAATACTGCCCGCCCTCCGCCCAGGGCTAGAGCCAGCCCCGGCCAAGCACCGCCTGATATTCGATGTCCTCGGGCGTCACCTCGCTCTCGGGCTTGATCGCGAAACCCTCGATCCAGGACTTGCTGCCGCGGTCGCCGACCCATTCGCCGATCCGCGCGGTGATGTCGCCGCGGCGCTGCACGTGGGCGGAGATCTCGACCGGGCCGGGCTCCGCCGGCGGCGACGCGGCCTCTGCGACCGGGGCGGCGACCGCGGCCGCAGCGGCACCGACCTCGCGCTCGCCAGCACCCGTATCGGCAACCGCGAGGGGCGGCGGCGGCACCGAGGCGGCATCGCTCAGGCGCAGTACCTGCAGCCGCGGCGGGTCGTTGCCGCCGGCCGCTTGATAGACCGTCACCAGGATCTGCGTCGGTCCCTCCGGCACCCGGATCAGGGCGGCGTCCATCGGGCCGCTCACCCAGCCGTCGTCGCGGAAGGTCACGATGCGCAGGCCGCCGCGGCCATGCTCGGCGCCGGGCGGCAAGGTGATGCGGACGCCGGGCAGGCCGGACGCGGCATCGATCGCACCCGCGCCGGGGGCGGGATAGATGCAGAACAGGCCGCGTTCGAGGTTCATCAGATGGCCGGTCACCTTCAGTTCGGTGACGACCTTCGGGCCGGGGGCGGCAGCGCCGGCATCGGGCATCGGAAACCTCGTTTGGCTGGTGGTCAGGCAGGCAAGGCGCGCAAGGGCGGGCCGCTCACGCGATGGTGCGACACGCGGTCGCGCTCCGCAAGACTAGGCACCGATAACGGGGCGTTATTATCGGCCGAAAGCAGGGCGTTGTTGATCGACTTGATCGGCAGCCCGAGCGGCAGCACCCAGCCCCGGCCGGTCGCGCGCACCCGCTCGGCCGGCGCGCCGAGGTCGAACACCGCGGCAGGCAGCCCCGCACGCCAGGCAAGACTGAGCGTGTAGCTCCAGGTCTCCGGCCAGAGCGCGGGCAGAAAGGCGAGGTCGGCCCGCTGCGCCCGGACCAGCGCTTCTGCCTCCGCCTCATCATACTCGCCGGTGACGAAGGCGCTTCCGGTGTCGATCAGGCGGTCGTCGTCGATGGTGTGGCCGACCACGACGAAGCTGAGCGGCAGCGCGCGCGCCGCCGCATCGCGGGCACAGGCGAGCAGCACCTCGTAGCCCTTCTCGATGCCGATGCCGCCCGGGATGACGACGCGGCGGAGGCGACCCGCCGCGGCCACCGGCGGCACCGGCGGCACGGGAATGGCCGCATCATCCTCCCACGGCCGGACCGCGGGCCGCAGCCCGGGGAACTGCCGCCGCATCCGCGCCGCCGCGTCCGCCGAG
>DATAYA010000311.1:0-2410 GCA_036272815.1 Acetobacteraceae bacterium
ATTGTTGCACCACCAGCACCGTCGCGGGAGAGCCGGCGACCGCAGGACGCGATGCTGCGCCATCCGGCGATGCTGCGAGATCCGGAGTGTCCGGCGCGCCCGCCTCGGCGACCGCCTCCGCCGCCGCCAGGAGCGCGCACGCAACCGCCGGCTCGTCCGCGTGCAATCGGGCCATCAGCCGACAGGCCTGCGCCTCCAGCGCGCGCAGCCGATGGCGGCGCGAGAGCGTCAGGAGATCCTCGACGGTACTGTGCAAGCCCGCCGTCGACGTCTCCGCCTGCAGGGAAGCGAGCGCCAGGCGGCATTGCGCCCCGACCGCCACCAGACCGTGCTGGGCGGCACGCCGGATCGCCTCTTCCAGCAGCACCGCGCCAGCCGCCGCCGACCCGGTCGCGGCATAGGCGGGTCCCAGCGCCAGCGCGATCATCGGCATCAGCAGCCAGTGCTCGTTGGCGCGGGCAAGGTCGAGCGCCGGCACCAGGACCGCGACCGCCTCGGCCGGTCGCCCGGCGGCGAGATGGATCACGCCGAGCGCCTGCTGCGCTTCCGCGCGGTCGAAGCTGCGGTGGATCTGCTCGGCGCGCGCCAGCGCCTCCTCCGCCAGATCGCGTGCCTGCTCCATGTCGCCGAGCGCGCAGAGGCTGCGTGCGAGGCAGGTCATCAGCAGCAGGGCGGGCGTCCCGGGGCCGCCGGCGATGCGGCTGAGCGGCGTCGTGCGGGCAATCTCAAGACTGTCCTGCAGCACCGCCCGGGCGGTACGGAAATCGCCCGATATGTAATGGACCTGCCCGAGCGCGAAGCTCGCGGCGACGACGCCGGCGGCATCGGCTGCGGCGCGCGCGACCGCGAGTGCCGCCTCGCCCGGCGGGATGGCCGCCTCGATCTCCCCCAGCATGCTCAGGCCGATGCAGCGGCGGATGTCGATCAGCGCCGCCCCGAGCGCGTCGCCCGTCGCGTCGGTCAGGTCACGGGCTTCGTCGAGGCAGGTCAACATGCGCGGCACGTCGCCGATCGCAACCACCGCGACACGGAGTTGCAGTCGCGCCTCGATCGCCTGCGCAATCGTGGACGGCTCGGACGGCAAATGCTCCAGGGCCGCGATCGCGTGCTCGAGGAAGCTGATCGCGGGATGCCACGCCGAACGGCGATTGGCGCGCTCGCCGGCACGCAGCGCATGGCGCACGGCCTCCGGCCAGACCTCGCCCGCCAGCGCGTGGCCGGCCAGTTCCTCCGCCATCCAGTCGAGCCGGTCGGCAAACAGCGTCTGCATCGCGGCGAGGACGCGGGAGTGCAGCGTGCGCCGCTGGCTGAGCAGCAGGCTGTCGTACGCCTCGGCCTGGGTGAGCGCGTGCTTGAAGACGTATTGCGTCCCCGTTGGCAGTTCGGTCGCGTGGACGAACTCCGCCAATTGCAGTTGACGCAGCTCCTCGGCGAGCGTGGCCTCGTCGTGGCCGCTCACCGCGGCGATCAGCCGCGGCGATATGTGCCGCCCGGTCACCGCCGCGATCTGCAGCACGCGGCGTCGCGGCGGCGGCAGCCGGTCGATCCGGGCGGCGAGGATGGAGTGGACCGATGCCGGTATCGTCACCGCGGCCACGGTCGCGCCCGCGGCATTGGCCGTCACCGCCTCGTCGACCGTGCCGCTCTCGATCAGCGAGCGGGTGATCTCCTCGAGGAACAGCGGCGTGCCTTCCGCGCGCGCGAGGATCTGCGCCCGCAGCGGCGCCAGCCCCTCCGCCGGACCGAGCAGCCGGTGCAGCAGTTGCTCGGCGTTCGCCGGCGACAACGGTTCGAGCAACAAGGCCGCATGCGGCTGCCGCGACCAGGCGGGGCGCGTCTCGGGGCGCGTCGTGGCCAGCAGCATCAGCGGTGTGCCGGCCGGTCCGAGGGCCAGCGCATCAAGGGCGGCAAGGCTGAACGGGTCGGCCCAGTGGAGGTCTTCCACCACCACGATCAGCGGCGCGCGCTGCGCCTCGCCGCGCAGGATGTTCGCCAGGACCTCCTGCACGCGCCGGCGCCGCTGTGCCGCCTCGATCTCCTCCCAGCTGCCGTCGCCCGCGTCGATGTCGAGCAGGAACCGCACCGCCGCTGCGTCCGCCGGCCGCTCCGCCATCTGCGCCGCGAGCGCCGCCGCCACCAGCCGCGCCAGCCGCTCCGGATGATCGGATGGGCCGGCGCCGATCCAGGCGCGCAGGATTTCGGTCACAAGGTGAAACGGCGTGCCGCGCGACTGCGGCATGGCGACGGCGCGGAGCACGCGCCAGCCCGCCGGAAGGGCGCCCAGGAATTCGTGGATCAGCCGCGACTTGCCGACGCCGGGCTGGCCGACCACCGCCAGCGCCCGGCCGTTCCCGCGTTGCAGGTCGCCGAGGGCCGCGAGCAGCGTGCTCAGTTCGCGCTCGCGGCCGAC
>DATAYA010000312.1:0-2445 GCA_036272815.1 Acetobacteraceae bacterium
CTCGCCCGCGACGTCGCGGAGGCCGATGGCCTGCGCGTCCACCGCCCGGAACCGCCGCGCGACGCCAGCGCCCGCGACACCCTGTTCGCGCTCGGCGTGCTGGAGATGCAGAAGGGCGGCGAGCCGGCCCGCGCCGCGCGCATGTTTGCCGCCGTCCGCGAAAGCCTGGCCGATACCGGCATCCGCGCGGTCGCACCCGGCGAGGGCCTCTACTGGGCGGCACTCAGCGGCGCCCTGCAAGCGGCGTCCCAGAGCCACGACCGCGATGCCGCGGCCGCACTCCGGCAGGAGGCGCTGGCAGCGTGCGGTGGCAACCCCGCCCTGGTGCCTGACGAGCTGCTCGACCCCGGGCTGCTGGCCGAGCGGCAGCGCTTCGTCACCCTCGTCGGTCGCGGCCGCTACAGCCGTGCACGCAGCCTCGGCCGCGAGCTGCGGCTCGACGAGCTGCCATTCATGGCGGCCGAAACGCCCCCCGCGAGCGAGGCCCAGCGCGAGCTGCTGCTCGCCTGCGCGACGCTCGACCTGCAACGCGGCGAAGACCCCGCTCGCGCGGGCCGCCGCTTCGCCCGTGCGCGCGCCGGCCTCGCACCCGCCGATCCGCGCTTCTGGACTGCGCTGCGCGGCCATGTCGAAGCGCTGGACGCGGCCGGCGACCGGGCCGCCGCCGCTGCGGTCCTGCGCGAGGGGATTGCCGCGGGCGCGGCAGCCGGCGCGGAGCCGCCGCGCGACCTGCGCAAGCGCGCCGCCTGAGGCATGGCGAACGGCTCCATCGTCGACAGCCTCTCGCGGCGGCTGGTGAGGGGCGTCGCGCATGGCTGGCGTCTCGGCCGCTATGGCGCGATCCCCCGCCTCGCCTCCTATGCCGGCCGTCTCCGCTCGCCGCGCCA
Source organism: Acetobacteraceae bacterium (assembly GCA_036272815.1). Classification (GTDB taxonomy): domain Bacteria; phylum Pseudomonadota; class Alphaproteobacteria; order Acetobacterales; family Acetobacteraceae; genus DATAYA01. Next base: position 888 of record DATAYA010000312.1, read on the forward strand.
GCTCGTCTCCGCCTGGCCTGAAGGGGACATCCCGCTCGGCCCGGAGGTCGCGGTCTTCGTGCATTTCGACCGCGCCGGCGCGGTGCGCGAGCATGTGCTGGCCTATGTCCGGGCACTCGCGGAAGCCGGGCTTTCGGTGGTGTTCGTCACCAATTCCGGCCGCCTCCAGCCGGCGGCGATGGCCGCCTTGCAGCGTCACTGTGCCGGCGTCCTGGTGCGGCGCAACATCGGCTACGATTTCGGCGCCTGGCGCGAGGGGCTGGAGCGGCTCGCCCTGCCGCGTCCCGACACCGAGATGGTGGTGATCGCCAACGACAGCGTCTATGGCCCGCTGGCACCGCTGCGCACGCTGATCGACCGGATCGACCTCACCGAGGCCGATGTCTGGGGCCTGACAGAGAGCTGGCAGTCGCGCTACCACCTGCAATCCTATTTCCTCGCCTTCAGCCGCGCGGCGGTCGAAAGCGAGGCCTGGCGGCAGTTCTGGTCGGAGGTGCAGCCGGTGCCCTCGAAGCACTGGGTGATCCGCACCTACGAGGTCGGCCTGACCCAGGCACTGCTGCGCGGCGGCTTCCGCGCCCGCGCGCTCTGGCCGTACGAGCCGCTGGTGCGCGAGGCCGTGCCGCTGCCGCAGGCGGCCGAGAAGCCCGAGGCGCGGGACGACGACGACGACCCGATCCACGGTGCCCGCCGCCAGCACACGCACCGCATCCGCACCGCCGCCGTCGCGCGCATCCCGCTGAACCCGACCAGCGATCTCTGGCGGCAGCTTCTGCACGCCGGCTACCCGTTCCTCAAGCGCGAGCTGTTGCGCGACAATCCGAGCCGCGTGCTCGACGTCGCCGACTGGCGCGACGTGGCGCTCGCCGCCTTCGATGCCGACACCGGTCCGATCGAACGCGACCTGCAACGCACGCTGCGCAATCGCGCGCCCTGACCTTCAAACCCCGCCGCGAAAGGCGATCGCACATGAAGATCACCGCAATCCGCCTCCGTCACCTCCGCGGGACCCTGCCGACGAAGGGCAAGTTCTGGGAGGAACGGCTGGTCCGCCCGATCGACGTCTACGCCGAATACCGCGCCCGCGACGATTTCGAGGGCCTGCCGCAGACAGCACCAGACGCGCTGCCGGTCGAGGCCAATTTCGTGCAGATCGAGACCGACCAGGGTGTGACCGGCATCGGCGGGCCGATGTCCGAAAGTGTCGCGTTCTTCATCGGCCGCCGGTTGCGCCCACTCCTGCTCGGCCGCGACCCGATCGCGCATGAGCTGCTCTGGGACCAGATGCACCGCATCATGGTGCATGGGCGCCAGGGTGACGCGATGCTGGCGATCAGCGCAATCGACTGCGCTCTGTGGGACCTCAAGGGCCGGTGGCTCGGCCAGCCGGTCCATCGGCTGCTGGGCGGCCCGACGCGCAATTCGATCCCCGCCTATGCCAGCATGCTCGGCTTCGCAGTGCTGGATGCCGGGCGCGTCCGCGACCGCGCGGCGGAATACAAGGAGATGGGCTACACCGCGCAGAAATGGTTCTTCCGCCACGGGCCGATGAGCGGCG
>DATAYA010000313.1:0-5995 GCA_036272815.1 Acetobacteraceae bacterium
ACTGACCGTTGGCTTCAGGCGCCGCGCGGCGCCGTCGTGAAGAACCAGGGATGGCCGTCGAGGTCGCGGGCGGTATAGGTGCGGCCATAGGCTTCGTCATGCGGCGGCACGACGATCTCCGCCCCGGCTGCGCGCGCCCGGTCATGGTGGGCATCGACGTCGGCGAGATACACGAAAACGCCCTGGCTCGCCGCGTGCGTCCCGGCACGCGGGCTCGTCATGCGCCGCTCGGCGCTGCCCTGTCCCATCATCACCGGCTGTCCGTTGAAGGTCATCTGCGTGCATGCCGCCATTCGGTGTTGCCGTCCGCATCTGCTCGACGAAGCCGAAGGCGCGCGCGAGCCAGTCGAGGGCGGCCGCGACGTCGCTGTAGAAGATGTAGGGGATGATCGCGGTGGCAACGGTCGCGTCGCGTGCAGTCATGATCCACCTCGCGGAAAACGCGGCGGCTCTAGCTCCGCCGCCGCGACCGCTGGTGCGGCGGCCGGGTGGTGAGGGTCAGCGCCGCACCGGTGCAGATCAGCCCCAGCCCGGCCGGGATCAGCCAGACCGGGCGCAGCAGCATCGGCACCGCGATGGCGCTCCAGACCCAGGGCGAGAGGTGGGCGATGATCCCGTCATGCGCTGCCTGGAGCGCATGGCCGTTGAGCGTGAACAGCGCCGCGCCGAGAGAGATGTCGGGTGCCACCAGCGTCGCCAGCGCGAAGGCGCCGACGAGAAGCATCGCAGCCAGGACGGCGAACACCCGACCCCACATCACCCGGCCCCACATCACATGAAGAGCTTCCGCGACTTCAGGCTGGCGAAGGCCGGCCCAGCATAGAGCGGCGCCACCCATTCGCCATAGCCGTTGTAGATTTGCGTCGGCACCCGCTCCCCGGAGCCGATCAGCCGCTCGGTGCGCTGGCTCCAGCGTGGGTGCGGCACCGCCGGGTTCACGTTGGCCCAGAAGCCGTATTCGTTCGGTGCAAGCGCCTGCCAGAAATTGAGCGGCTGCTTGGCTGCGAAGGTGATCCGATTGAGCGCCTTGGCCGACTTGAAGCCGTATTTCCAGGGCAGCAGCAGCCGGATCGGGCCGCCATCCTGCGGCGGCACCGGCTTGCCGTACATGCCGGTCGCGAGGAAGGCGAGATCGTTGTTCGCCTCCGCCATCGTGACCCCCTCGGTATAGGGCCACGGATACCAGACCTCCGACAGGCCCGGCATCACCTTGCGGTCCTCGATCGTGTGGAAGACGACGTATCTCGCGGCCGATGTCGGGCGGGCGAGCTTCACCAGGTCGGCGAGCGGAAAGCCGGTCCAGGGCACCGTCATCGCCCAGGCCTCGACGCAACGGTGCCGCAACACGCGGTCCTGGAGCTGCACCTGCTTGAGGAGGTCGGGCAGTGCTATGCTGAACGGCTTCTCGACCTCGCCGCCGATCGCGACCGACCAGGGGCTCTGCGGCAGCTTCTGCGCCGCGCGCCAGAGGTCCTTGTCGTCGCTGAACTCGTAATAGTTGTTGTAGGTGGTCGCGTTCTGCTCCGGCGTGATCGCGCGACCGGGCGGGTATTTGGTGTCGACGACCGGTGCCGCCGCGCGCGCCGCGATCGGCGCAAGCCCGACCGCAGCGGCTCCCGCGAGCGCACGCCGACGCCCGAGCACGAGAGGCTCCGGCGTCGCGTCCCGTTCCGGCAACTCCCAACCGCGTTGGCGGTGGATGAACATGGCACTGCCTCTCCCGATATGGTCCCCTGTCTTCGGCCCGGCCCGGGATGGGTTGCACTGTGACGAAAGACGCGGGCGAAGGAAAGACCGCGACCGGCCACTCCTCGCCATAATATGAGCAAACTCCGTGCCCCTGCCCGCGGTTGCTTCCGCCAGCGGAGGAGGTTCGGCATGGACATGAAGGGCAAGGTGGCGCTGGTAACCGGCGCCGGGTCGGGGATCGGCCGCGCGACGGCGGTGATGCTGGCCGGGGCCGGCGCGCGGGTCGGCGTGCTTACCCACAGCGAGGACGAGGCGCGGCAGGCCGCCGAGGAGATAAGGGGCCGCGGCGGCGAGGCCGTGGTGCTGGTCGCCGACGTCGCCGACGCGAGCCAGATGCAGGCGGCTGTGGAGAAGCTGGTCTCCAACTGCGGCCGGCTCGACCTCGTCCATGCCAATGCCGGGATCAACGGCGTCTGGGCGCCGATCGACGAGCTTGCCCCCGAGGAATGGGACCGCACGATCAACACCAACCTGCGCGGGACGTATCTGACGCTGCATTTCGCGGTGCCGCACCTCAAGCGGGCGGGCGCGGGTGCCATCGTCATCACCGCCTCGATCAACGGCACCCGCAGCTTCGCCAGCGCCGGGGCCACCGCCTATTCGGCGACCAAGGCGGCGCAGGTGGCGATCATGCAGATGCAGGCCCTCGAACTCGGCAAGCACCACATCCGCGTCAATGCGGTCTGTCCAGGGCGGATCGAGACCGAGATTTCCGATAACACCCAGCCGCGCCATACCGAGGAGGCCAAGTGGCCGGCCGAGTATCCGCAGGGCAAGATCCCGCTCACCGGGGACAAGCCCGGAAAGGCCGCCGACGTGGCGGCGCTGGTATGCTTCCTGCTGTCGGACAAGGCGAGGCACATCAGCGGGACGCCGGTGTGGATCGACGGGGCGCAGTCGTTGCTGGCGTGAGGCCTAGAAATCCTCCACCCGCTGCACGCCGGGGATCACCTTCAGCGCCTGCGCCAGCCGCGGCGTCACGTTGAAGCGGCCGGGCAGCGCGATCTCGATCCCCTCCCCGGCCGCACTCGGCACCAGCACGACGCGGCCGCGGCCTCCCTGCTCGCGGCCGAGCAGGCTCCGGATGTGCGCCACCGACTCGGTCCGTTCGAGCCAGATGCGCATCCCCGCACCGGCGCCGGCCGCGGCCGCGTCGAGGGCCGTCACCTCCTGCGCCGTGATCCGCAGCGCCTCGCCCTCCAGACGCAGCTCCGCCGTCACCAGCACCAGGCTGCCGGCGGCGAGCAGGTCGCGAGCGCGGCCGAGCACCTCGGAAAAGCACGTCACCTCGAAGCTTCCGACCGCATCCGAGATGCGCACCCAGGCCATCCGGCTGCCGGTGCGGGTCGGCCGCTCCTTCATCCCCACGACGATACCGGCGAGCCTGGCCCGCACCGCGCCCCGCTCCGCCTGGGCCGCAAGCTGGTTGCCGGGGATGACGCCGAGGCGGCGCAGCACGCCGGCATAGGCGTCGAGCGGATGCGCGGTCAGGTGGAACCCGACCGCCTCCGCCTCGTAGGCGAGCCGGTCGAGCGGCGCCCAGTCCGGCGTGTCGGGCAGCCGCAGCGCGTCCGGCTCGGCGCCGCCGAACAGGCCGATTTGTCCGCTGCCCTTCTCCTCCGCCTCCGCCGCGGCCCGGCGCAGCACCGTCTCCGCACCCGCGAACAGCCGCGCCCGGTTCTGTTCAAGCGCGTCGAAAGCGCCGGCACGGATCAGGTTCTCCAGGGCCATGCGGTTGAGCGCATGCACATCGACGCGGGCGGCGAACTCGGCGAGGTCGGCGAACGGCCGGGTGCCGCGCTCCGCTATCACCGCCTCCATCGCGGCACGCCCGACGCGGCGCACCGCAGCGAGCGCGTAGCGGATCGCGAGGCTGCCGTCCGGCTGCTTCTCGACCGCGAAATCCGCCTCGCTGCGGTTGATGTCGGGCGGCAGCACCGGGATGCCGAGCCGCGTCGCCTCCTGGCGCAGGGCGGCGATCCGGTCGGTGTTGCCGATCGCGAGGCTCATGCAGGCCGCGATGAAGGCGACCGGATGGTTTGCTCGCATCCAGGCCGTCTGGTACGAGACCAGCGCATACCCCGCCGCGTGCGCCTTGTTGAAGCCATAGTCGGCAAACTTGGCCATCAGCTCGAACACTTCGACAGCCTTGGCCTGCTCGATTCCGCGTGCCGTGGCACCGGCCACGAACTGCGCGCGGTGGGTGTCCATCTCGGCGCGGATCTTCTTGCCCATCGCGCGGCGCAGGCTGTCGGCAGCACCCAGCGTGTAGCCCGCCATCACCTGCGCGATCTGCATCACCTGTTCCTGGTAGACCATGATGCCGTAGGTCTCGGCGAGCGTGTCATGGATCACCGGATGCGGCGCCCCCCAGGCCTCGCCGTGCTTGCGCGCGCAATACGCAGGAATGTTGGCCATCGGGCCGGGCCGGTACAGCGCGCCGGCGGCGATCAAATCCTCGAAGCGGTCGGGGCGCATCTGCCGCAGCACGTCGCGCATGCCCTGGCCCTCGAACTGGAACACCCCGCCCGCCTCGCCCCGCGACAGCATGTCGTAGGTGCGCGCATCATCGAGGGGCAGCCGGTCGAGATCGACCGCGATGCCGAGCCGCGCGAGATACCCCACCGCGCGTTGCAGGATCGTCAGCGTCGTCAGTCCAAGAAAATCGAACTTCACCAACCCGGCCTGCTCGACGTATTTCATCGAGTATTGCGTGACCAGCAATTCGGAGCGCGGATCGCGGTACAGCGGCACCAGCTCGACAAGCGGCCGGTCGCCGATCACGACACCGGCGGCATGGGTGCTCGCGTGGCGATACAGTCCCTCGATCTGCAACGCGATCTCGAGCAGGCGACGAATGCTCTCGTCGCCGTCGCGCATCTCCTGCATCCGTTTCTCGCCGGCGACCGCCTGGGCGAGCGTCACCGGATGCGCCGGGTTGTTCGGGATCAGCTCGGCGACGCGGTTGACCTGGCCGTAGGGCAGGCCGAGCACCCGACCGACGTCGCGCACGGCGGCGCGCGCCTGCAACTTTCCGAAAGTGATGATCTGCGCCACGCGATCGGCGCCGTATTCGCGACGCACGTAGCCGATCACCTCGTCGCGCCGGTCCTGGCAGAAATCGATGTCGAAGTCCGGCATCGAGATGCGCTCGGGGTTGAGGAAGCGCTCGAACAGCAGCCCGAAGCGCAATGGGTCGAGATCGGTGATGGTCAGCGCCCAGGCGACGACGGAGGCGGCGCCGGAGCCCCGGCCGGGACCGACCGCGATGCCCTGCCCCTTCGCCCATTGGATGAAGTCGGCGACGATCAGGAAATATCCTGGAAAGCCCATCGCCTCGATCACGCCAAGCTCGTAATCGAGCCGCTCGCAATAGCGCGTGCGCGCGGCAGCATCGGCGTCGATCGCGTCCATCCGCCGCGCGAGGCCGGCGACCGCCATCGCGCGCACGGTCTCCGCTTCCGTGGCGCCAAGTGCGACCTTGGGCGAGACCGGCAGCAGCGGCTTGCGCGTCTCCGCCATCACCGCGCAGCGCCGCGCGATCGCGAGCGTGTTGTCGCACGCCTCGGGAAGATCGGCGAACAGCGCACGCATCGCGGCGGCCGGCTTGAACCAGTGCTCGGGCGTGACGCGCCGCCGCTCGGCATCCGCGATCAGCCGACCCTCGGCGATGCACAGCAGTGCGTCGTGCGCCGCGTGCATCGCGGGTTCGGCGAAAAAGCACTCGTTGGTCGCGACCAGAGGCAGCCCGGCTTGATCGGCGAGTGCCACCATGCCCGGCTCGATCGCGCGTTCGATCGCCAATCCGTGGCGGTGCAGTTCGACCGCGACGCGGCCGGGGAACGCCTCCGCCAGTCGCGCGAGCAACGCCGCCGCCTCCGGCTGCCGCGCCTCGGCCAGCAGCCGGCCGAGCGGGCCGCGTGTGCCGCCGGTGAGCAGTATCAGACCGTCCGCGTGCGCGCACAGCGCCGCGATCGCGCACTGCGGGGGCTGTCCGGGCTCGGTCTCCAGGAAGCCGGACGAGGACAGGCGCTGGAGGTTGGAGAGGCCGGCCGCGTCCTGCGCCAGCAGCACGACCGGATCGGGCGCCGCGCGCGACCCGTCGCCAGCGGCAAGCCCGACCTGGCAGCCGATGATCGGCTGCACGCCGCGCGCGGCACAGGCCTGGCTGAACTCCAATGCGCCGAACAGGTTCGCCGTGTCGGCGATGGCGACCGCGGGCATCCGGGCGGTCTGCGCGAGGGCT
>DATAYA010000314.1:0-9299 GCA_036272815.1 Acetobacteraceae bacterium
CCGCATCGCGGGCGTCGCCTTCACCGGCGGCACCGACACGGCGCAGGGGATCGCGCGCGCTTTGGCCGCGCGGGACGGGCCGATCGTGCCGCTGATCGCCGAGACCGGCGGCATCAACGCGATGATCGTGGACAGCTCGGCCCTGCCCGAGCAGGTGGTGGGCGACGTGCTCTCCTCGGCGTTCGGCTCGGCGGGGCAGCGCTGCTCGGCGCTGCGGCTGCTCTGCGTGCAGGAGGACGCGGCCGACCGCGTGCTCGGAATGCTGGCCGGCGCGGCGGCGACGCTCGCGATCGGCGATCCGCTCGATCCCGCGACCGACATCGGGCCGGTGATCGACGCCGACGCACGCGCGGGGCTGGAGGCGTATTGCGCCGGCATGGGCGCGCCGCTGTTCACCGTGCCTCTGCCGGCGGGAACCGAGCACGGATTCTTCTTTGCACCCCGCGCCTACAGGCTGGCGGATGCGACGTCGTTGCGGCGGGAGGTGTTCGGGCCGGTGCTGCATGTGGTGCGCTACGCGGCGCGCGACCTCGATGCGGTGCTGGACGCGATCGGCGGCACCGGCTTCGGCCTCACGCTCGGCATCCATTCCCGCATCGAGAGCGTGCAGGCACGGATCGCCGCGCGCCTCGCGGTCGGCAACGCCTACGTCAACCGCAACCAGATCGGTGCGGTCGTCGGCGTGCAGCCGTTCGGCGGCCGCGGCCTTTCTGGCACCGGGCCGAAAGCGGGCGGCCCGATCACACTGTTCCGCTTCGCCGAGGAGCGCGTGGTGTCCGTGAACACGGCGGCCGCTGGCGGCAATGCGGCGCTGCTGGCGAGCGAGGAGGGCTGAGTTTTTGGGCGCGTCATAGTCTCTTCGCGGAACTGACACCGACCTCTAGTACAGGTGTCGTTGAGCGATTGTATGTCTCTCCTGGCAAGCATCAAACGGGGGACGAAAAAATGCGCATCCGCACCATCACTTTGGGACTGCTCGCAACCACTGCGCTGGCAGCCCCGGCGCTCGCTGCGCCGGTCCAGACCGTGTTCTATATCGCGCTGGAGAACCACAACCTCACCCAGCCGGGCAGCCTCACCTCGCCGCAGCAGATCCTCGGCAATCCGGCGGCGCCGTACGTGAACAGCCTGATGACACCCGGCAACCCGAATTCCGTGAACACATCCTACGCGACCAACTACCTCAACGCGGCACCTGGCGATCACCCATCGGAGCCGAACTACATCTGGTCCGAAGCCGGCTCCAATCTCGGCACCAACAACGATAACGATCCGTCCGCGGCGAACGGCAACATCTTCAACACGACCCATCTCACAGGCCAGATGCAGCAGCAGGGCGTGACCTGGAAGTCGTACCAGGAGGACACCCAGATCAACACCAGCACCGGCGCCGTGTTGCCGCAGAGCCAGCGGAGCGTGCCGCTGACCAGCCAGTCCGGCACCATCCCCGGCTACACCAACGCCTACAACGGCAGCAACCAATTCAACTACGCGGCCAAGCACAATCCGATGGTCTTCTTCAGCGATACCAACGGACCGGGCGAGGCCTCGCACTACGCCCCGCTGCAGCAGCTCACCACCGACCTCGCCGCCAACACCGTGGCGCAGTACAACTGGATCACCCCAGACCAGTACAACGACATGCACTCCTCGCTGACCGGCGGCTTCACCTACAACGGTGTCCACTACACCGGCGACCAGGCGGCGATCGCCGAGGGCGACAATTTCCTGGCGACGATCGTCCCCGAGATCGAGCAGTCGCAGGCGTTCAAGAACAACGGCGCCATCGTGCTGTGGATGGACGAGAGCGAGGGCGGCGATACCTCGCAGTTCACAATTCCCGAGATCGTCATCTCCCCCGATGCGGTCGGCAACGCCTTTGCGTCCGACGTCTCTCTGACGCACTCCTCCGACCTGCTGACGATGGAGGACCTCTTCGGGCTTACCCCCTGCATCGGCGGCGCGTGCAGCGCCAACAGCCTCGCGTCGCTGTTCAAGCCGGGCTCAATCCCCACCAACCCGGTACCGGAGCCGGCTGGGATCGGCGTGCTCGCGATCGGGCTTCTCGGCCTGCTGACCGCTGGCCGCCGCCGCGCCGCCTGAGGCACATAGGTCCAGGGGCTCTGCCCCTGGACCCCGCCAAGGGGGGAGCCCTTGGGACCCATTTTATATGCCTTCTATATGCGCAGCCGCGTTGCGCGCACTCGAATCTATACGACGCCAGGGATACCTCCAGCTCTGTTTGGACCCGTGGAGGTTTCCCGTGCTGGACATCCTGTACCTGGCGTTCGGCGGCGGCTTCCTGATCGCCTGCGTCCCCTACGTCCTGGCCTGCGAGAAGCTGTGATGCTCGTCGATTACATTTTCGGCGGCGCCGTCACGATCGGCATCCTCGCCTATCTCGTCTTCGCCCTCCTCCGGCCTGAGCGGTTCTGATGACAATCAACGGCTGGCTGCAGATCGCGATCTTCTTCGCGATCGTCATCGCCGTCACGCGGCCACTCGGTGGCTACATGACGCGCGTCTTCGCGGGCGAGCGCACGTGGCTCTCGCCGGTCTTGCGGCCGATCGAGCGCGCGCTCTACCGCGTCTCCGGCGTCACAGAGACCGACGAGCAGCACTGGACCACCTACGGCATCGCCATGCTCGCGTTCAGCATCGTGGGGTTCGCAACGCTCTATGGATTGCAGCGGTTGCAGCAATATCTGCCGCTCAATCCCGAGAAGCTGGGCGCGGTCAGTCCGGACCTGGCGCTGAACACCTCGGTCAGCTTCGTCACCAATACCAACTGGCAGTCCTACGTGCCGGAACAGACGATGAGTTACCTGGTGCAGATGCTGGGGCTCACCGTGCACAACTTCCTCTCGGCCGCGACCGGGATCGCGCTGGCGATCGCCCTCGTGCGCGGCTTCTCGCGCCGCTCGGCGAAGACGGTCGGCAATTTCTGGGTCGATATGACCCGCTGCACGCTCTACGTGCTGCTGCCGGTCGCGGTCGTGATCGGGCTCGTCTTCGTCTGGCAGGGGATGCCGCAGAACCTCGGCGGCTACGTCCACGCGACGACGTTGGAGGGCGCGCACCAGGTCATCGCACAAGGCCCTGTCGCCTCGCAGGAGGTGATAAAGATCTTCGGCACCAACGGCGGCGGTTTCTTCAACGCCAACTCCGCGCACCCGTACGAGAACCCGAACGCGCTCACCAACCTGATCGAGATGGTACTGATCCTCTCGATCGGGGCCGCGCTGACCAACGTGTTCGGCCGGATGGTCCGCGACGAGCGGCAGGGCTGGGCGCTGTTCGCGGTGATGGGTCTGCTGTTCCTGGTTGGCGTCACCACCGCCTACTCGGTCGAGAGCGCCGGCAACCCGGCCTTCGCCGCCATGCACGTGAGCCAGACAGCAAGCGCGTTGCAGCCCGGCGGTAACATGGAAGGCAAGGAAGTACGCTTCGGTGTCGCCAACTCGGTGCTGTTCGCGACCGCGACCACCGACACCTCCTGCGGCGCGGTCAACTCGATGCACGACAGCTTCCTGCCGCTGGCGGGGATGGTGCCGATGGCCAACATCATGCTCGGAGAAATCATCTTCGGCGGCGTCGGCTCCGGCCTCTATGGGATGCTGCTGTTCGCGATCGTGGCGATCTTCATCGCCGGCCTGATGGTCGGCCGAACGCCCGAATATCTCGGCAAGAAGATCGAAGCGAAGGAGGTCAAGATGGCAATGCTCGCGATCCTGATCCTGCCGCTTTCGATCCTGGGCTGGACCGCGCTCGCGGTGGTGCTGCCTGTCGGCACGGGGGCGATGAACAATGCCGGGCCGCACGGCTTCTCCGAGGCGCTCTATGCCTACACCTCGGCGACCGGCAACAACGGCAGCGCCTTCGCCGGGATCAGCGCCAACGTGCCGTTCTGGAACGACACGATGTCGGCCGCCATGCTGATCGGGCGCTTCCTGTTCATCGTGCCGATGCTGGCGGTCGCCGGATCGCTCGCGGGCAAGAAGCTCGCGACCGCGTCCGCCGGCACCTTCCCGACCCACGGGCCGATGTTCGTCGGCCTGGTCGCGGGCGTGGTGCTGATCGTGGGCGGGCTCACCTTCTTCCCGGCCCTCGCCCTCGGCCCGATCGTCGAGCAGATCGCGATGAACACCGGTCATACCTTCTGAGCAGGAGACGCTCGATGCAAGCGAAGACGATCGGGCGCGGTGCGGCCGCATCCATGCTCGACCCCGCGATCCTGCGCCCCGCGATCGGCGGTGCGTTCCGGAAACTCGATCCGCGGCTGATGATCCGCAACCCGGTGATGTTCGTCGTCGAAGTGGTGGCGACGATGACGACGGTGCTGTTCGTCCGTGACATCATCACCGGGCGCGGCGGCCTGGGCTTCACCTTCCAGATCATCCTCTGGCTCTGGATCACCGTGCTGTTCGCGAACTTCGCCGAGGCCGTCGCCGAAGGCCGCGGCAAGGCCCAGGCCGCGACGCTGCGCCGGGCGCGGACCGAGACCCACGCCAAGCGCCTGCTGCCGGGCAGCACCGGGACCTATGACAAGGATGGTCTCTACGAGGAAATCGCGGCACCGGACCTCCAGGCGGGCGATTTCGTTCTCGTCGAGGCGGGCGACCTGATACCGTCGGACGGCGAGGTGGTCGAGGGCATCGCCTCGGTCGACGAGAGTGCGATCACCGGCGAGAGCGCGCCTGTGATCCGCGAGAGCGGCGGCGATCGCTCGGCGGTGACGGGCGGCACGCGGGTGCTGTCGGACTGGCTGAAGGTCCGGATCACCGCCGCCCAGGGCTCGACCTTCCTCGATCGCATGATCGCGCTGGTGGAGGGGGCGACGCGGCAGAAGACGCCGAACGAGATCGCGCTGAACATCCTGCTGGCGGGGATGACGATCATCTTCGTCTTCGCGGTCGCGACAATCCCGAGTTTTGCGACGTACGCAGGCGGCCATATCTCGATCGTGGTGCTGGTGGCGCTGTTCGTCACGCTGATCCCGACCACCATCGGCGCGCTGCTCTCGGCGATCGGCATTGCCGGCATGGACCGGCTGGTGCGCTTCAATGTGCTCGCGATGTCGGGGCGTGCGGTCGAGGCCGCGGGCGACGTCGATACGCTGCTGCTCGACAAGACCGGCACGATCACGCTCGGCAACCGGCAGGCGGTCGCGTTCATTCCCGTCCCCGGCGTCGCCGAGCGCGACCTGGCCGACGCGGCGCAGCTCGCCTCGCTGTCGGACGAGACGCCGGAGGGGCGTTCGATCGTCGTCCTGGCGAAGGAGCAATACGGCATCCGCGGCCGCGAGATGGCGCCGCTCGGCGCCCGCTTCATCCCGTTCACGGCGCAGACGCGGATCAGCGGCATCGATCTCGAGGGAACCGAAATCCGCAAGGGTGCCGTAGATGCCGTGCTCGCCTACGTCGCCGCGACGCGCGGCGGCCTCGCCGCGGCTGCGGCCGGCGGGCTCGCGACCGCGACACGGCCGACGGCCACGGACGCGCAGGCGCGCGCGCTGACGGAAGCGTCCGAGACGATCGCGCGCGCCGGCGGCACGCCGCTCGCGGTCGCGCGCGACGGGCGGCTGCTCGGCGTCATCCACCTCAAGGACATCGTCAAGGGCGGCATCAGCGAGCGGTTCCTGGAGCTGCGGCGGATGGGCATCCGCACGGTGATGATCACCGGCGACAACCCGCTGACCGCCGCCGCGATCGCCGCCGAGGCGGGCGTGGACGACTTCCTCGCCCAGGCCACGCCCGAGGCGAAGCTGGCGCTGATCCGCCAGGAGCAGGCCGGCGGCAAGCTGGTCGCGATGTGCGGCGACGGCACCAACGACGCGCCGGCGCTCGCGCAGGCCGATGTCGGCGTCGCGATGAACACCGGCACGATGGCGGCGCGCGAGGCCGGCAACATGGTCGATCTGGACAGCGATCCGACGAAGCTGATCGAGATCGTCGAGATCGGCAAGCAGCTCCTGATGACGCGCGGCGCGCTCACCACCTTCTCGATCGCCAACGACGTCGCCAAGTATTTCGCGATCATCCCGGCGATGTTCATCGCCTTCTACCCGCAGCTCGCGGCGCTGAACGTGATGCGGCTGAGCTCGCCGCAGAGTGCGATCCTGTCGGCGATCATCTTCAACGCGCTCATCATCGTGGCGCTGATCCCGCTGGCGCTGCGGGGCGTCACCTACAAGCCGGTGGGAGCCGCCGCGATCCTGCGGCGAAACCTGGTGATCTACGGGCTTGGCGGGATCGTGGTGCCGTTCATCGGCATCAAGGCAATCGACGTGATCGTGCACGCGATCGGGCTCGCGTAAGGCCAGGGGCACCGCCCCTGGACCCCGCCGAGGGCGAGCCCTTGGAACCCCGGGGTTTCCAGAGGGCGATTGCCTTTGGCGGGTTTGGGCGGAGCCCATGCTTCTCGAAGGAGTTTTCCATGCTCAAGCAGATACGCCCGGCGCTGATGATGATCGTAGGCCTGTCGCTCATCACCGGCCTGATCTACCCGCTGGCGATGACCGGGATCGCGCAGACCCTGTTTCCCTATCAGGCGAACGGCAGCCTGCTCCGCCGCGACGGCCACGTCATCGGCTCGCCGCTGATCGGCCAGAACTTCGCCAGCCCGCGCTACTTCCACCCGCGCCCTTCGGCGACGACCGGGCCCGATCCGAAGGACCCGAGCAAGACGGTCCCGGTGCCCTACGCCGCCGACAATTCCGGCGGCTCCAATCTTGGGCCGACCTCGAAGGCGCTGGTGGACCGCGTGCGCGCCGATGCGAAAACCCTGGCGGCGGAAAATCCCGGCGTGCCGATCCCGTCCGACCTCGTCACCACCTCGGCGAGCGGTCTCGACCCCGACATCACGCCGGCCGGCGCGCTGTTCCAGGTGCCGATGGTGGCACGGGCGCGCAACCTGCCCGCAGCACAGGTCGAGGCGCTGGTGCGGGCGCACATCACCGGGCGGCTGCTCGGGATCATCGGCGAGCCGCATGTCAACGTGCTGAAGCTGAACCTGGCACTGGACGCACTCGGCCGGGGCTGAAACTCTAGGCCCGCAATGGTCGGGCAGGACAACCTGGATCGCAGGCCGTCGCCGGATGCGCTGCTGGAGGCAGCGTCCGGCGAAGGGCGCGGGCGGCTGAAGATCTTCCTCGGCGCAGCCCCCGGCGTCGGCAAGACGTATGAGATGCTGCAGACCGCGCAGGCGCGCAGGCGCGATGGCGTCGACGTCGTCGCCGGCATCGTCGAGACGCACGGGCGGCGCGAGACCGAGGCGATGCTCGCCGGGCTCGACGTGATCCCGCGCCGGGAGATCGCCTATCGCGGCCGCACGCTGCACGAGATGGACCTCGACGCGATCCTGGCGCGCCGGCCGGCGCTGGTGCTGGTCGACGAGCTGGCGCACAGCAACGCGCCGGGCAGCCGCCACCCGAAGCGGTATCTCGACGTCATGGAGATCCTGGCCGCCGGGATCGACGTCTATTCCACCCTCAACATCCAGCACGTCGAGAGCCTCAACGACGTGGTGGCGAAGATCACCCGCATCCGCATCCGCGAGACGGTGCCGGATTCGATCATCGACCGCGCCGACGAGATCGAGCTGGCCGACCTGACGCCGGAGGACCTCGTGCAGCGGCTGCGCGACGGCAAGGTCTATGTCCCCCAGCAGGCGGAGCGGGCGGTCGCGCATTATTTCTCGCCCGGCAACCTCACCGCGCTGCGCGAGCTGGCATTGCGGCGGACGGCGCAGCGCGTCGACGAGCAGATGGTGACCTACATGCGCGGCCACGCGATCAGCGGGCCGTGGGCGGCGGGCGAACGGCTGCTGGTGTGCATCGACGGCGGCCCCGGGGCGGAGGCGCTGGTGCGCCACGCCAAGCGCCTCGCCGACCGGCTGCGCTGCCAGTGGACGGCGCTGCACGTCGAGACGGCATGCGTCGCGGCACCGCCGGAGGCGGCGCAGGCACGGAGCGCGGCGGCGACGCGGCTGGCGCTGCGACTCGGCGCCGAGGCGATCGTGCTGCCGGGACAGGACGTGGCGGCCACCGTCGTCGAGTATGCCCGCACCCACAACGTGACGCACATCGTGGTGGCGACGCGCGCGCGGCGTGGCTGGCGCTGCCTGTTCGGGCGGACGGTGGCGCAGCACATCATCCGCCGCGCGAGCGGGATCGACGTGCACGTGCTTGCCGAGGAGGCCGATGTCGCGCACGCACGGGCGAGGCGGGCACGGCTGTCGCTCTCGCCGGGCGCCGGGCTCGGCAGCGTGCTTGCGGTCGCGGCCTGCCTCGGGGTGTCGCTGCTGCTGCGCGACTTCCTCGCGGTGACGGGCGTCGCTTTGGTGTTCCTCGTCGGCGTGCTCGGCGCGGCGGTCGCGTACGGGTTGATCCCGGCGCTGTTCGCGAGCCTGCTGAGCGTGCTGGCGTACAACTTCTTCTTTCTGCCGCCGCTCTACACCTTCACGATCGAGGACCCGGAGAACGTAGTCGCGCTCGTCGTTTTCGCGGCAGTCGCGGTGGTGGCGAGCGATCTCACCTCGCGGATGCGCGCGCAGGCGCTGGCGGCCCGGCACCGCGCGCGGACGACCGACGAGCTGTACCAGTTCAGCCGCAAGCTCGCGTCGGCCGCGGCGCTGGACGACGTGTTGTGGGCGGCGGTGCATCAGGTGGCGCTGATGCTGAAGGTGCGCGTCGTGCTGCTGCTGCCGGGGGATGCGGGATTATCGGTGCAGGCGGGGTTCCCGCCGGAGGACCGGCTGGACGCGGCCGACCTTGCGGCGGCGAAATGGGCGGCCGAGCACAACCGCCCGGCCGGGCGCGGGGCCGACACGCTGCCAGGAGCAAAACGCCTATTCCTGCCGATGCAGACGGCGCGCGGCATGATCGGCGTCCTCGGCATCGACCGCGACGAGGCGGGCCCGCTTCTGACACCCGAGCAGTCGCGGCTGCTGGACGCGCTCGCGGACCAGACGGCGCTGGCGATCGAGCGCGTCAACTTGGTGCGCGACGTCGACCGCGCGCGGCTGGAGGCGGAGACCGACCGCCTGCGGAACGCACTGCTGACTTCGATCTCGCACGATCTGCGCACGCCGCTCGCGTCCATTCTGGGCGCCGCGAGCAGTCTCGCGAGCGCGGAGGCCGGCCTCGATGCGCCGGCGCGCGAGGCCATGCTGCACACCATCCAGGAGGAGGCGGAGCGGCTCAACCGCTTCATCGGCAATCTGCTCGACATGACGCGGCTGGAATCCGGGCCGTTGCCGACGCGGACGACATTGACCGAGCTGTCCGACGTCGTCGGCAG
>DATAYA010000315.1:0-4804 GCA_036272815.1 Acetobacteraceae bacterium
AGCAGAACCTGCGCGACGCGCAGCAGGTGCTGGCGGCAACGCAGGGGCAGCTCGAAGCCGGCACCGCGTCCGAACTCGACGTCGCCCAGCAGCAGGCGCTGGTGGACGGGCTGCGCGCCACGATCCCGGCGCTGATAAGCCAGGAGAAGCAGGAAGTGATCGGGCTCGGCATCCTGGTCGGCCGGCCGCCCGAGGCGATCACCATCGCGTCGGGCACGCTGACGCGCCTGCCGGTGCCGGGCGTCGCCCCCGGCCTGCCGATCGGCCTGCTCGCACGCCGCCCGGACGTGGCGCAGGCGGAGGCGCAGATCGTGGCGGAGAACGGCAACGTCCGCGCCGCACGCGCGGCCTTCTTCCCGGCGGTCTCGCTCACCAGCAGCGCCGGCTGGCAGAGCACGGCGCTCACCGCGCTCATCAGCCCGGGCTCGGCGCTGTTCTCGATCGGCGCCAGCGTCGCGCAGACGGTTTTCGACAACGGCCTGCTGCAAGGGCAGTACCGGCAGGCACGGGCGACCGAGGACCAGCTCGTGGCGGCGTACCGGCAATCGGTGCTACAGGCGCTCACGGATGTCGAGAACGCGCTGACCGCCTTGCGCTATACCACCGAGCAGGAGGCGATCCAGCGGCAGGCCGTCGCCTCCGCGCAGCGCGCCGCCACCATCGCGCGCGCGCAGCTCGAGGCCGGCACGGTGAACATCATCACGGTCCTGAACACGGAGACGACCCTGTACGGCGATGTTTCGACCCTGGCGCAGGTGCGCCTGGCCCGCTTCCAGGCGCTGATCGCCCTCTACAAGGCGCTCGGCGGCGGCTGGCACCTGGCACCGCAGGGAGCCTGAGACGATGCGCCGACTGCTCCTGATCCTGCTCGGCATCGCGGTGCTGGGGGGGATCGGCTACGCCGCCACCCACCGCGGCGGCACGGCCGCGGCGAAGCGCGGCGCCCGCGCAACCCCGACGATCCCGGTCCTGGTCGCGAACGCGCAGACGCAGGACGTGTCGATCTGGCTGCCCGGGCTCGGCACCGTGCAGGCGTTCAACGCCGTCACCGTGCGCTCGATGATCGACGGCCCGCTGGTCCGCGTGAAGTTCCACGAGGGCGACGAGGTGGCGACGGGTGCGGTGCTCGCGCGCATCGACCCGCGACCCTATCAGGCGGCTCTCGACCAGGCGACCGCGAAGCGCGCGCAGGACGCGGCCAACCTGGCCAATGCCAAGCTGGATCTGGCGCGCTATGTCAAGCTGGCGGCGACCAACTACACGACCAGGCAGCAGGCCGACACGCAGCGCGCGACGGTGGCCGAGCTGCAGGCGCAGGTGGAGCAGGACACCGCCGCGATCGAGACCGCGCAGACGAACCTCAGCTACACCACGATCACCTCGCCGCTCGCCGGCCGCGCCGGGATGCGACAGGTGGACCAGGGCAACATCATCCACACCACCGACACCAACGGCCTTGTCCTGATCACGCAGATGCACCCGATCTCCGTCGTCTTCACCCTGCCGCAGCAGCAACTGGCCGCAGTGCGCGCGGCACAGGCGGCGGGGCCGGTGCCGGTCCAGGCGCTGCCACAGGGGATGACCGCGACGCCGATCGCGCAGGTCCAGGCAGGGGCGCAGGCGGGGCCGGGGCTTGCGCCGCCCAGCGCCGCCACCGCCACCGATCCGCCGCCCGTGGTGCTCGACACCGGCACGCTCGCGGTGCTCGACAACATGGTCGACAGCACGACCGGCACAATCAAGCTGAAGGCGACGTTCGCCAATCCGGGCGAGCGGCTGTGGCCGGGCGGCTTCGTCAATGTCCGCCTGCTCGCGCGGATCGACCGCGGCGCCGTCACCGTGCCGCCGGCCGCGGTCCAGCTCGGGCCGGCCGGCGATTTCGTCTATGTCGTCGGCCCCGACAACGTGGCGCACCGCCGCGACGTCACCGTCGGGCACCAGGACGAGCAGGTCGCGGAAATCCGCTCGGGCCTCGCCGCCGGCGACCGCGTGGTAACCGATGGCGCCGCGCGGCTCAGCGACGGGTCGAAGGTCACGATCTCCAAGCTGCCCGCCTCCAAGCCGTCCGCGACCGCCTCTCCCGCAACCGCCGTGCAGATGCCGCCTGCGCGCGTGGCCGGCCGGCACTCCTGAACATCTCGGCCCCCTTCATCGCGCGCCCGATCGCGACCGCGCTGCTGGCGGTCGCGATCGTGCTCGCCGGCCTGCTCGGCTACAACGCGCTGCCGGTCTCGGCCCTGCCGCAGGTCGATTTCCCGACCATCCAGGTGACGACCCAGCTCCCCGGCGCCAGCCCGGAGACCGTGGCGACGCTGCTGACCGCCTCGCTCGAACGCCAGTTCGGGGAGATCCAAGGCCTCGACAGCATGATCTCGGTGAGTTCCGAGGGTACCAGCCAGATCACGCTGCGCTTCGCGCTGACGCGCACGCTCGACAGTGCGACGCAGGATGTGCAGGCGGCGATCAGTGCGGCATCCGGCACGCTGCCGGCGAACCTGCCGTATCCGCCGACCTATTCGAAAGTGAACCCGGCCGACGCGCCGGTACTCTCGCTCGCACTCACCTCGACGAGCGTGCCGATCGCCCAGGTGGCGGATGCCGCCGACACGCTGCTGCAGCCGAAGCTCGCGCAGATCGCGGGCGTCGGGAAAGTAACGGTCCAGGGCGGGCTGCGGCCGGCGGTGCGCGTGCGCATCGACCCGACCCGGCTCGCCGCCTACGGGCTCGGCATGGAGGATGTGCGCAGCGCGGTCTCGGCGGCGAACGTCGATGGCGCGAAGGGCGGCTTCGACGGATCGCGGCAGTCGGTGACACTCGGCGCGAACGATCAGCTCGTCTCCGCCGCCGCCTATCGCAACCTCGTCATCGCGTGGCGCAAGGGCGCGCCGGTGCGGCTGTCGGCGCTGGGCGACGTCGTCGACGGGGTCGAGAACGATCGCGTCGGCGCCTGGTATTATCCGCCGGGTGCCAACGCCGCCGGCACGCCCGCCGTGCTCCTCGACATCCAGCGCCAGCCCGGCGCCAACATCGTGCAGACCGTCGATGCGCTGAAGGCGGCATTGCCGGCGCTGCAGGCCGCGATCCCGGCAGGAATAAAACTCGACATCGTCACCGACCGGACGGCGACGATCCGCGCCTCGGTCGCCGACGTGCAGGTGACGCTGCTGCTCTCGGTGGCGCTGGTGACCGCCGTTATCTTCCTGTTCCTCGGCTCGCTGCGGGCGACCCTGATCCCGGCGCTTGCGCTGCCGCTGTCGCTGATCGGCACGTTCGGGGTGATGTCGCTGCTCGGCTTCGGGCTCGACAACCTCTCGCTGATGGCGCTCACCGTCGCCACCGGCTTCGTCGTCGACGACGCGATCGTGATGATCGAGAACATCGTGCGCTTCATCGAGGGCGGCGCGAAGCCGCTCGAAGCCGCGTTCCGGGGCGCGCGGCAGATCGGCTTCACCATCGTCTCGCTCACCGTCTCGCTGGTCGCGGTGTTCATCCCACTGCTGTTCATGACCGGCGTCGTCGGGCTGCTGTTCCGCGAATTCGCGATCACGCTGACCGTCGCCGTCGTGGTCTCGGCCGTGGTGTCGCTGACGCTCACGCCGATGCTGAGCGGGCGGTTGCTGCGCGCGGCGGCTGACGAGCATCCCGGCCGCATCGCCCGCGGCTTCGATGCCGGCTTCCGCCGTACGCTTGCGGGCTATGGCCGCACGCTGCGCTGGACGCTCGGCCGCGAGCGGCTGATGCTGCTGATCGCGGCCGGGACGCTGGTCGGCACGGTGCTGCTCTACGTCGTGGTGCCGAAGGGCTTCCTGCCGCAGCAGGACACCGGCATCGTGACCGCGACCTTCGAGGCGTCGCAGACCGCGTCGATCCCGCGCATGAGCGGCTTGCAGCAGCAGGTCGCGGACATCATCCGCGCCGATCCGGCGGTCGCGCGCGTCTCCGCCTTCGTCGGCGCCGGCACGATCAATGCCACACCCAACACCGGCCAGCTCACGGTGGCGCTCAAGCCGATCGGCAGCCGGCCGCCGGTGCAGACCGTCGTCGACCGGCTTTCGGCGCGCCTTCAGCAGATCCCGGGCGTCACCACCTTCCTGCAACCGGTGCAGGACATCCAGCTCGGAACGCGGGCCAGCCGCACGCAATACCAGTACACCCTCACCGACACCGACGAGGCGGAGCTGGCGCACTGGGCGCCGCTGCTGCAGGCACGGCTCGCTTCCATGCCGGAGCTGCGCGACGTCGCCAGCGACCAGCTCGACGACGGCCTGCAGACTTTCGTCGCGGTCGATCGCGACGCGGCGACGCGGCTCGGCGTGCCGATGCAGGCGGTGGAGGACACACTCTACGACGCGTTCGGGCAGCGGCAGATCAGCACGATCTTCGCCCAGACCAACCAGTACCGCGTGGTGCTGGAGGTCGATCCGGCCTACCAGATCGGCCCGACCGCGCTCGACCATATCTATGTCTCCGGCAGCGCGTCCTCGCTCAATTCCAGCAACGCGAGCAGCACCGGCAACGGCCCGAGCCAGCTCACCACGACCAACACCGGGCTGGCCACGCCGCAAACCACGGCATCGAGCCTGACCAGCACGGCGACCGCGACCGGCACGCCACAGGTTCCGCTGTCGGCAATCGCGCATATCGTGCGGACGACGGCACCGCTCTCGATCACGCACCAGCAGCAATTCCCCGCCGTCACGCTGAGCTTCAACCTGGCACAAGGCGCCTCCCTCGACGCAGGCGTCGCAGCCGTCGCCCGCGCCGAGGCGGCACTTCGGATGCCGCCCACGATCGTCGGCACCTA
>DATAYA010000316.1:0-7999 GCA_036272815.1 Acetobacteraceae bacterium
GCTTCCCCGAGGAGGTGATCGCCGAAGCAGAACGCGCGCGCGGCGTGGGACCGGAGGGCCGCGAAGATCTGCGCGACATCCCCCTCGTCACCATCGACGGCGCCGATGCGCGGGACTTCGACGATGCCGTTTTCGCCACGCCCGATGGTGACGGCTATCGCCTCTTCGTCGCCATCGCCGATGTCGCGCATTATGTGACAGCGGGTTCGCCGCTCGACCGTTCAGCGCGTGACCGCGGCAACTCGGTCTATTTCCCCGACCGCGTCGTGCCGATGTTGCCGGAGGCGTTGTCGAACGGCTGGTGCAGCCTGCGTCCGGACGAGGACCGAGGCTGCCTGTTCGCGGAGTTGCGCATCGACGCCGAGGGCCGCAAGCACGCGCACCGCTTCGGCCGCGGCCTGATGCGCAGCGCCGCGCGCCTGACCTACGAGCACGTGCAGCGCGCCGCCGATGGCACCAACGATCCAGGCGTGCCGGTGGGCCTGCTCGGGCCGCTCTATGGTGCCTTCCGCGCGTTGCTCGCGGCGCGAACGCGGCGCGGCACGCTTGATCTCGACCTGCCGGAGCGGCGAGTGGTGCTGGATGCAGACGGGCACGTGCTGTCCGTGGCCCCGCGACCGCGGCTCGACAGCCACCGGCTGATCGAGGAATTCATGGTGCTGGCCAACGTCGCCGCAGCGGAGGAGCTGGCCCGTCTGGCGCAGCCCTGCATGTACCGCGTACACGCGCCGCCGTCGGAGGAAAAGCTTGCGGCGCTGCGTGACTTCCTGCACGGGCTCGGCATCTCGCTGCCGCCCGGGCGCGACGTGCATCCGCGCGACCTCGACCGCGTCCTGCGTGGCGTCGCCGGCACCGACGTGGCACTGCTGGTCAATGAGGTGATGCTGCGCAGCCAGAGCCAGGCGGCTTACGATCCGGCGAATATCGGTCATTTCGGCCTGGCGCTGTCGGCCTACGCGCATTTCACCAGCCCGATCCGGCGCTATGCCGACCTGCTGGTGCATCGGGCGCTGATCCGCGGCCTTGGATTAGGACCCGACGGGCTTGCTACGGACGAGGCGGCGGGGTTCGCGGAGACGGCGGAGCGCATCACGGCGACCGAGCGGCGGGCGGCGCTGGCCGAGCGCGACGCGGTCGACCGCTATCTCGCGGCGTTCATGGCAGATAAGGTCGGCGCCCGGTTCGCGGCGCGCATTTCCGGGGTGACGCGATTCGGAATCTTCGTCACATTGAGCGGCAGCGGCGCGAGCGGAATCGTTCCTCTCTCGACCCTGGCAGACGATTTCTGGATGCACGACGAGGCCGCGCACACGCTGACCGGGAGGCGGACCGGCATTGTGTTCCGCCTGGCGCAGGAGGTCGAGGTGCAGCTCGTCGAGGCGACGCCGGTGACCGGCGGCCTGATGTTCCACATCCTCCAGGGCGCGCCCGCGTCGCGTCGCGCCGCCGCGCCCCGGGGCCCCCGATCGCGCCGCCGCTGAAGTGCCGCCGAAACATGTCCGGGGCGGTCGTGCGGAGCACGCCTGCGCGTGCCGGCGCCCGCGGGTCCCGGGCAGCGCTCTGGCCTTTGCTTCGCCTGCTCGCCGTGATGGTCGTGGTGCTCGGCCCGGTCGCGTCGTTCTCCGCGGAGCGAGTTTTCGGCACCGAGCAGGCCGGCGCGGTGTTCGCCGCCGCCTTCACCTTCATGGCGCCGCGCACGCTCGATCCGGTGCCGATCCCGACCCTTGCGATCTGGGGCCTGCGGGGGCTGACCGCGATCGATCCCACGCTCACGCCGGAGCTGCGCGCCGGCACGCTGCAACTGGCCTCGCCCGACCGCATCCTGTTCGTCATCCCGCCGCCCGCACCGGACGATGTGTTCGGCTGGGGCAGCGCGGCGGCTGCGATGTGCGAGGCGGCCTGGACCTATTCCGCGGCGCTCCGCGAAGCCGGCACGCAGGGCATCATCACCAGCTTCTTCGACGAGCTGTTCAACCATCTCGACCCGTACTCGCGCTACGTGGCACCCACGGCCGCGATCAGCGACGAGAATCAGCGCAACGGCGAGGCCGGGATCGGCGTCACCCTGGCGCCGCGGGCACCCTATCCGGTGATCGCGCGCGTGCTGGCGCAATCGCCGGGGGCGGCAGCGGGATTGCGGCCAGGCGATGCGGTGCTCTCGGTTGACGGCCGCAGCGCGCGCGGGGTGGCGGCGGCGCGGGTCGCGCAATGGCTGGGGGGCCCGGACGACTCGCTGGTCTCGGTGCGGGTGCTGAGCGGCCGGGTGGTGCGGCTGGCACGGCTGGCGCGCGCGACGATGCCGCCGGAGACGGTGTTCGCGGCGCGGAGCGGCAACCTGCTGGTGATCCGCATCACCGCGTTCGCCGCCGACACCGCCTCGCGGGTGCAGGACGAGCTTCTGCGCGGCGTGGCGGCGGGGGGCTTGCGCGGCGTGGTGCTCGACCTGCGCGGCAATCGCGGCGGCCTGCTGCAGCAGGCGGTGGGGGCAGCGGACCAGTTCATGGCGCACGGCCTGATCGCGACGACGGCGGGGCGCGATCCGCAATCGGTCCACATTTTCCGCGCCGACGCGGAAGGCGGGCGCGATCTCGTCCCCGGCCTGCCGGTGCTGGTGGTTGTCGACGGCCGGACCGCGAGTGCCGCCGAGATTCTGGCCGCGGCCCTGGCGGACGACCGGCGCGGCGTGGTGGTGGGGAGTGCGACGCTCGGCAAGGGCCTGGTGCAGACGGTGACGACGTTGCCCGATGGTGGCGAGCTGTTCGTCACCTGGAGTCGTGTGCTCGCGCCGCGAGGCTGGCCGTTGCAGGGGCTCGGCGTGATTCCGCAGGTCTGCACCAGTATCGGGGAGGCGGCGATCGACCGGCAGCTTGCGAGCCTCGCCGCCGGGCAGGACATGATGGCGGGCGTGCTGGACCGCTCGCGGGCCGCGCGGGCGCCGTTGGGGCCGGGGCAGATCATCGACCTGCGGCAGAGTTGTCCGGCGGCGGAGGGCAGGCGCATCGATATGCGAGTGGCGGAGACGCTCGCGGCGGACCCGGTGTCCTATGCGGCCGCGCTGATGCCGCCATGATGCTCCCGGCTTGACCCGCGACGGCATCCTGGCCATGTTCCGCGCGTTCCGGAGAGTGCCATGGCCAAGTCGAACGTCGTCCAGATCAAGCTCGTGTCCAGCGCGGACACCGGCTATTTCTACGTCACCAAGAAGAACGCGCGTGCCCAGACCGGCAAGCTCGAGCTGAAGAAGTACGATCCCGTGGCGCGCAAGCACGTCGCGTTCCGGGAAGCGAAGATCAAGTAGCGGTCGAACGGAAAGCCTGCGGGGTTGGTCGCACCCCCGGGACGACCATTGGGACGACCCTGAAGGCCGCTGTCCTGAAGGCGTTCGGATCGCCACTCGCCGTCGAGACCTTGCCCGACCCGGTCCTCGGCACCGGAGAGGTCATCGTCGAATCCTGGTCAGCGGCGCCACGGGCAATTTCGGCAGCGCCGGCATTGCGGTAGCCCTGGCGATGGGGGCGGCCTGCGTCGTGGCACCGGGCCGGAACAAGGCTGTGCTTGAGGACTTGGCGCGTCGAATTCGCTCTGAACGACGCGAACGAAGCCGCGGCGCACGCGGCCGCCAATGGCGGTCCGTTCAAGGTGACCGTAATCCCACCTTGATTGTCTTGCACTCTACGCGTCTCTAGCCCACCCCGCCGATGGCCTCCCGCGCCGCCGTCGCGAGCCGGTCGACACGCTCGTTCATCGCGTCTCCCGCGTGGCCGCGCACCCAGCGCCACTCCACCTGATGTGGCGCCGCGGCGGTCAGCAGCCGCTGCCAGAGTTCGATGTTCGCCACCGGATCGCCGCTGGCATTGCGCCAGTTCCGGCGCACCCAGCCGGCGTGCCAGCGGGTGATCCCGTTGCGCACGTATTCGCTGTCGGTGTGCAGCACCACGCGGGAAGGCCGGGTGAGGGCCTCGAGCGCGGCCGCGGCGGCGATCAGTTCCATGCGGTTGTTGGTGGTCGCCGGATCGGCGCCCGAGATCACCCGCTCGTGGCCGCGGAAGCGCAGCAGCGCCGCCCAGCCGCCTGGGCCCGGATTCGGCTTGCAGCCGCCATCGGTCCAGATCTCGACCGCGGCGGCGGCCTCCGGCTCAGAGCCCATACGCGGCCTCGTCCCTTGCGGCGAGATGGAAGCGCAGCCGCCGCAAGTAGTCGAACGGGTCCTTG
Source organism: Acetobacteraceae bacterium (assembly GCA_036272815.1). Lineage (GTDB taxonomy): Bacteria > Pseudomonadota > Alphaproteobacteria > Acetobacterales > Acetobacteraceae > DATAYA01. Next base: position 4,213 of record DATAYA010000316.1, read on the forward strand.
CGCGTCACCAGCGCACCGGACGGGGTGTGCAGCCAGTCGTAGAGCCGGGTAAGAAGGAACCGGATAGCAGCACCCTGGCACAGCACCGGCAGCGCCGCGCGTTCGGCCGGCGCCAGAGGACGCGCCGCCTCGTAGCCGCGCAGCAGCGCACGGGTTTTGGTCACGTTCAGCGACAGATCCGGCTCGAAGCACCATGCGTTGAGGCAGACCGCGACATCGTAGGCCAGGATGTCGGTCGCAGCGAAATAGAAGTCGATCAGGCCCGACACCCGGCCCTCCAGGAAAAAGACGTTGTCAGGGAACAGGTCGGCATGGATGTGCCCGCGCGGCAGCCCGGCGGGCCACGCGGCGAGGATCAGGTCAAGGGCTGCTTGCAGCTCCGCGCCCAGCCCTGCCATCACCTCGTCCGCCCGCGCGAGATTGCGCGCCAGCAGCGGCGCCCACCCGCAAGGCCCGAGCGTGTTCTCCCGCTCGGGCGCGTAGCCGCGTCCGGCGGAATGAAGTGCGGCGAGGGCGGCCCCGAGCGGCGCGCAATGCTCCTGCCGCACCCGTCTGGGCCAGACGCCGGGCAGGAAGGTGGTGATCGCTGCCGCTCGCCCGCAGAGATGCCGCAACGCCGCCCCGTCGCGCCCCCGGACGGGCAGCGGGCAGGCGATGCCGGCGCGGGCGAGGTGCTCCATCAGCCCGAGGAACCAGGGCAGATCCGCCACCTCGACCCGCTTCTCGTAGAGGGTCAGGATGAAATCGCCGGCGCCGGTGCGCACCGAGTAGTTGCTGTTCTCCACCCCCTCGGCGATGCCGCGGAAGGCGACCAGCGCGCCAAGATCGTAGTCGGCGAGGAAGCTGGCGAGCGCCTCGTCGGAGACTTCGGTATAGACCGCCATCAGGCGGCTTGTGTGCTGGCCGCCATCAGGCGGCGGAGAGTTCGACCATGCGGCGATCAACCACACTCCGGCCCGCGCCGGAAGTGCGGCCGCCGGTTGTCGCCGCCCGACCGGCCCCGCATCATGGCGCAGCCGTGCGTGCCCAGCAGGCGGCCGGCTAATCCCCCGCGACCGACCGAGACGGAGTGTTCATGCCGCGCTTTTCATCATCTCGACCCTGGCGTCCTCTGGCACAGGCGGCGCTGGCTGCCGGTCTGCTCCTGCTCTCGGGCTGCGGCGGCGGCTCGCAGAATGCGGCCGGTCCGCAATTCGCGCCGCCCTGCCCGCGGCCGGCGCTGGTGCGCCAGGCCGAGGACATCACCCGATACAACGGCGCCGGCAACGACATGACGGACATGGTGCTCGACGGCCGGATCACCGGGCTGCGGGGCTCCTGCCAGCTCGCGGACCAGGCGGAGCAGCTGGATGTGATGGTGCAGGTGGACCTTGATCTCGCGCGCGGCCCGGCGGCACCGGGCCGCACCCTGGACGTAGCGTATTTCGTTGCCGCGACCGAGGGCGATCAGATCCTGCAGAAGCAGGTGCAGTTTGCGCATGTCGCCTTCCCGCCCAATGTCGACCGGGTGCGGGTGAGCGGGCGGCCAGTGCATCTCAGGCTGGCGGTCGGGCCGAACAAGTCGGGGGCCGCCTACGCGATCCGCGTCGGGTTCCAGCTCACGCCCGAGGAACTGCAACTCAACCGCGCGCGCGGACCGCGCCAGTGAGCGTGCCAGGGAGCGCCGCGCACATTCACGATGCTTCATGTTCGCGGCCTTGACCTCGACCATCGCGAGGCGCACCAACCCGGCGGAGGTGCTGCCGCTTGCAGCTTTCGATGACGCGACCGGCCGCATCTGCACGAGCGGCGCTGCAAGGTTCCGGCCTGGCGGAGCTGCCCGCCCTTGTCGCCGTGGCGGCGATTCTTGCGTGGCTGGCGGTCGCGCATCCGGCGCTGCTGCCGACATGGGCGCCCTGGGATTTCTCGTGGACCGAGTTTCTCGCCTCGGTGCTTGGGGCATGGTGGTATGCGCGCGGCGTGGCGCGCGCGCCGGCGGCCTCGCGTCCGTCGTTGTGGCGGCAGGCGGCGTTCGCGATCGGCCTCGGTCTGATCTACGTCGTGCTGCTGACGCATTTCGAATACATGGCGCAGCACATGTTCTTCCTGAACCGGGTGCAGAGCCTGGTGCTTCTCCATCTTGGCCCGTTCCTGGTGGCACTCGCGTGGCCCGGCGCGGAATTGCTGCGCTGGATGCCGGAGCCCGCCCGCCGCTTCGCGCGGAGTGCGGCCCTGCGACGTCTCGGCCGCGGGCTGCAGCAGCCGGCGCTCGCAGCTGTGCTGTTCGTCGGCCTGATCTATCTCTGGCTGATCCCGCCGGTGCATTTCCGCGCCATGCTCGATCCGACGCTCTACGACCTGATGAACTGGAGCATGGTGGTCGCCGGCCTGCTGTTCTGGTGCCTGGTGCTCGACCCGCGCCCGCCCGCGGAGGCGCGCGCGTCCTTCGCGGTGCGGATGATCGCAACCGTGCTGGTGATGTTCCCGCAGATTCTGCTCGGCGCGTTTCTCACGTTCAGCGACACGACGCTCTATTCGTACTACGATCTGTGCGGGCGCCTGTTCCCGAGCATGGGCGCACTGACCGACCAGCACATCGGCGGCATCATCCTGTGGATCCCCGGTGCCATGATGAGTTCGATCGCGTTCCTGCTGGTGCTCAACCGCGTCCGCATCTTCGAAGACCGTTTGCCTGCCCTGGAGTTGCCTGATGAGAAAGATCGGACCATCGTCGTCGCGGCAAGCTGGACCGGCCGGTAGCAGCTCGGGCAGGTCGGCTCACAGACTTGGCCGGCGCGCACTGCTGTTCCGGACCAGCGCCGGCGTCGCGCTGGCGGGGGCTGCCGGTTTCGCGCCAGCGGCGCGCGCGGACATGGGCTGGCACAATTTCGACGTCGCCGGGCAGTCGCCATCCCTGCGCTTCACGATGGTGCGTGCGACCGACGGCAGGCAGGTGACGCAGGCCGCGTTCCGCGGCGACGTGGTGCTGCTCTATTTCGGCTATACGTCCTGCCCGGACATATGCCCGACGACGATGGCCAATCTCGGCCGCGTGCTCGACCTCCTCGGCAAGCAGGCCGCCCATGTGCGCGTGCTGTTCGTCACCGTCGATCCTCAGGTCGACACGCTGCCCATGCTCAAGGCCTATACGAAGGAGTTCGGGCCGCAGATGGTCGGGCTGCGCGGCACGCCGGACGAACTGGCCGCCCTGGCGCGGCGGTTCCGCGTTGCATATTCCGTCACCCCGGCCCACGGCACAGTGCTGCGGGCGGTGACCCACAGCGCAGCGATCTATGCATTCGACGAAAGCGGCCGCGCGCGACTGCTGATCCCGTCGATGGCCTCGCAGACCCCCGACATCCAGGGTACCGCGGCCGATCTGCGGCGCCTGGTCGCAGGCGAGGCGCCGGGCGGACTGATGTCGCGCGCGTGGCATGACCTGTTCGGCCAGAGCTGACGCGCACTGCCGAACACGACGAAGCCGCTGCGGCGGCCGCAGATCGCGCCGTCGCAGTGGCGCTCAGGCCGGCGCCAGCTCCCGCCATCGGACGCAGCGCACGCCGTGGCCCGGCGCCGCCTCGTCGAGCGCCGGCCGTGCCGCGTCGCAGCGTCCGGGAACGGCGTGCGCGCAGCGTGGGTGGAACGCGCAGCCGGGCGGCAGGTGCGCCGGGTCGGGCACCTGGCCGGGGATCGCGGCCAGGAGACCCGACTGCGCCGCGTCGAGATCGAGGCGGGGCACCGAGCGCAGCAGGCCGACCGTGTAGGGCATCAGCGGGCAGGCAAACAGCGGCCCTACCGCCGCCTGTTC
>DATAYA010000317.1:0-3305 GCA_036272815.1 Acetobacteraceae bacterium
CCCCCGCGCGGCCTTTATCCCGGCGAGCAGCAACGCCGCTTCCTCCGCACTCCCGCCCTCGGCCTGCACCGTCTCGCGCAACGCCGCTTCGTCGATCGCGACCGGCTGTACCGCGAAGTGCAGCCCGGCCGCCTCCAGCAGCGCCCGTCTTGCTGCGGAACCGCTCGCCAGCACCAGCGCCGGCGACCCCGCTTGCAGCATCACACGGCCGGCGCAGGGATCGCCGGCGCCGCCGGGTGCCGTGCGTGCCAGGCATCCATCAGTTGCAGCACCGTCGCCGCCGTCTCCTCGATCGAGCGCCGCGTCACGTCGATCACCGGCCAGCCGCGGCGAGTACAGAGCCGGCGCGCCCACAGCAGCTCGGCCTTCACCGCCGCCTCGTCGACATATTCGCTGCTGTCGTGCCGCAACGCCGCCGGCGCGTTGGCGCCCTGCGCGATCAGCCGCAGCCGGTGGCGACGGATCTCGATCAGCGCCGGTGCGTCCAGAGTGAGCCCGATCACCGGGCAGCAGGGATTCGCCAGACCGGGCGGCTCCGGCAGGCTCGGCACCAGCGGCACATTCGCCGCCTTGATGCCGCGATTGGCAAGATAGAACGAGGTCGGCGTCTTCGAACTGCGCGAGACGCCCACCAGCAGCACGTCCGCCTCGGCGATTCCCGCCTGCGCCTGCCCGTCATCGTGCGCCAGCACGAAATGCATCGCGTCGATCCGCCGGAAGTAGTCCGCATCCAGCACGTACTGCCGGCCGGGCCGCGCCTGCGCCTGCTCGCCGATCGTCTCCTGCAGCACCGAAAGCACCGGATCGAGCACGTTGACCACGACCAGCCCCAGCCGCTGGCACGTCGTGTCGAGGTCGGCGCGCAGCGCCCGGTCGATCACCGTCGAGAGCACCGGCCCCGGCTCCGCCTCGATCCCCTCCAGCACCCGATGCAGCTGGAACCGCGTCCGGATCAGGCTCCAGCGGTGATAGACGATCTGGACGTGCTCGAACTGGGTCACGGTGGCGCGCGCGATCGAGTTCAACGTCTCGCCGGTCGCGTCGGAGACCAGATGCAGGTTGATCCGGTGCGTGCTCATGGGTCCGAGCCTAGCGGGGATTGCGGGGATTGCGGGGAAAACTAGCGTCTTCGGGATGGGCTGGCGCGGCCAGCGGGGATAACCGTGTCGGGAGGAGCGACAGGCGGCGGCGCCGGTGCAAGCCGGGGATAACCCCTGCAACCGGCTGTTCGCCCATCCGGATCGAAGGCCGCAAACCGTGCAGCGTTGACCGCGGTTGTTCAGGCGAGCGGTGTACCCCGCAATCCCGCCGCCATCTGCATCCCCACCAAGTCTTTTAATCTTTCCCTTAGGTGATAGAAGCGCCCGGTCATGGACAAGCCGTTGCTGCGAGCCCTCGCCGGGGAGCGCCTGGACCCGCCGCCGGTGTGGCTGATGCGGCAGGCCGGCCGCTATCTGCCGGAATATCGCACCAAGCGGGCACAGGTTGCAGACACGCTGGCGCTCTTCACCAAGCCGGATGCCGCGACCGAGATCACGCTGCAGCCGGTCCGCCGCTTCGGCATGGACGGCGCCATCCTCTACAGCGACATTCTCATCCTGTCCTGGGCGCTCGGCGCTGATCTCCGGTATGTGGAGGGCGAGGGGCCGCGCCTCTCCCCGGTGCGCGACGCGGCGGCCTTCGAGGCCCTCGCTCCCGTGCCCGACCCGTCCCGCATCGCCCCCATGCTGGAGACCGTCCGCCGGGTCCGCGCGTCGCTTCCCGACGCCTGCACGCTGATCGGCTTCGCGGGCGCCCCGTTCACCGTTGCCTGCTACATGGTCGATGGTCGCGGCGGTGGCGAGTTTCCCCATATTCGCCTCATGGCCTATCGCGACCCCGCCTTGCTCGACCGCCTGATCGCCCGTCTCGCCGCCACCACCACGGACCTGCTCGCCTCCCAGGTGGCCGCCGGGGCGGAATGCGTGATGCTGTTCGACAGCTGGGCCGGCATCCTGCCGCCGTCCCTTTTCGAGCGGCTGGTCGTGGCGCCCACGCGGGCGATCGTGGCGGGCGTCCGGGCGCGCTGCCCGGGGCTGCGGATCATCGGCTTCCCGCGCCTCGCCGGCACCGCGATCGGGCGCTACGCGGCCGCGACCGGCGTCGATGCCGTTGCACTCGACACCGCCGCCGACCCCGCTCTCGCCGCGAGCCTGGTGCCGGCGCCGATCGCCTTGCAGGGCAACCTCGACCCGCTGGCACTGCTCGCCGGCGGTGCCGCGATGCGGGCCGAGGCCGATCGCGTCCGCCGCGCCTTCGGCCACCGCGCGCATATCTTCAACCTCGGCCACGGCGTCCTGCCGCAGACGCCGCCCGAGCACGTCGCCGACCTCGTCCGGAGCCTGCGCGGTGGATGACCTCCGCACGCCGCACGGTCGCGCGGCCGGGCGGGTCGCGATCGTGCTGTTCAACCTCGGCGGTCCCGACCGCATCGAGGCGGTGCAGCCGTTCCTGCGCAACCTGTTCAGCGACCCGGCGATCCTGCGCGTCCCGTTCTTCGTCCGCCCGTTCCTCGCCCGCCTGATCGCCCGCCGCCGGACGAAGCCCGCGAGCGCCAACTACGCGCTCCTCGGCGGCCGCTCGCCGCTGCTGGGCCTGACCGAGCAGCAGGGCACGGCACTCGCCGCCGCTCTGCCGGAGCTGGACGCGTGCTGCTTCATCGCGATGCGCTACTGGCACCCGTTCAGTGACGTCTGCGCGCGCGCCGTCCGTGCCTTCCGGCCCGACCGCGTGCTGCTGCTGCCGCTCTATCCGCAGTTCTCGACCACCACGACCGGCAGCTCGCTCGACGACTGGCGGGAGGCCGCCGCGCGCGCCGGGCTGGTCGCACCCGTGACCACCCTCTGCTGCTGGCACGGCGACGGCGCCTATGCCGCCGCCACCGCGCGGCTGTTGCGCGAGGCGCTCGCGCGCGCCCGTGCGGAATTGCCCGCCGAAGTCCCGCTGCGCGTGCTGTTCTCGGCCCACGGCCTGCCGGAGAGCATCGTCCGCGCCGGCGACCCCTACCAGTTCCAGGTCGAGCGCACCGTCGATGCCGTGCGCGACGCGCTCGGGAAGCCCGATCTCGACTGGGCGGTCTGCTATCAGTCGCGCGTGACGCCCGAGCCATGGCTCGCGCCGAGCACCGAGGCCGAGATCGAGCGTGCGGCGCACGACCGCGTCGGCGTCGTCGTGGTGCCGATCGCCTTCGTCTCCGAACATTCCGAGACGCTCGTGGAACTCGACGTCGAATACGGCGACATCGCGCGTGGCCTCGGCATCCCCGG
>DATAYA010000318.1:0-16143 GCA_036272815.1 Acetobacteraceae bacterium
CACCGCCAGCCAGGGCGCGAACCGTCCCCGCTCGGCCGCGAGCAGCGCGTGCCAGACCCCGGCCGCCGGCGCCCGCCAGCGGACCAGAGGACCGGGCTGCGCGAACGACGCCTGGGTCTGTCTCACCGCAGGTTGAAGGTATCGTTTCGAAACAGTTCCCGCCAGCGCGAACTCAGGCGGCGGGCACGACCCCGGCCGAGCGGATCAGGCGAGCGTGCCGACACCCTTCTCCAGAAGACCCCACGCCTCCGCGCCGTATTTCGCCTTCCACTGGTTGTAGAAACCGGCCTGCCGCAGCGCGGCGCGGAACGGTGCGGGGTCGGTGCTGTTGAACGCCATCCCCTTCGCCTTCAGGCTGCCTTGCAGCCCGTCGTTGAGCTTCTTGACGTCGGCGCGTTCCTGCAAGGCCGCGTCATTCAGCGCCGCCTGCACGATCTTCTGCAAATCGGCCGGCATCGCGTGGAAGGCGCGGGCGTTGGCAAGAAACCAGAACCCGTCCCACATGTGATTGGTGAGCGAGCAGTATTTCTGCACCTCGTAGAGCTTGGCGACGCTGATGACCGCGAGCGGGTTCTCCTGCCCGTCCACCACATGCGTCTGCAACGCCGAATAGACCTCGCTGAAGTTGATCCCGGTGGGTGCGGCGCCGAACGCCTTGAACATCGACGTCCAGAGCGGGCTGATCGGCACCCGGATCTTGAAGCCCCTGAAATCCGCCGGCACCTCGATCGGCTTGGTGCTGCTGGTGGTCTCGCGGAAGCCGTTGTCCCACATCTTCTCCATCGCGATCAGGGTGCCGGACTTGGCGATCGCCGCACGGACATAGGCGCCGAGCGCGCCGTCCATCGTCGGCCAGACCTGGCCGTAATCCTTGAACGCGAAGCCGATGCCGTTGATGGAGGCGACCGGCACGACGGTCGAGAGGATCAGCCCCGACAGAGTAAAGAGCTGGATCGCGCCGGTGCGGACCTGGCTCAGCATGTCGGTGTCGCCGCCGAGCACATTGTTGGGGAACACCTGGATCGCGACGCGCCCGCCGCTCTCGTGCGCGATGCGCGCGACCGCCTCGGCGAGCCGGATGTTGAGCGGATGCGTCAGCGGCAGGTTGTTGCCGCATTTCAGCGTGTACCTGGGCGCCGCCAGCGCCGGACGCGCGAGCCCCGCCGCCGCCAGCCCGCCGCCGAGCACTCCCGCCGCAAGGGCGCGCCGCTGGATCATCTCTTGGTTTCCTCTCCGGATTGTCTGCTCAGAGCATCATCAGGCCGCCGTCGGCCACCAGCGTGGCGCCGTGGACATAGGACGCGGCGGGCGACAGCAACCAGGCGATCGCCTGCGCGATCTCATCCGCCGTGCCGATGCGGCCGAGCGGGTTGAGCGCCTCCAGCCGGGCGCGGTGCGCAGGGTCCGCGAGCGAGGGCGCCAGCATCGGCGTCTCGGTGGACCCCGGTGCCACGGTGTTCACCGCGATGCCGCGCGGCCCGAGCACGCGGGCCATGTTCTTGGTCAGCGCCAGCACCGCGCCCTTGCTCGCGGCATAGGCGCCGGTGCCGGAGAGGCCGCCGCCGCGCAGGCCCGCAATGCTGGCGACGGTGCAGATGCGAGCCCCCGACAGCATCCGCGACGCCGCCTCGCGGACGCAAAGAAAAGTGCCGATCACGTTGACGTCGAGGACGCGCCGGAACGTGGCGACGTCGACCTCCAGGCTCGGCGTGGTATCGGCGATGCCGGCGCAGGTGGCGAGACCGTCGATGCCGCCCAGCGCCTCGGCCGCGGCGGCGAAGGCGCGCACGACGCTGGCCTCGTCGGCGACATCGCAGCCGATGGCGGGATGGCCGGAGGCGGCGCGACGGGCGCCGGCTTCGTCGCGGTCGAGGCAGGCCACGCGATGGCCCTCGGCTGCCAGTGTCCGCACCAGTGCGGCGCCGATGCCGCTCGCCGCGCCCGTGACGATCATCCGACGCGCCTTCGGCCGTTCCGGCATCCGATTTGTCCCCCCCCTGGGCGGGGAAGAGTGCGGACAAGTCCGTCGGCGCGCAAGGCAGCCCGGCTTGAAGCGTGATCCCTCGGGTGCCACCTCTGCCGCCATGAGAGAGCACAAGCCGCCCGAGCTGGAGATGACGATCGACGGCCAGTTCACCACCCGCCCGGACCAGGTCGGCCTGCCCGTCAAGGTCGCGGTGGTCGCGATCGTCGTCGCGATGGTGGCCGCCGGTCTCGCGATCGCGGCCCTCGCGATCTGGTTCGCGCTGATGCTGATCCCGGTCGCCTTGGCGGCCGGCGCGATCGGGTGGGGCGCGCTGCGGTTCCAGGCCTGGCGCGCGCGGCGCGAGATCGGCCGGGGGCGCGACCTGCACGTCCGCTGATGCTTGCGGGCGGCTCGGCAGCCGCAGTCATGCACCCGCCCAAAGTCATGCACGGTCCTTGAGAGGGGGAGGCGGCCGCCGATGACGCCGGACGACGGCACCCCACCCCGCCCCACCATCGCCCTCGCGCTCCAGGGCGGCGGCTCGCATGGCGCATTCACCTGGGGGGTTCTCGATCGTCTCCTCCAGGAGGTCGCGGCCGACGGTCTCCATCTCGCCGCCATCAGCGGCAGCAGTGCCGGCGCGCTCAACGCCGCCCTTGCCGTCAGCGGCCTCGTCCAGGGCGGCGCCGATCTCGCCCGGCGCAAGCTCGCCGACTTCTGGCGTGCCGTCTCCCGCCAAGGCTTCCTCGCCGGCAATGCGTTCTTCTACGGGGAGCCGGGCGTCTTCGGCGGCGTCAACCTGGACTGGTCCCCGATCTCCATTGCCCTGGAAGCGATCGGCCTCGTCGTCTCGCCCTACACCAACCCGTTCTACACCGACGCGTTGGCGCCGCTGATCGCGCAGGCGTTTCCTGCCGCAGACCTCGCAGTCCTGAATGCCGCCACCACCGGCCCGCGCCTGTTCATCACCGCAACCGACGTCACCAGCAACGGCCGGGCGATCTTCACGCAGCCCGATATCTCGGCCGCTTCCCTGCGCGCCTCCGCCTGCCTGCCGACCGAGTTCAGGGCCGTCAGCATCGGCGGCGTCCCGTACTGGGACGGCGGCTATCTCGGCAACCCGGCGCTCTCGCCGCTGCTCGACCACGCCGCCGACCTGCTCCTGGTCCTGGTCAACCCGTTCCACCGCGATGCGATGCCGCCCCGCACCGCAAGCGGCATCCTGGACCGGCTCAACGAGATCACCTTCAACGCCTCGGTGGTCCTGGAGGTAAACGCGATCGAGGCGATCAACCGGCTGCTCGCCGAGCTGGCGGCCTCAGGCGTGCCCTATGCCGGCCGCTACAAGCCTATTTTCCTCCATGCGATCCGCAATGATGCCTTCGCCGAGCAACTCGGCTTCGTGTCGAAGAGCAGCACCTCCTGGAGCTTCCTCTCCGCCCTGCGCGACGCCGGCTATCGGACCGCAGATGCCTGGCTCTCGGCGCACCGGGGCGATTTCGGGGTGCGGTCCTCCTTCGACGTCAAGGCGGAGCTGACCGACAAGGTGCTGAACGCGCCGGTGCCGCCACGGCGTCGAGAATAGGGCCGCGACGGCACCAACCCCTCAGTCGGCCGCCGCCCGCTCCGCCGCCGGCGCAGCCTCGCGCATGGCACCGGCCAGCAGCGTATAGGATCGCCGCCTCGCCTCGGGGTCGTGCGTGGTCGTGAGCACGGCCACCTCCTCGACGCCATGCGCTGCCGCCAGCTCCGACAGCATCCCGGCCACCTGCGCGCCCGTGCCCAGGATCGCCCGGCGGCGCAGGCGGGCCATGCTCTCGCGCTCCGCGTCGGTATAGGTGCGGGAGGCCGCTTCCTCCGGCGAGGGCAGGGGAGCGAACTCGCCACGCTCCCGCCCCAGCCACCACGCCGCGCGCGACGAGAAAAGCCGCTCGGCCTCGGCCTCGGTCTCCGCCGCCAGTCCCCAGACGGTGAGCGCCGCGTGGGGGGCGGGGTGCGCCGCACTCGGGCGATAGGTGTCGCGATAGAGGCCGATCGCCTGCTCCGCGCCCCGGCCGCCGGTGATGAAATGGGCGAAGCAGTAGGGCAGCCCGAAATGGGCGGCGACCTGCGCGCCGTAATCCGAGCTGCCGAGCATCCACACCTCCGGCGTCCCCGGCCCCGCCGGCTGGGCGCTTATGTCGCGGAACGGGTGGCCCTCGACCAGTGGCCGACCGGCGAGCCAGTCCAGCAGGTCGCGCACCTGTGCGGGGAAGTGGTCGGCCGCCGTCGCCGCATTCGGGTTGAGCGCATAGGCGGTGAGCCCGTCCGAGCCCGGCGCCCGGCCGAGGCCGAGGTCGATCCGCCCCGGTGCGATCGCCTCCAGCACCCGGAACTGCTCGGCGACCTTGAGGCTCGAATAATGCGGCAGCATCACGCCGGCGCTGCCGACCCGGATGCGCGTCGTGGTGGCGGCGATGGCCGCGATCAGCACCTCGGGCGCGGTGCCGGCGATCGCCGCGGAATTGTGGTGCTCGGCCAGCCAGTAGCGGTGATAGCCGAGCGCCTCGCAATGCCGCGCCAGCGCCAGGCTCTCGCGGATCGAGGCAGCCGGCGCGCGGCCGGTGACGATGGTCGACTGGTCGAGCACCGAGAGGCGCAGCATCCGGGCATCTCCGTCAGAAGCTGTAGCCGAATGTCGCGTGCAGCACGGCATAGACAAGCCCGCCCACCAGGAAGCCGACCAGGGTGCCGTTGACGCGCACGTATTGCAGGTCCTTGCCCACTCGCAGTTCCAGCCGGTCGGTGAGCGTCGCGGTATCCCAGCCGGCGATCACGCTGGCGATGAAATCGGCGAGCTGCGCCTGGGCGGCCGGCATCAGCCGCGCGACGACCTGCTCGGCACCGCGCTGCAAGGCCGCCCGCGCCGCGGGGTCGGCCGCGAGCATGGTGCCGAGATTGCCGAACGCGCCCTCGATCAGCGCCACCGTCCGGCCGGAAGGGCGGCCCGCATCCGCCTCCAGCGCCCGGCGCGCGCGGGTCCAGATGTCGCCGAGCCACGCCTGCACCGTCTCGTGCGCGACGACGCCGCGGATGGCGCGGCCGATCTCGGCGGCGCGCTCCGGGTCCTCCTCGATGCGCGCGATCTCGTGGTTCACCCATTCGTCGAACGCCTCGCGCAGCGCGCTGTCGGGGCCGATGCGGTCGAGCTCCTGATTGACCGCGATCAGCACGCGGTTGGCGATGCTGGCGCCGACCGCCCAGCCGACCAGCTTGCCGCCGTGCTCGGTGACGCGCTGCTCGATGGCGGCGCGGAGCTGGTCCTGCTTGGCGGCGAGCGTGGTCTTGAGTTCGGCCAGCACGAAAGTCAGCACCTCATGGTGCTGGCCGCCGGAGACCAGCCCGCGCAGCGCGCGGCCGACCACGCGGCCGCCATCGGCGCTGCCGACAATGCGCGGGATGATGCGCGCCAGGGTGCGCCGCGCGCGGCCATCCTCCAGGCTCCCCAGCAGCCGCGGCAGCAGCGCGCCGAGCGCCTGCGCCGCCGGCCGCGCCGCCGCCGGGTCGGCGAGGAAGCGGCGCAGGATGCCCGGCAGATCGATCCGCGCGAGAGCCGCCGCCACCTGGTCCTGGGTGAAGACGTGGCCGGCGACGAAGCGGCCGAGCGCGCGCCCGAGCCGTTCCTTCTGCGCCGGCAGGATCGCGGTATGCGGGATCGGCAGCCCGAGCGGGTGGCGGAACAGCGCCACCACCGCGAACCAGTCGGCGATGCCGCCGATGAAGCCCGCCTTCGCTGCCGCCTGCAAAAGGTTGGAGAAGGTCGATTGCGGCAGCGCGTAGCTGGCGAGCGTGAGGGCCGCCATCAGCAGCAGCAGCGCGGTCGCGATCGTGCGATGGCGGGCGAGCGCGCGCCGCGCCGCGGCATCCGGGTCGTAAGGGCTCATCGCGGGCCGAGTTGCGCCAGCCCGTGCTTCCCGGCAAGGGGCGGTGCCGCTATAGGGCGCGCATGTCTCGCAAGTTCATTCTCCTCCACGGTGCATTCCACGGCGGCTGGTGCTGGGCGCGGGTCGCGAAGCTGCTGCGCGAGCGCGGGCACGCCGTGTTCACCCCGACCCAGACCGGCCTCGGCGAGCGACGCCACCTGCTGACCGACGCGGTCTCGCTCGAGACCTTCATCGCCGACGTCACCGGCCTGATCGAGGCGGAGGAACTGACCGACGCGATCCTGGTCGGGCACAGCTTCGGCGGCATCACCATCTCCGGCGTCGCCGACCGCATGCCGGCGCGGGTGCGCCACCTCGTCTATCTCGACAGCCGCATCCTGGAGGACGGCCAGAGCCAAGCGGACGTCGATCCGGAGCGCGCCGCCGGCCGTCGGGAGGCGGCGATGGCGCATGACCGCGGCCTGAGCGTGCCGCCGCCGCCGACCGCCTTCTTCGGCCTGCCGCCGGGGCCGGACGCGGACTGGGTGGCGCGGCGGATGACCCCGCACCCGTTCCGCACGATGACCGACAAGCTGCGGCTGGCGAACCCGGTCGGCAACGACCTGCCGCGCACCTACATCGCCTGCACCGCACCGGTTTATGCGCCGCTCGACCAGTCCCGCCGCTGGGTGCTCGGCCGCCCGGGCTGGGCGTCGCGCGAGATCGGCACCGGCCACGACGCGATGGTGACCGCCCCCGAGGCGCTGGCACAGATGCTGGAGGAGATTGCCGCGTAACGGCCCGCGGCAGCCGCCTACGCCGCCTTCGCCGCCAGTTCCGGATGCAGCCGGAACGCCGCCTCCGTCTTGCCCCTGATCTCCGCGATCCCGACGCCCGGCGCCACATCGACCAGCACCAGCCCGTCTTGCGTCACGTCGAACACGCCGAGTTCGGTCACGATCAGGCTCACCACCCCCGCCCCGGTCAGCGGCAGCGTGCAGCGCCTGAGTATCTTCGGCGAGCCGTCCTTCGCCGTGTGCTCCATCAGCACCACCACGCGCGGCACGCCGGCGACGAGGTCCATCGCCCCGCCCATGCCCTTGACCATCTTGCCCGGGATCATCCAGTTCGCGAGGTCGCCGTTCTCCGCCACCTGCAAGGCGCCGAGGATGGAAAGATCGATGTGCCCGCCGCGCACCATCGCAAAGCTCGCGGCGCTGTCGAAGAAGCTCGTGGTCGGCAGCGCGGTGACCGTCTGCTTGCCGGCGTTGATGAGGTCGGCGTCCTCCTCGCCCTCGATCGGGAACGGCCCCATGCCCAGCATCCCGTTCTCGGAATGGAGCTGGATCGACATGCCGGCGGGGATGTGGTTGGCGACCAGCGTCGGGATGCCGATGCCAAGATTGACGTAGAACCCGTCGTGCAGCTCACGCGCGGCGCGGGCCGCCATCTCGTCGCGTGTCCAGGGCATCGGGTGTTGCTCCCCTTCTTCGGTTCAGGCCGCCGGCCGGCTGCGCACGGTGCGGTTCTCGATCCGCTTCTCGACCTGGTCGAGCACGACGATCCGATCGACGTAGATGCCGGGCGTCATGATGAGGTCGGGATCGAAGCCGCCGGGTGCGACCAGCTCCTCGACCTCGGCGACCGTGATCGCGGCCGCGGTCGCCATGATCGGATTGAAGTTCCGCGCCGTCATCCGATAGACGAGGTTGCCCTCGGGATCGGCGCGCCAGGCATGGACGATCGCGAGATCGGCGCGCAGGCCGCGTTCCATCACGTAGAGCTTGCCGTCGAACTCGCGCTGCTCCTTGCCCTCCGCGACCGCGGTGCCGGCGCCGGTCGGCGTGTAGAAGGCCGGGATGCCGGCGCCGCCGGCGCGGATGCGTTCGGCGAGCGTGCCCTGCGGGTTGAACTCGATCTCCAGCTCGCCCGCGAGATACTGCCGCGCAAAGGTCGCGTTCTCGCCGACATAGGAGCTTATCATCCGCCGCACCTGCCGCGTCTCCAGCAGCCGGCCGAGGCCGACGCCGTCGATCCCGGCATTGTTGGAGACGATGGTGAGGTCGCGCACCCCGGATGCCCGGATCGCCTCGATCAGCGCCGACGGAATGCCGCAGAGGCCGAAGCCGCCGGAATGGATCATCATGCCGTCGCGCAGCAGGCCGGCAAGTGCGGCCGTCGCGTCAGGGTGGATCTTCCGCACCGCCATCGCCGCCCATCCTCCTCGCACGCCGGGGCCGGTATAGGCGGGCGGCGGCGGCGCCGCCAGCGGCAGACGGCCCTATTTCGGCTTGACCCGCGGGTTGCCCCCTGGCGCACCCGGGGGCGGGATCACCGGCATCGCGCCGCGCACGGGCGGCGGCGGCTGGGCGATGCCGGGGTCGACATGCGCGGGCGGAGGGATCACGCCGCTCTGCGCGGCGCCGCCGGGCGTGTCGGGATTGGGCGACGGGGCGGGCACCAGCGTCTGCGGCCCGGTGCGGTGCGACCCGGCGGACTGCGCGAGCGCGGCCGCAGGAAGCAGCAACGCCAGTCCGACCAGGGCCGCGCGCGTCATGGGACGCGGTCCCCGAGCAGGTGGATCGAGAACAGCCGGTCCGCATCGGTCCAGAGACGCTGGCGGTGCCACCCGGCCGCGGCCGCGAGGGCGGCGAACTCGGCTTCGGTGTGCTTGTAGCTGTTCTCGGTGTGGATCGTCTCGCCGCGGGCGAAGCGGATCACTCGCCCGCCCACGGTGGCGCTCTGCGCGCGGCGGCTGACCAGGTGCATCTCGATCCGGCCCTCGGCGTCGTTCCAGATGGCGCGATGGTCGAACGCCTCGGGATCGAAATCGGCGCCGGCTGCGCGGTTGAGGTGGTGGAGGATGTTGCGGTTGAACGCCGCCGTGACGCCGGCCGCATCGTCATAGGCCGGAACCAGCACGTCCGGGCTCTTGCGCAGGTCGACGCCGACGAGGAATTGCGCGCGCGCGCCGAGCGTGCGCTTGGCTTCGGCCAGGAACCGGCGGGCGACCGCCGGCTCGAGGTTGCCGACGGTCGAGCCGGGAAAGAAGCCGACGCGTCGCGCCGTGGGCACGTCCGGCGGCAGGCGGAGCGGGGCGAGGAAGTCGGCCTCGACCGGAACCACTGCGAACTCGGGATGGCTGAGCTCCATGCGCCGGCGGATTGCGGCGAGGGCCGGGCCGGCCACGTCGATCGGCACATAGGACGCGGGCCAGCGCAGCGCGCGCAACAGGATCGCGGCCTTGCTTTCGTCGCTGCCACCGTATTCGACAAGGCTCGCCGCCGGCGGCACCAGAGACGCGACATCGCCCGCGATCTCGCCCAGCAGCTTCAGCTCGGTGCGCGTCGGGTAATATTCGGGCAACGCGGTGATGGCGCCGAACAGCCGGCAGCCCTCCTCGTCGTAGAACAGCTTGGAGGGCAGCGTCTTGGGTGACGCGGTGAGGCCCGCGAGCGCCGCGGCGGCGACGCTCTCCTGCGGCCGGGTGGCCGTGATGCTGCCGTCGGGCATGGTTCAGGCCTCCTGGGCCAGCCGGAGGCCGGTGAACTGCCAGCGCCGGTCGGGGTGGAAGAAATTGCGGTAGGTGGGACGCGCATGGCCGGGCGAAGTTGCCATCGAGCCGCCGCGCAGGACCATCTGGTTCACCATGAACTTGCCGTTGTATTCGCCGACCGCGCCGGCAGCCGGCCGGAAGCCGGGGTAGGGGAGATAGGCGCTCGCGGTCCACTGCCAGACGTGGCCGCCGGCCTCGTGCAGCCGCGGGTCGAGGCTCGCGGCCTCCCACTCGGGCTCGGTCGGCAGGCGGGCCCCGGCCCAGCGGGCGAACGCCTCCGCCTCGTACCAGCTCACATGCCGCACCGGCGCCGCGGGATCGAGCGGCACCGCGCCGCCGAGGCCGAATTGCAGCCACCCACCGTCACGGGCGACCCAGTGCAACGGCGCCTCCCAGCCTTCGGCCTGCACGGCGGCCCAGCCGTCCGACATCCAGAGGGTGGCCGTGCGGTAGCCGCCGTCGCCGATGAACGCGAGCCAGTCGGCATTGCGCACCAGACGATCGGCGAGGCGATAGGGACGGAGGAAGACGCGATGCCGCGGCCCCTCGTTGTCGAACGCAAAGCCGCCGCCGTCATGACCGATCTCGACCAGGCCGCCATCGCAGTCGAGCCAGGCCGGCGGCCCGGCGACAGGGATCGGGGCCTGCCAGCCCGGGCAGGCGGCCGGCAGCAGCGGGTTCTGCGCGAAGGCGTGCAGGATGTCGGTGAGCAGCAATTCCTGGTGCTGCTGCTCATGGTGCATCCCGAGTTCGACCAGGGAAGAGAGGTCGACGGGAGGCGCGGTAAGCAGCCGACGCATGGCTGCATCGACGTGGGCGCGGTACTCATCGACGCGCTCCGCCGGCGGCCGGGTCAGCATTCCGCGCGCGGGGCGCGGATGCCGCTTGCCTATACTCTCGTAGTAGGAGTTGAACAGGAAACTGAAATCCGGATGGAACCGCGTGTAGCCGGGCAGATGCGGCGCGAGCAGAAATTCCTCGAAGAACCAGGTCGTGTGCGCCCGGTGCCATTTCGCGGGGCTCGCATCGGGCATCGACTGCACGCACTGATCCTCGGCGCTCAGCGCGCCCGCTATCCGGTCGGTGTGCGCGCGCACTTCTCCCAGCCGGCCGATCCCGGCCGCCGTCCCCGCATGACCCATCGGTGGCTCCCTAGCCCGTCAACGGCTGTCAGATGGGTCGGTTTCGCGCGAGTGCGAGGTTGGCAGGACTGGGAAAGCCGGATTACGATACGGGTCCGGTCCGAGTCCAGCCTTGCAAACACCAGCCTTGCAAGCAATAGGCAGTCCTGCCGTCCGGAGCGCCGATGCTGATCGCACAACTGACCGACCTGCACTGCCGGCCCCGCGGCGAGGCCGCGAACCGGATGGTGGAGAGCAACATGCTCACCGAACGGGCGCTCCGCGCCGTGATGCGGCTCGATCCGCTGCCCGACCTGGTGCTGATTACTGGCGACCTCGCCCATCGCGGCGAGCCGGCGGCCTATGCGCTGCTCGCCGACATGCTGGCGCGCAACGTGCGCATCCCGGTCTGCGTCATTCCCGGCAACCACGACGACCGCGCGGCGATGATCGCGCACCTGCCCGGCACGCGGCATGAGGGCGGGTTCGTCCAGTATGTGGTCGAGGACGGGCCGGTGCGCGTCGTGATGCTCGACACGCTGGCGCCGGGCTCGGCGGCCGGGGAGCTGTGCGACGCCCGCCTCGCCTGGCTCGACGCCACGCTGGCGCGGGTGCCAGACCGGCCGACGCTGATCGGGATGCACCACCCGCCGTTTGCCACCGGCCTCGCGTACATGGACGCGGTCGGGTTGCGCGAGCCGCGCCGCTTCGCGGAGGTGGTGGCGCGGCACCGGCAGGTCGAGCGCATCGTCTGCGGCCATGTTCACCGGGCGATCACGGCGCGGCTCGGACATGCGGTCGTCTCGATCGCACCCTCGGTCGCGGATCAGGTGGCGCTCGACCTGCGGCCGGACGCGCCGTCGGAGCTGGTGCTAGAGCCGGCGGGCTTCGAGCTGCACGCCTGGACGGCGTCATCCGGGATCGTGAGCCATATCGCCTATGTGGAGGATTATCCCGGCCCGTTCCCGTTTCTCCCGTGAAACGGGCGGGCGGCTCAGCCGCCGCCGCGGGTCAGCACCGGGCCGGACAGACCGAGTGCGGTGTTGACCAGGGCGAGGTGGCTGAGCGCCTGCGGGAAATTACCGGCGAGGCGACGCCGCTTCAGGTCGTATTCCTCGGAGAGCAAGCCGAGGTCGTTGCGGATTTCCAGCACCCGCGCAAGGGTCGCGAGTGCTGCCTCGCGGCGGCCCTGGAGCGACTGGCAGTCAGCAAGCCAGCAGGTGCAGGCGATGAACGCGCCCTGCTGCTCCGCGCCGCTGGCCGGGTGCTTGCGGAACACGAGACCATCCGCGACCAGGTCGCGCTCGATTGCCGCGACGGTGGCGGCGATGCGCTCGTCGCCGGCGGGGAGGAAGCCGATGATCGGCAGCAGCAGCAGACTCGCATCGAGCGCGTCGCCGTCGAACTCGGCGACGAAGTGGCCGCGTGCGCGGTGGAACCCGCGTTCGCAGACGGTCGCGTGGATCTCGTCGCGAAGCCTTGCGAAGCGGGCGGCATCGGGCGCATCGCGGCACTTGAGGAAGCGGTCGAGCCCGGCCCAGCACATTGCCTTGGAATAGGTGTAGTGCGCCGGATCGCCGCGGCTCTCCCAGAGGCCCTGACCGCCATCGCGCCAGACCTGCGCGATGCGCTCGGCGAGCGCCTCCTGCAAGGCGCGGGAGGCATGGCTCGCGTCGATGCCGGCGCGTTCGGCGAGGTGCAGCGCGTCGAGCAGCTCGCCGACCACGTCGGTCTGCTCCTGCGCCGCCGCCTTGTTGCCGATCCGCACCGGAGTGGCGCCGTCGTAGCCCGGCAGCCACGGCGCCTGCCACTCCGGGATCTGCCGACCGCCGTCGATGCGATACATGATCCGCAGCCGCTCCGGCGTGCCGGCGACCGCGCGCAGCATCCACTCGCGCCACGCCCGCGCCTCCGCCTGGTAGCCGGCGTTCAGCAGCGCGGAGAGCGTGAAGGTCGCATCGCGGACCCAGCAGTAGCGGTAGTCCCAGTTGGCGCTGCCGCCAGGTGTCTCCGGCAGGGATGTCGTCGGCGCCGCGACGAGGCCGCCGCTTTCGTGATGGGTCAGCGCCTTGAGTGTCACCAGCGAGCGCCGCACGGCATCCCGCCACGGCGTCGGCCTGGTGAAACGCCCGGCCCACTCGCGCCACCATTCCTCGGTGCCGCGCAGGCAGGCTTCCGCATCGGGGGGCACAGGCAGGGGTGCGGTCGAGCTTCCGTAGCACAGGCGGAAGGCGAGGCGCTGTCCGGCGGACACCGTGAGGTCGGCACCGCATCGCTGGGATTCGACCTGCAACGCCACATCGGCGTGCAGCGCGATCAGGTCCGGGCCGACCGTCGCGATGAAGCAGGTGTCGCGGCGCTCATGCACCCACGGCGCGATCAGCCCGTAATCGAAGCGGGTGGCCAGTTCGGAGCGCATGGCCATCTGCCCGCGCAAGCCCACCACGATCCGGATCAGCGAGACCGTGTCGCTCCGCAGCGGCATGAAGTCGATCACCCGCACCGCGGCCTGGCCGCTCTCGAAATCGGTCTCCAGGATCAGCGTGCCGTCGCGGTAGCGGCGGGTGCTGCGCGCGTCGGCCGCTGCGGGCGCGATCCGCCAGAAGCCGTGTTCCTCGCTCCCGAGCAGGGCGGCGAGGCAGGCGTCGCTGTCGAAGCGCGGCCAGCACAGCCAGTCGATCGAGCCATCGCGCGCGATCAGGGCCGCACTCGCACGATCGCCGATCAGCGCGTAGTCCTCGATCGGCTTGCTCATTCCGCCATGCTGCGGGCCAGCTCGGCGAAGGCGTCGCGGGCGCTCTGCATGTGCGCCCATTTCGGAGCGCCGATCGGGTAGTGCGTGCCGACCACCACGCTGAGCACGGCGTTGAGGCGCGCGAGCCGGTCCTCGGTCCCGGCGGGTGCGTCGCCGCGGCGCAAGTCCAGGATCATCTGCTGGCGCAGCGCGGTGATGCAGCGCGTTGCCTCGGAGAAATCGTGCCCGATGCGATGCGGCCGGTCGGCCAGCAGCCTGTCGAGGCGGGCCAAGACGTCGCCTGCCGAAGGAGCCGGCGCGGTCGGCGTGTCAGGCATGGGCCATCCGTCCCTTCCGGAGATTGCAGGTGCTCGCCTTGGTGCTGTGGATGCTGGTGTTGGGATCGCCGAACATCGCGAGCAGCGCGTTGGCGATGTCGCCGCGCGCGTAGCCTTCCCAGCCGAACACCCAGGGCATCCCGACCACGAACACGGTGCGGCCATCGACGTGCAGCGGCCGCAGGCGCGGTGTCACCAGCGCGCGCACCTCCACCTCCCCGCGCAGCGTCGAGAGCACCACCCAGTCGCGCGAGGCGATACCCTTCTCGGCGGCGAGTTCCGGCGGCAGTTCGACGAACGCCTCCGGCTGCAATTCGGCGGTGTGCGGGATCGCGCGCGTCGCCACACCGCCACAATGCAGTTCTGTCAGGCGGTAGGTGGTGAACACGTAGGGAAAACGCGGGTCGCCGACCTCGTGGTACTCGTTGCCGGGCCGCGGCCAGAGCTTGATCGGCGGGTTGGATTGCCACTCGTGCAGCGGATTGCGGATCGGGCTTTCCAGCGGTTCGTAATGGGTCGGCAACGGCCCGTCCTTCAGGCCCGACGGGACAAAAATCATGCAGCGTCCGTGCGGGAGCATGATGAACGGGTCGCTGCCCGACAGCGCCTCCATCCCTTGCGGATTGGCCGACCACTCGGGCACGTAGTCGGGACGCTTCTCCTCCTCGAAATCGGGCACGTCAAACCCTGTCCACTTGCCCGCGCCCTCGTCCCACCAGATGTGCTTCTTGCGTTCCGACCAGGGTTTTCCGGCGGGATCGGCGGAGGCGCGGTTGTACATCTCGCGGCGGTTGGCGGGCCAGGCGAAGGCCCAGTCCAGGTGCGTGCCCGGACCATCCGGCCCGTCGGGTTTTCGTCCCCGCGCCTTGTTCTGGCCTTCGTGCGGAAACACGCCGGTGTAGAGCCAGCCACCGCAGGCGGTGCTGCCGTCGTCCCTGAGATCCTTGAAGCTGGGGATCTGCCTGCCGTCGGCGCAGGTATAGCCGTTGATCTCGCGCAACACCTGCTCGATGTCGGGCTCGGCGCGCTCGCCCTGGAGCGCATAGTCCCAGGTCAGGTGCAGCAGCGGCCGGTCGCGCCGGGCGGTGCTGCCGGCATAAAGCTCCTTCAGGCGCCTCCCGAGATGGACGATGAACCACGCGTCCGAGCGGCTGTCGCCCGGTGCCTCGCAGACCTTGTCGTGCCACTGCACGAGGCGCTGCGTGTTGGTCACCGTGCCGTCCTTCTCCGCCGCGAGGGCAGCCGGCATCAGGAAGATCTCGGTGCCGACATCCGCAGGCGACATCTCGCCGCGCTGGACGAGCCGGCCGCGCTGCCAGAAGTTCGCGGTCTCGGTCATGAAGCTGTCGCGCACCACCATCCATTCGAGCTTGGAGAAGCCGTGCTCCAAGAGGTCGGAATTGACCGAGCCCACGATCGGGTTCTGGCCAAGCACGAACAGGCCCCTTACCACGCCGTCCGCAGTCTCGAGCGTGGTCGGAAGTTGCGAGTGATCTCCAGAGAGCTTCGGCAGGTGATCGTAGCAGAAATCGTTCGCGGCGGTCGCGTGCTCGCCGTACCAGGCCTTCAGCAGGCTGACAAAATATGTCGGGAAATTATGCCACCACCCGGTTGGCACCTGCTCGGCTTGCAGGAACTGCTTCAGCGAGTGGTGTGGCTTCATCGCGTTCGGCTGTGGCAGATAGGTCGGCAGCATGTTATAGAGGGTCGGGATGTCGGTGCTCCCCTGGATGCTGACATGGCCCCGGAGCGCCATGATGCCGCCGCCCGGTCGCCCGATATTGCCGAGCAGACCCTGCACGATCGAGGCGGCGCGGATCATCTGCACGCCCGTCGAATGGTGCGTCCAGCCGACGGCGTAGCAGAAGGCGCCGGTGCGCTCGCGGCCGGAATTGTGGGCGAAGATGTCCCACACCTTCATGAAGGTCTCGCGCGGGCAGCCGGTGACGCGTTCCACCATCTCCGGCGTGTAGCGGTCGTAGTGCCGGCGGAGGATCTGATAGACGCAATGCGGGTGCTGCAGCGTCGGGTCTTCGGGCGGCTTGCCGCTCATCTCCCTGGCGCCGAACAGCGTCTCCGTCGTGCTGTCGTGGTGCTCGGCGAGCGGCGATTCGACGCGCTCGCCGTCGTACTGCCACGTCGCGTTGTCGTAGCACCCGTCATCCTCGCGCCAGCCGGAGAACAATCCGCTCTCGGCGGCGTCCCGGTATTCGGGCGTGACGATCGCCGCGATGTTGGTGTAGGCGATCGCCCATTCGCGGAACCAGAGGTCGTTGTACAAGATGTAGCGGATCATGCCGCCGAGGAAGGCGATGTCGGCGCCCGGCCGGATCGGCGCATAGATGTCGGCCAGCGCCGAGGTGCGGCTGAAGCGCGGATCGACGTGGATCACCGTCGCGCCGCGCGCCTGCGCCTGCACCACGAACCGGAAACCGACCGGATGGTTCTCCGCCATGTTGGAGCCCATCACGATGATGCAGTCAGAGCGCGACAGCTCCCACAGCGACATCGTCGCCGCACCGCGTC